>DATHMC010000131.1:0-19309 GCA_035487495.1 Undibacterium sp.
CGTCAATGGCCCGGCCACCAGCATCAAGTTTGAATTCGGCACGACTACCGGCAACACATTCAGCGCCAATGGCAACGGCGCAAAAACCGTCTCCATCCCGAACGGCGCCAGCCTGCAGGACGTCGCCGCGGCCATCAACCAGGCCGGCATCGGCGTCAAAGCCAGTGTGGTGCAAAAAGCTGACGGCTATGCACTGATGCTGAACTCCGCCGCCGGAGCGGCCGGCAGCATGCGCATAGGCGTTAACGGCGACTCTGTGCTGAAGGGAATGCTGAGTTTCGACCCCGCCGGCGTCAAGGGGTTAATCCAGACAGCCGCCGCGCAAGACGCGCAGCTGACGGTAGACGGCAACGCCGTCAGCAGCCCGACCAATACCGTGGCCGGCAAGGATGGCCTGTCCGGTGTGACGCTGAACCTGAGCGCCGTCGGGAAAGCCACGCTGACCGTGGCGCAAAACTCCGGCCAGATAGCAAGCAACGTCAATGCCCTGGTCAGCAATTACAATGCACTGAATTTCAGCCTGAACAACCTGAAGCAAGGCGATTTAAAATCGGACCCCATCGTTGATCAGGTCAAGACCCAGCTGAGCTCCACCGTCAAAGGCATGAGCGGGCCCCTGTCAGCCGTCGGCATCAGCATCGCTGCCAATGGCGATCTGCAAATTGACAAGGCCAGGCTGCAAAGCGCGATTGCCGGCGGCCCCGATAGCGTCGCCGCATTATTCACCAATAGCGGCGCCGGCATTGCCGACCGCTGGTCCGCGCAAATTGCAGGCGTCAGCGCCGGCGACGGCGGCATTGCCAAGGACCTCAGCAAGGTCAATAAAGACCTCGCCTCACTGGCAGTACAAAAGGATAGCGTTGCCAAGGCACTGACGGCGCAAGCCAATGCACTGGTGGATTTTTATACCAAGCAAAGCCAGCAATCCAGCAATGGCATCACCGGACAGGACGGCCAGCCGCACTCCTTGTTCGACATGCTGGGCTAGCCAGCTCTTCCTGCTTCAATCCGGCCACGATTGCAATTGGCATAGCGCCAACTGATGCCGGTTTTCAAGCATGGACAGGCGTCGCTCCAGGTCCTGATGATTCGTGGCAGCACCAAGGTAGGCCAACTCCTGCGCCGAATGCAGCGCAGGAACGCGCGCACCCCATCCCATCACCGCAGAAAGCAAGCCCCGACAACCTTCCCGGATCATACCGAATCTGCCATACCGGACCGCAACACTGTTAGAATAAATATCTGATGCCAACATAGCCGCTCTCCCATAATTTATTATTGCTTTAGAATTTACCTATAGAATAGAGAAAATCCCAAAGCCGCAGTAGCGACAATTTCTGTTGGCAATAATAGAAAATCTAATGCCATGGCAAGATCCCTACCACCCCTGAAAGCACTGAAGGCCTTTGAGTCCGCGGCCCGCACCGGCAACCTGACACTGGCCGCGGCTGAACTGCATGTGACGCACAGCGCGGTAAGCCAGCAATTAAAGCTATTGGAAGAGCACTTTGGCCAGGCGTTGTTCACGCGCGGTCCGCGCGGCGTACAGCCGACCGATGCAGCATTGCAGTTTTATACAGAGGTGAAGGCCAGCCTGGACAGGATCGCGTACGCGGCAGAGCAGTTGCACATGGCGGGAAAAAACCGGGTGATACAAGTAAACACGACGCCATCGATCGCGATGCGCTGGCTGATCCCCAGGCTTTCCTCTTTCCAGATAGAGAATCCACGCATAGAGATACGCGTGACGACATCCGCCAGCGACGCCGTAGCCGATTTGAAGGAACCCTACGATGTGATCATCCGCCGCGAAGCGCATCAGCTCAGCGGCTACGAATGCGTGCGCTTCTTGGACGACGTATCGGCGCCGCTGGCGTCGCGCGGCTATCTTGAGCGCAAGCCCATCACCCGGCCGGAAGATTTATGCGACGCCAGCCTACTGCATCTGGAAAGCCGCCTCGATGCCTGGAGCCGCTGGCTGACGCAAGCTGGGGTCGCGCCGCCGAACAAACTCGGCGGCCACGTCTACCAGCATTTTTTCCTGAGCCTGCAGGCCGCTTCAGCAAATCTCGGGGTTGCCATGGGCTCATTGGAGTTGCTTGAGGATGATCTGGACAGCGGCCGTCTGATACAGCTGTTTCCCGACATCGTGCTGAAGGATGTCGGTTTTCACATGATGTTCCGCTCGCCCGCCGGCGCCGGGAGCCCGCTCGCGACGTTCACCAACTGGCTGCAATTGATGGGATCGCGTCCACGGCATGGCCGGCAATAGCGCCCATGCGCGGAACCGGCCGCGCGACCGCAAGCAAGCGCGACCGGCAGCAAATGAAAAGGCGCCGAGCTGCGGTCACTCCTTGTAATACACCACCTGATGGCTGGTCGCCAGCAATTTACCGCCAGCGCTCCAGACCTCGGCCGTCTGGTCAAAGTAGCCGTTGTTGAAATTCAATGCGCGCGCTTCCCAATACGGCGCTCTCGCCGCATGCGGCCAGCATGGCTGAATCGGCGTGAAAATACGTCGTCAATGACACCGTGCCCACCGGCACCCATTTGGGCCTGCGCACAAACAGGCGCGGATAAAAGGCATCGCAGATCGCCGCCAGCGACAAGAAGTCCAATGGCCGGGCCGGCTCATCCCTTATCCATAGCTGGCTGACCGAATCAGCCGCTACGCCTGGATCGGCATCGGAGGTCCAGGCGCCACCGGCATCCGGCCCGCCGCGCACAAAGCGCATATCGTAACGGCCGGTCCAGGCGGCGCGCTCCAGCGGCGGCGTCCTGGCAAGATCGGCAGCGGCCGGAACATCCGGGAACCCGGCCTCAGTCGCCGACCAGGTAGCGCGGCGCGTCGCGGTCACAACGGTCGCCGTGGCAGCCGTCTCGCCGGCCTGCAACAACCTGATCAGCCAGTGCTGTGTGGAACGGTTGGTGCGCACCGGCTCGGCAATCATGCTGAACTCGCCATCCGCCAGCGGCCCCGCATAATTGACCGTCAGCGCCACAGGCTCCCCCAGGCGATCAGGATGCACCAGCACCGATTGCAGCAAGCTTGCCGCAGTCACGCCGCCGAACGGGCCGACCATATTGCCATACGCAGGGCTGGTGCTGCCCAGAAAACTGCCGTCATGCTGGCGCCTGACGGCAGTCGCGATATCCAGCGCATGTACGGCATGGGCCGCGTTTAGTGCCTTTGCTGCTGCATCCAATTGGCGTTCCCTTACAAAATGAAAGTCGCTGACGCCGATAACCTGCACCAAAAAATGGCCGCGTTAAATTCCGGCAAGAATGCAGAGTATATCCTTGCAGCAAAGATACTGCTCAGGCATGCCGCCTTGTCCACATGCGCCGCCCGTCGCCTTGATCGCTTTCCGCCAGCGTCGGCAAGGTTCTTGTGCTACCCAGGGCTTAACGATATGCTGTCAATGCAATTAAGCGCTATCGTGACGTTGCGGCTATCCACAGTCCGCCGGTCCGGCTCACAATTAATTCGACAGAGGGAAATCATGACATCTGGAAAAATCCTGGTTGCCCAAGGCGGCGGACCTACTGCGGTCATCAACCAGTCGCTGGCGGGCGTGGTGCTGGAGGCGCGGCGCTTCAGCAATGTGAAACTGGTGTACGGCGCGCGTCACGGGGTGCGCGGCATCCTCAATGAAGACTTTGTCGATCTGACGCAGGAAACCAGCCTGAACCTGGAGGCTGTCGCAAACACACCCTCTTCTGCGCTGGGATCGACGCGCGACAAGCCGGACGACAAGTATTGCCAGGAGATTTTCAAGGTCTTGCGCGCGCACCAGATCGGGCATTTTTTTTACATAGGCGGCAACGACTCCTCGGATACGGTGCGCATCGTCAGCCTGGAGGCGCAAAAGGAGGGCTACCCGCTACGCTGCATCCACATCCCGAAGACCATAGACAATGACCTGGTCGGCAGCGACCATACGCCGGGCTTTCCGTCGGCGGCGCGCTTTGTGGCCCAGGCCTTTGCCGGAGCGAACCTCGACAACGCCTCCCTGCCCGGCGTGTACATAGGCGTGGTAATGGGCCGCCATGCCGGCTTTTTGACCGCGGCCTCTGCGCTGGCCAAAAAATTTCCCGATGACGGCCCGCACCTGATCTACCTGCCGGAGCGCAATTTTTCGATGGAACAGTTCCTGGCCGACGTCAAGCTCACCTATCAACGCTATGGCCGCTGCGTGGTGGCAGTATCTGAAGGCATACACGATGCATCCGGCACCGCCATCGCCAGCCTGCTGGCCAAGGAAGTGGAGCGCGATGCCCACGGCAATGTGCAATTGTCCGGCACCGGCGCGCTGGCCGACTTGCTGTGCGACGAGATCAAGGCAAAACTGAATATCAAGCGGGTGCGCGGCGATACCTTCGGCTACCTGCAGCGCTCCTTCCTGGGTTGCGTGTCCGACGTGGATCAGCGCGAGGCGCGCGAAGTCGGCGAAAAGGCCGTACAGTTTGCGATGTGGGGTCAGCGCGACGGCTCGGTAGCGATCAAGCGCTCGGGTTCCTATTCGGCAGATTACGAATTGCTGGCGCTGGATGCGGTCGCGGGCAAAACACGTGTGATGGAAGATGAATTCATCACCGCCGGCGGCACCGATGTGACGGAAGCCTTCCGGCTTTATCTGCGTCCGCTGCTGGGAGCAGGCATGCCGGACGCGCACCGGTTGCGCTTCAGTCCGGTCGCTAAAATCATGAAGTAATCAGGGGACGGTTCTTGAGCGCGGCGCAATGCGCGCCATCCCGGCGCGCAGCACCTGCCTGAGCCAGGGCTCCGCCACCTGCGCCACCAATGCGGCAAGCGCAATCACGATCACGACAGGCAAAACGGGCATCAATACCGAGGGCATCCACGGCGCGAATTTGCCGATCTTGATGATCATCGCCACCATCAGGTTTTCATGCAGCAGGTATAAAGGATAGCTGATCAGGCCTATCCACGCCAGCACGGACATCCTGAACATCCGCTGCGCCTGTTGGCTGACGATTGCCGCAGTAAATATCAGCACAATAACAAGGGCCGCTACCGTATCGGCAATGCCTGTGCCCCGCACCGTTGCGGCAATGCAGGCAATCGCTACCGCAAGAACCAGGCTGACGCCATTTTTTTTCTGGTAAGACCAAAAGTAGAGTGCGCCGGCGGCAAACCAGCCGTAATACTCGGCACCCGACCAATATAACAAGGTGGCGGCGAGCGACAACAGGCGCTGCGGAATACTCATCCCCATTTGCGGCATCAGGCTGATCAGTGCGCTGGCAAAGAACAGCAGCGTGAGCGCAAGGATCGCCTTGCGTCCACCCAGCGTAAAATACAGCAGGCCGAACAGCACATAGAATTTCACCTCCACGTACAGCGACCAGAACGCGCCTTCCAAAGCGCCCTGCGGCGATCCCAGCACCTTACCCCATACATAGGGCTCGACAAAACTGAGGCCGGGCAGCATATCCCTGAATATCGGCGGGCCAGCCGGCCGCTCCCAAAAGAAGCTTGCCGTCAAAAAAATAAACAGCGAACAGATCAGCATCGCCGGAAACAGGCGCAGCCAACGCTTCAGCATGAAGGATAAAAACGTCGCGCACTTCTCCAGCGTCATGAGAATGACGAAGCCCGAGATGATGAAGAACAATTGCACCCCCAGCATGCCGTAGGCAAACATTGGCACATCGGCAAACTGGCTGCCATACGGATACAGCCCGGCCCAGCGCACGTAGGCATGAAACAGGATCACCATCAAAATGGCAACGCCGCGCAAGCCGTCCAGAAACTGTATGCGGTCAGCATGCTGTACATTTTGCGGCAATGGATTCTGAACGCTCATGGTTTTTACGGCAACCCAAAATGTCCATGATGCCGTGACGCAAGAGGAAGATCAAGCTAAGTCTGCCATCCGGCCGCGTCTGTCTTTTTTTACAAGAAAACCGATGATTGTCTGTATGATATGGGTACTCTTTTTCCGGAGTCCCTATGAGCAAACCAATCTGCACCTGCATTGTTCTTTTCGCCGCATTTCAGCTTGCGGGCACTGCCTCCCATGCGCAGACACCCGCGACACCACTCACCAGCAATAAGGAAACCACGATGACCCACCATATCAGCGGCAGTTTCGACGTCAAATTGACCCCGCAGACTTCGCCGGACAAGGCGGCCGACGCCGTTCCGGGCCGGATGTCGATAGACAAGCAATTCCACGGCGACCTGGACGCCCACAGCCTCGGAGAAATGCTGGCGGCCGTAAGCAATGTCAAAGGCTCTGCCGGCTACGTAGCGATAGAACAGGTGACCGGCAAACTACAGGGTCGCAGCGGCACCTTTGTGTTGCAGCATAGCGGCACGATGACGCGCGGCACCCCGCAATTGTCGGTCAGCGTAGTGCCCGACTCGGGTACCGGCGAGCTGGCGGGCCTCACGGGGCAGATGAAAATCAATATCGTCGACGGCAAGCATTTCTATGAATTTGACTATACGCTGCCCTGATCAGATCGCCCCCTTCCCCACTTTTACATAATGGAAATGAGTTGAGGCTCATTTTCCACATTTTTATGCAACCAGTTGTACAAATGGGAAATGCGCCCTAGAATAATGCAACCAATTGCATAAAGGAGACCCCGTCATGACCGCCTACCCCCACTTGCTCCAGCCGCTCGATCTGGGCTTTACCACCCTGAAGAACCGCGTGCTGATGGGTTCCATGCATGTGGGACTGGAAGAAGTGCCGAACGGTTTCCAGCGCATGGCGGCCTTTTATGCCGAACGCGCGCGCGGCGGCGTCGGCCTGATCGTCACCGGCGGCATCGCCCCGAATGACAGGGGCCGCCCGATGCAGGGCGGCGCCAAGCTGACCTCCGAAGCAGAAGCAGAGCATCACAAGGTCGTCACTGCGGCAGTGCACCAGGAAGGCGGCAAGATCGCAATGCAGATCCTGCATTTCGGCCGCTACTCCTACCAGCAATCGCTGGTCGCTCCCAGTGCCGTCCAGGCGCCGATCAATCCTTTCGTGCCGCATGAATTGTCTACGGACGAAGTGGAAGAAACCATCAACGATTTTGTCCATTGCGCCGCGCTCGCCCAGTATGCCGGGTATGACGGTGTCGAGATCATGGGCTCGGAAGGTTATCTGATCAACGAATTCATTGCAGCCCGCACCAACCGTCGGCAGGATGCCTGGGGCGGCAGTTATGCCAAGCGCATGCGTTTTCCTATCGAGATCGTGCGCCGCACGCGCGAAAAAGTCGGCGCCAATTTCATCCTCATCTACCGCTTGTCGATGCTGGACCTGGTGGAAGGCGGCTCCACACTGGAAGAGGTGATCCAACTGGCCCAGGCCATAGAAGCCGCCGGCGCCACCATCATCAACACCGGCATAGGCTGGCATGAGGCGCGGATACCGACCATCGCCACCAAGGTGCCGAGGGCGGCCTATGCGTGGGTCACGCAAAAGCTGAAAGGCCATGTCACGATTCCGTTGATCGCCACCAACCGCATCAATACGCCGGACGTCGCAGAGCAATTGCTGGCCGACGGTTTTTGCGACATGGTGTCGATGGCGCGTCCATTGCTGGCCGATGCCTTCTTTGTGCGCAAGGCAGAACAAGGCAAGGCCGACGAGATCAATACCTGCATAGGCTGCAACCAGGCCTGCCTGGACCATACCTTTGCCGGCAAGATCACGTCCTGCCTGGTCAACCCGCGCGCCTGTCATGAAACCGAGCTCGTCATCACGCCGGCACAGCAGCGCAAGCGCCTGGCGGTGGTCGGCGCCGGCCCTGCCGGCCTCAGCTTTGCGGTCACCGCCGCCGAACGCGGGCATGACGTCACCTTGTTCGAGGCCGATGCAGAGATAGGCGGCCAGTTCAATATCGCCAAGAAGGTGCCGGGCAAGGAAGAGTTTTACGAAACCTTGCGCTACTTCCGCAAGCAAGTGGATTTAAAGGGCGTGCGGCTGAAGCTGAACACCAGGATCAGCGCCAGGGAGCTAGCTCAAGAGGGATTTGATGAAGTGGTGCTGGCCACCGGCGTCGTGCCGCGCATCCCGCCCATCGAAGGGGTGCATCATCCCAAGGTAATGGGCTACCTGGACGTGCTGCGCGATCAAAAGCCGGTCGGCAAATCGGTGGCGGTCGTCGGCGCCGGCGGGATCGGCTTTGACGTCTCGGAATACCTGGCGCATGCGGGCGACAGCCCCAGCGTCAATCCGCCTAAATTCTATGCGGAATGGGGTATCGATCCCGGCTATGCGGTAGCCGGCGGCATCCGTCCGCCGGAGCCGGAGGCATCGCCACGCACCATCTTCCTGCTGCAGCGCAAGGAGAGCAAGGTCGGCGACAACCTGGGCAAGACCACCGGCTGGATTCATCGCACCTCCCTGAAGACACGCAGGGTCAAGATGATCCCGGCGGTCAGCTACGACAAGGTCGATGACGCCGGATTGCATGTGACGATAGACGGCCAGCCGCAACTGCTGCCGGTGGACAATGTCATCCTGTGCACCGGCCAGGAGCCGCGCCGCGAACTGTACGCCGAGCTGCAAGCCGCCGGCTGCGTGGTGCATCTGATCGGCGGCGCCGACGTCGCGGCCGAACTGGACGCCAAGCGCGCCATCAATCAGGGCACGCGTCTGGCGGCGACAATCTAATTAGGGGAAAACAATGACCAAGCTCAACAATCTCCAACCCGCAGCGGCGGCATCGCTGGCTGCGTGGCACACCATGGCAGCCAGCAAGGATATGTCCGCCCTACCCGGCATTGTGCATCCACAGGCCGAGTTCCGCTCACCCATGGCCAATTCAGCCTACAAGTCGGCCGATGCGGTGGTGCTGGTCTTGAACACCGTGATCAATGTCTTTGAAAACTTCACTTATCACCGCGAGCTGTCTTCCGCTGACGGCCTGAATGTCGTGCTGGAATTCAGCGCCAACGTCGGCGACAAGCAGTTGAAGGGCATAGACCTGATACGCTTCGATGAACAGGGCAAGATCACAGAATTTGAAGTGATGATACGCCCGCTCAGCGGCTTGCAGGCGCTAGGCCTGGAGATGGGCAAGCGCCTGGGCCAGCAGTTGCCCGCCTACAAGGCCGGCAAGCCGGAATGACGCTGTAATGTCGCTCCCTCACGCACTCCTTACCTCGCTGCTGGAACAGCCCTGTTCCGGCTTTGAGCTGGCGCGCCGCTTTGATCGCTCCATCGGCTTTTTCTGGCATGCGACGCACCAGCAGATCTACCGCGAACTGGGACGCCTGGAAGAAAGCGGCTGGCTGGAATCATTGCCGCCGGAGTCCGGACGCGGCCGCAAAAAGGTGTATCGCGTGCTGCCCGCCGGCCGCGAGGAATTGCAGCGCTGGACCGGCGAAAGCCAGGACCCCAGGCCATTGCGCGACGAACTGATGCTGAGATTGCGGGCGGAAGCGGTGATCGGACCGACCGCGCTGGCGGAGGATATACAACGCCGCCTGCAGATGCACAAGGCCAAGCTCGCGCTGTACCGGCAACTGGAAGCGCATGATTTTCCGCCGCAGGAAAATTCCCGCGCAGCCCGGCTGCAGCACCTGGTGCTGAGCGCCGGCATCATGCATGAGGCCCTGTGGGTAGAATGGTCGGAGCAAGCCTTGCAGGTACTGGCAAGCGACTCTTAGGCCGGCGGCCGATGCGCGGGCCGAACGCAATGTCAGCCCAGCTTTCCCATGTGCGCCTTGACCCAGGACTGGTAATTCATCACATCCTCAAAATATTTGCTTGAGACACGCGGATATTTTTGGCGCATCAGCCCTATCAACTTGAAATCCATGTGCGGCTCCAGCGCATCGTGGCAGCCTTTGCAGATGACGACGCTGTTGCGCTCGCCATGTCCGCCATCCGGCCCCCATGCAACGGCCTGGTGGCTATGGAATTCCACATTCAGATAATGCGACGGCGCCAGTCCGCATAGCAGGCAGCGGCGGCGGCCGCGAAATATGCCCAGGTGCAATTTCCGCGCCGATGTCGCACCCAGCGGCAGTTGCTCCGCAGCATCGGCCTGCTGCTGCCGACCGCTAGAACTGGCCAGGCTGACGCGCGGCGCCACGTGATAGGCGAAACGCTTTTCCGCAACGGACTTCAGTATCAGCGCGTAGCCGCCAAAGGCATGGAAATATTTGATATCGGCTTCATCATTGATGATCAGGGCCGGATACCCGCTCTCATGCAGGCGCTGGCGTTCTTGTGCACCATGGAACAAGGTGCCTTCATGAATTTCGCGGCGCTCCTTGCCCTCTGTATAGCCGCACCAATGCGTCTGCACCGACCATTGATACCCTGCGTCCCTGGTATGGATCATCGCGAAACGATAATAGAGGCCATCGGGCAACTCGGGCTGAATCAACAAGCGGACGATCTCGTCCTGGAAAGATATTGCGGGCTTCATCTTTGCTGGCGTAAGGAAGTCAGGTGAATGAGTTCGCTCAATTTGGAATTTTTTTCATCCATTTCGGTGAAATGCTCTTTACGAACTGGGCCCGGCCTGGCATGCCCTGAAAATCGCGCGCCAACTGCGCAACGGTCAATTAAAGAGAAAAACACGGAGCCAGACAAGAGCCTAAAAGGATTCCTGTTACTTGTCCAGAAGAACCCTTTAGATTGTATAAAAACAACTTATTTTCGGCGTTTCCAGGAAATAAGGCTTGCGCAATGGTGCCCAGGACAGATATTCAATCGGAAAGATGCGCAGCTAGGCTCAATCACAGACTGGCGTGAGCGTCGGACTTTCTGCGGCGCGGAAATGGCGACGGAGCCCGGCGCAACTGGGCCAGGGCCTCCACCCGCTTCAGCAATTCCCTGTCGTGCCAGGGTTTCTTGAAGATGCCGTACAGGCCTTGGTATTCGTGTACCCGCGCCTGCAATTCGTCATGGCCGGTGATGGCAATGATGGGCAAGTCTTCGGTTTCCAGGCTGCCTTGCACTGAGGCAATTAACTCCAGCCCGTTCATGTTCGGCATTTCCAGGTCGGTAATCAGCACGGAGAAAAAAGCTGTCGACAATTTTTCCAGCGCTTGCAGTCCGTCATTGGCGACGACGACATGGTAGCCGTTGGACTGGAACAGCTTGCCCAGCTTAGCCCTGGCAACCGCAGAGTCGTCCACGATCAGTATCGCCAGCTTGCCCTCGGCAGGCCCCGCATCGGCAACCTGATCTTCCGCCGGTAAAGTCTCAGGAGCGGGACTGCGGTCATGGTCCAAATCGACCGCCGTCGCTCCGGCGTTGCTGCCATTCCTCCCCCTCCCCAGGCCAAACAAGACTATCGCAATGGCGATCAGGATCGCGATGCCGATAGGGACCAGGTACATGGTCAGGATATCCTGTACATGCGAACTAATGTTGGAGAAAGGAGACAGAATGGAATTCATCTAGTAATTAAGAAGGTCATGAAGATTTTTCTCTGCCGGCTATTCGGGCCGGGCTCTAGCGAATGGATTCAACTATGACCCAACTGTTTATCCTCGTCAACTTTGTGTTTGCCGCAAAGATGCCCGGGGGCGTAAACGACAGGCGGACCAACACAAAAAAAAAGCAGCGCCCGCCGTCTTTTATCATATAAAAACCAAGCCAAGCCTGCCAATACTAGCATTATTAACAGCATGAAAGGCTGCATTTCATCGACAGCTGTGGTCGATGCATAAGCCGCCTTCCATTTATTTCCGGTCCTTGCCGCCCCCCACCTTGCGTGCCGCAAGAAAAGCGATCAGGCCGGTGGCAAAAGTGGCGCCACCGTTGATGGCCCACTGGATTTGCCCCGTCATGAAGCTGCCAGGCAAGATATTAATGCCCTGCAAGAACCAGATGGCGCCCAGCAGCATCAGCAGGATGCCCAATAATCTCAACGCTGCTTTCATGGATTTCCTTCTCTATTGTGGCTTGGCCATCTTGCATTCCGTTCCCTGTGCCAGTTCATTGCCTGAATATACCGCATCGGTACGAAAACCGTAATTAGTGCCTTCCCAGCCCGCTTTTACCGCCTTGCCGTCCACCGGCGCAATGGTATTGACCACCTGCGGCAACAGCAACTGGTGATCCTCGGCGCGCATGCGAACCGGCCCCACCACGGATTCATAAGTCAGCCCTTCAAGCGCGCGGGCGATTTTGACGGTGTCCAGCGACTGCGCCTTATTGATCGCGGCGGCCAGCATCAGCGGCGTGAATACTACGCGCGGCGCATAAAAATCGCTACCGGTTTTTTGCTTGAAAGCCTTTGCCTGCGCTTCCGCTTTCGGCACATCGGCCTCGCCCGGATGCCATTCGCCGACCCAGGTGACCTGCCCCATCTTCGCTTGCGCGATGGCAGGGACCGTGCCCGGCGCCGAGCCCGCGCTGTGGTTGAAATAACGCAGGTTGTAGCTGGCCTCGCTGGCGGAGCGCAATAGCAGGCTCAGGTCCGGCCCCCAGTTGCCGGTGATGACGGCATCGGCGCCGGCGGCCTTCATCTTGGCGACATACGGAGAAAAGTCCTTGACCTTGCCTATGGGATGCAAGGTCTCGCCGACAAACTTGATATCCGGCCTGGCCAGCCCTACCAGCTCACGGCCGTATCTGGCCCATTGGCGGCCGTGCGCATAATCCTGGTTCAGCAAGTAAACATTCCTGATCGCCGGCTGGGTCTTGATGTAGTTGGCCAGCGCCTTCATCTTCATCGCCGTGTTGGCCTCCAGCTGGAAGTGCCAGAAATTGCAGTTCTTGCCGGTCAGCTCTGGGTCTATCGAAGAGTGGTTCAGCACGATCACTGCCTTATCCGGATTACGCTCGTTATGCCTCGCCGCCGTTTGCACCACTGCGTTCACCACCGAAGAGCCGGAGCCGCCAACCAGGATCACCCGCGCGCCCTGGTCTATCGCGCTCTGCAAGGCAGTCTGGCTCTCTTGCGCCGACAGCTTGCTGTCCAGTTTGATCAGCTCAAACCTGGTGCCCTTCAGTACGCCGCCCTTGGCGTTCACCTCGTCCACGCCATACTGGAGATTGTTCAGGAAAATTTCGCCGATATTGGCGAACGGCCCGCTCAGCGGGTCGATGAACGCGAGCTTCAGTGTTTGCTGCGCTGACGCAGCGCCGGACGCAAAAATGCCGGCAACGGCAATAGACGTGAACAACTTTTTCATGCAGGTCTCCGTTATTAGAAATTTGATGCAGTGAAACGATGTGAATGAGTTTTAATTAGGACTTGCGCAGAGCTATCTCAGGCAGGGAATTCAGATTCGCCAAGTCATTCCCGCGAAAGCGGGAATCCATTTTTTGCCGGAGTCGGCAATGGGTCCCTGCTTTCGCGAGGACGACGCTGTGGGGACTTGCGGCTCTTCATATTTGCTCAACTAACGACTGCTGCGCAGCCCCAGCACCCTCCATGCCAGTTGCGACAATTCCTGCACCATCTGCTCCTGGTCCAGGCGGCCGTCGGGCCGGTACCAGGTATACAGGAAGCCCGGCAGGCTGCAAGCCGCCAGCGCGGTGATCTTGGTCTCGTTAAAATCCAGCATGCCGTCGCGCCGCCCCTCTTCCAGCAAAGCGCACAAGCGGTCATAGAAGTGATGCGCCAGCTTGTTCAGCTTTTCCTTGTACTTGGCGCTGTAGACCTGCGGTTCGCGGTAGCCGAAGAAGGCGGATGGGTAGTGGCTGATGGTGGCGCGGATCAGCCGCTGTATGCCGTCGGCGATTTTTTCATGCGCTGCGCGCGGATCGTCGTCGGCGAAATCCATCGCGCTCAGGCATTCCAGCGTGGGCCGCCAGGACAGGGTTTCAAAAATCTCCTGCTTATTGCGGAAGTAGTAATACACAAAGGGTTTGGTCACGCCCAGGACCTGCACGATCTGGTCCATCGTGGTGCTGACATAGCCCTGCTCAAAAAACAGGGCCTCCGCCGCCTTCAGGATGCGCTCGCGTTTTTCATCGCTGCCGGCCGTGGCTACCTTTTGCCGTCCCTGGATGGGGGATATTGCTGTATTCATGCGATTTCGGGTTCGGTCTCAAGAGTTTTTTGAAGCTTACCTCATTTTCGGCAAAAATTATACTCAGCAGTAGATTTATTATACTGCTGGGTATAACATATAAAAAAACAGCGCCACACCGCCGTCCGGCGCCATGGCCCTGGCGACAAAGCTCAACAATGAGGAGACACGGAAAAATGAAGCCCTTGCATGAACATTTGCGCCAGCACGCGCGTACCCAGCCCGAGAAACCGGCGTATATCTGGTACGGCCGGGCCGTCAGCTATGCCGAACTGGACCGCGCCAGCGACGCCTTTGCCGCGCGGCTGGACGAGCTGGGCGTGAAACCCGGCGACCCGGTTGCACTGTTCATGAACAACTGTCCGCAATATGCGATGGCGCACTATGGCATACAAAAACTGGGCGCTATCGTCTGCCCCTGCGGGCCGCTGAACAAGGAGCACGAGCTGGAATACCAGCTCAACGACCTGCAGGCGCGCGTGATCGTGGCGGCGGACAACCTGCTGCCCATCGTCGACAAGGTGCGCGGCAAGACGGCGCTGCAGCATGTCTTTGCAGTGCGCTATACCGACCTGTTGCCTGAGCAGCCCAGCCTGGCCTTGCCGGCGGAACTGCAAGCCATGCTGGATCAGCCCAAAGAAACCCATCCCGGCGCCATCGATTTTCTGGCCGCCGTACATGCCGGCGGCGAATCGCCGCAACCGGAACTGTCGATGGACGACGTGGCGCTGATGACCTACACCTCCGGCACCACAGGGCTGCCCAAGGGTGCGATGCTGACCTACCGCAATGCCGTGTATAAAACCGCGGCTGGCGTCGGCAACAGCAAGATAGGCAAGGACGACATCCTGCTGGCTGTCGCTCCGCTGTACCACATCGCCGGCATGGTGATGGGCATCAACTGCACCATCTATACCGGCGCCACCTGCGTGCTGCTGTATCGCTTTGATCCGCTGGCGGTGCTGCAGGCCATCGACCAATACCGGGTCAGCTACTGGTACAGCATCGCGCCGATGAACGTGGCGCTGATGCAGGTGACGACGATCAGGGATTTCGACCTGTCCAGCCTGCGCACCAACCTGGTGACCAGCTTCGGCATCACCTTCACCGAAACGCTGGCCACCCAGTGGAAACAATACGTGCCGCAATGCGGCATGTCGGAAGCGTCCTACGGCCTCAGCGAAACCCATACGGTTGATACCTATATGCCGCTGGACGCGATACGCTGGGGCACGCAAGGCAAGGCCATCGCCGGCAATGAAATCCGCATCATCGATCCCGATACCCGCAAGCAATGCGCGCCCGGCGAGGTCGGCGAGATCGTGTTGCGCAGCGCCGGCGTGTTCAAGGGCTACTGGAACAAGCCGGAAGCCACCGCGCAGACCCTGCGCGACGGCTGGGTATATACCGGCGACATGGGCAAGCTGGATGCCGACGGCTACCTGACCTTCATCGGCCGCTTCAAGGAAATGATCAAGGTCTCCGGCTACAGCGTGTTCCCGGAAGAAGTGGAAAGCATCCTGATCAAGCATCCGGCCATCGCCCAGGCCGCGGTGATCGGCACGCCGGACGCCGACAAGGGCGAAGTGGTGAAAGCCTTCGTCGTGCTGAAAGCCGGCCAAGGCGCCGAATCCACCAAGGCCGCCGAGATCATCGCCTGGTCGCGCGAAAATATGGCGAGCTACAAGGCACCGCGAGAAGTAAGGTTCATCGAGGCGCTGCCGGCGACCGGCGCCGGCAAGGTCTTGCGGCGCTTGCTGAGAGACTATTGACAATCGACCCGGATTTCTACCGTTGGTAGGGTGGGCAGCCCTGCCCACGCTGTCATCGGGCATAGAGATAACCGGTGGGCAGAGCTGCCCACCCTACCTGTTTAGCTAAACAAGGACCAAACGTGTTCAACAAGATACTGATAGCCAACCGCGGCGAAATCGCGCTGCGCATCCTGCGTGCCGCACGCGACCTGGGCATTGCCAGCGTCGCCGTCTATGCAGACGACGACGCGCACGCGCTACATGTCGGCAGCGCCGATCAGGCTGTCGCATTGCACGCGCTGGGCGCTGCTGCTTACCTGGATACCGCCAAGCTGATCAGGATCGCGGTGGAAACCGGTTGCGACGCCGTGCATCCCGGCTACGGCTTCCTCAGCGAACGCGCCGACTTTGCGCAAGCCTGCGCGGATGCCGGCATCTGCTTCATCGGTCCCGACATCGCGCACCTGGAGGTATTCGGCGACAAGGCCAAGGCGCGCGCCCTGGCGCAGCAATGCGACGTGCCGCTGATCCCCGGCACCGGCGCCGTCACGCTGGAACAGGCGCAGGATTTTTTTGCTGCACAGGCGGGCGGCAACGGCGTGATGATCAAGGCCATAGGCGGCGGCGGCGGACGCGGCATGCGGGTGGTGCAGCATGCCGCCGACCTGGCGGACGCCTATGCGCGCTGCGTATCGGAAGCGCACGCCGCCTTCGGCGTGGATAGCGTGTACCTGGAGCGCCTGATCGGCCGCGCGCGCCATATTGAGATACAAATTGCCGGCGACGGCCAACAGGTGATGGCGCTGGGCGATCGCGAATGCACCTTGCAAAGGCGTTTCCAGAAGCTGGTCGAGATTGCGCCCAGCCCTTCATTATCCGACGACCTTCGCCAGCGCATTACTAGCGCGGCGCTGACGCTCGCGCGCAGCGTCGGCTACCGCGGTTTGGGCACCTTTGAATTCCTGGTGGATGAAACAGCCGGCGACCTGCCCTTCGTGTTCATCGAGGCCAATCCCCGTCTGCAAGTAGAACATACGGTGACCGAGGAAGTCAGCGGCATCGACCTGGTGCAGTTGCAGATACGCATCGCGGCCGGAGAGTCGCTGGCCGATTGCGGGCTGGACCCGGCGGCGCCGCCGCCGGCGCAAGGCTATGCGATGCAATTGCGCATCAACGCAGAAACTGTCGATGCGCAAGGCAATGCGCGCGCCACCGGCGGCAGCCTGGAGCACTTCGACCTGCCGTCCGGCCCCGGCGTGCGGGTGGATACGCACGGCTATGCCGGCTATGCGCCGTCGCCGCACTATGACACGCTGCTGGCGAAACTGATCGTCAGCAGCCGCAGCGGCAACTTTGACGATGTAGTGCGCCGCGCGCGCCGGGTGCTGGACGAATGCCGCATCGCCGGCATGGAGACCAATCTGCGGCTGCTGCGCGCCTTGGCGGCGAGACCGGAATTTGCATCGCACGATGTGCACACCCGCTTTGTCGAGCAGCACTTGCCCGAACTGCTGTTGGCCGCCGAGAGCTTGGCAGACAAACACGGCCCTGCACCTGCTCCCGCAAAAAAACCGGCCGCCACGCAGGAAGAGGAGTTCGACGACAGCCTGATCGTCATGCGCGCGCCGATGCCGGCCAAACTGGTGCAGCTCAGCGTCAAGATCGGCGACCTGGTCGCCGCTCGGGCGCCGCTGGCCGTGATAGAAGCGATGAAGATGGAACACGTGGTGCTGGCAGAAATGCCCGGCCGCGTGCTGGAAATCAGGGTGGAACAAAACGAATTCATTGCGCAGGGCCAGGTATTGATCGTGCTGGAGCCGGCAGATGCAGAAGCCGCCGCCCACGCGGCAGACCACCAGATGGACATAGACCACATCCGGCCGGATCTGCAGAAGATCATCGACCGGCATGCATACACGCTGGACGCCAACCGCCCGGCAGCGGTCAGCAAGCGCCACGCGCAGGGCGGCCGCACTGCGCGCGAGAATATTGCCGACCTGTGCGATACCGATAGCTTCATCGAATACGGCGCCCTCGCCATTGCCGCCCAAACGCGGCGCCGCAGTGTCGAAGACCTGATCGCCAACACGCCAGCCGACGGCATGGTCACAGGCCTGGGCAGCATCAACGGCGAGCACTTCGGCGCCGAAAATTCGCGCTGTGCAGTACTGGCCTACGACTACACCGTGCTGGCCGGCACGCAGGGCATGCGCAACCATCACAAGACCGACCGCCTGCTGGCGCTGGCGCACCAGCTCAAAGTACCGGTGGTGCTGTTCGCCGAAGGCGGCGGCGGCAGGCCCGGCGACACCGACATGCCCATTGTCGCCGGCCTGAACAACCATACCTTCAGCCAGTTCGCTGCGCTGTCCGGCAAGGTGCCGGTGGTCGGCATCGTGCATGGCCGCTGCTTTGCCGGCAATGCCGCGCTGCTCGGCTGCAGCGACGTGATCATCGCCACCGCCCACAGCAATATAGGCATGAGCGGCCCGGCGATGATAGAAGGCGGCGGCCTGGGCAGCTACAAGCCGGAAGAAATCGGCCC
This sequence comes from Undibacterium sp., assembly GCA_035487495.1. Taxonomy (GTDB): domain Bacteria; phylum Pseudomonadota; class Gammaproteobacteria; order Burkholderiales; family Burkholderiaceae_D; genus Undibacterium. The sequence continues at coordinate 18,275 of DATHMC010000131.1, forward strand.
CAGCGATGTGCAGTCAAGCAACGGCGTGATCGACATCCTGGTGCCGGATGAGGCTCACGCGGTGCAGGCGGCAAAGCAATATCTATCCTATTTCCAGGGCCGCATCAACGACTGGGAGTGCGCCGACCAGCGCCTTCTGCGCAACGCCATCCCGGAGAACCGCTTGCGCGTATACGACGTGCGCAAGGTCATGCAGGGCCTAGTGGATACCGGTTCATTGCTGGAACTGCGCGCGGGCTTCGGCGCCGGCCTGGTCACGGCGCTGGCCCGCATCGAAGGCCGCCCGGTCGGCGTGATTGCAAATAATCCCCGGCATCTGGGCGGCGCGATAGACGTGGAGGCAGCCGACAAGGCGGCCCGCTTCATGCAGCTATGCAATGCGCACGGCCTGCCCATCGTGTCGCTGACCGATACGCCAGGCTTCATGGTGGGGCCGGATATAGAAGCGCAAGCCCAGGTGCGTCACGTTTGCCGCATGTTTGTCATCGCCGCCCACCTGCGCGTGCCCTACTTCACCGTGGTGCTGCGCAAGGGCTATGGGCTGGGCGCGCAGGCGATGGCGGCCGGCGGCTTTGATGCGCCGGTGTTCACCGTCTCCTGGCCCACCGGCGAATTCGGCGCGATGGGGCTGGAGGGCGCAGTCAGGCTGGGCTACAAGAAAGAACTGGAAGCCGCAGCTACCGACGAAGAGCGCGATGCACTGTTCAAAAAACTGGTGGCGCAGCAATACAAGAACGGCGAGGCGACCAATATGGCCGCTACGCTGGAGATCGATGCGGTGATCGACCCGGCGGATACCCGGGCCTGGCTGGTGCGCGGCTTGCAGAGCACCAAAGCAGCGGGCAAAGACGGCAGTTCATTTGTGGATACCTGGTAGCCGATGACCGGGGCAATGCGCTGAGAGGCTGCACTACCCTCTCGGCTTTGCCTCAGGTATCGGAAGACAGCTTGCCACGCATTAGCTGTGCGCGCGCAGAACCAAGCTGGCCTTCCAGCTCCCGTATGCGTTGCAACAGGCGCACCGCCACCGCCAAG
>DATHMC010000132.1:0-24854 GCA_035487495.1 Undibacterium sp.
TCCGGGGCGATGGTGGGCAATCTGGTTTGCGCAAATGCAGTCGATGTCATGACGAGTCCCAAATAGATCGCGGCGAAGATGGTGCGTTGCATGGTGCCTCCCTTTATCATTTTAATTGCCGGCTAATTTCTCTCTAAGCCAAAAGACCGGATCACGCTCGGCAAAAAATGTTTCTATTTACCTACTGTATAAAAATAATAGGTCGCAGTATAGGGCACCCTTTCTTCAGCACCCTTCAGCCTGGCATTGCATTCCGCCGAAGGCGCCTTGCCCGCAGTCGTATACAGCCTTTGTATGCTCTGGGTTTGGCTGAACATGCCCTTGCCTGTCACCGTTTTGGCGCTGAGCAATAACCAGGGAATCGCGGCAGGATCGGGGCCATTGTCCTTGCCCTTTACCTCGCCGACGACCTTGCTGCCGTCATTCGACTCCCAGGTAGGCCCCTCATAATGCTTGCCGACCTTGTTGCCCGCATTGTCCAGCAAGGTCGCTTCAGGCGCCTTGAACACCCATTCATATTTTTGCGCGTCGTCCCTGCTTTGCCGGCATTCATAAATCTGTATGCCGGTGGCGCGCAAGACTTGCGATACTACCAGGCCGGGCGGCACCTTCAAGCTATCCGGCACGACCGGGGCCTTGTCCACAGGCATAGGAGAGGAAGCACAGGCGGCAAGCAAGGCAATCGATACCAGTACGGACATACTGCCGAGTAGAAATCTATTCATGGTTCACCTCTGATGGTATGTTGAAGACATTCGAACCGGATGGTTTACAGTGGCGCAGCATGACAATAGCATAATAACAATGTGATGGCGGTCTTGCGCAGCAGCTATGGCTGATGGCGTTACAGCAAACCGCGACGGCGATGCCGGCGCTGCACCCGGCTATCGGCGGCGGAAAGAGAATTCAGCGCCATCCTGCCGCCGCATGCAACTGGCGCCTGCGCTCAATGAGCACGGAATCGCCAAATTCGTGGGTGCGATACCCGTCCGACTCCAGTTCGGCATTGGCCTGCGCCAGCGTCGCATCATCCGTAAATGCGCGCAACAACTGGAAGTGGCTGGTGCCCATTTCATGGGTGCCGGACAGGATTGCGTCCACCACATGCAAACGGGTAGCGCTGCCGATGCGCTGGTCGGCAACGCCGTCGCCCGCCCTGACCTGCCCCGCCCTGCCCGGTGCTGCGGCGTGCTCCAGCGCCCGAACTACCGTGGTGCCTATCGCGATCACGCGTGCGCCGCGCGCCCGCGCGCGACGTATCGCGGCGGCCGTCGCGCGCGGGATGCGATAAGCTTCGGCAAACGGCAGGCTCTGGTCCAGTTGCCGGTCGCCGGTGGAAGAAATGCCGGCGGCGTGCGTGATCGTCGCAAAGTGTACGCCGCGCTCGCGCATCTTTGCCAGTTGCTGCCAGTCCAGCACAAAGCCGGCGGAAGGCGGCTCGAAGGCGACCGGCATGCCGGCAATCGGCGTCCATACGTCCCATAGGGCTAGCGCTTGCGCCACGTGCGCATATTGGATCGGCCGCCCTTGATGCGCGAGGCCGGCCCAGATTTCACCGGCGCTGCCGTCGAAACGCAGCGACAGCAAACGCGGATGCCCCAGCAAGCCCTGCACGCGGGCCGCCAGTGCGCCGAATAGCAGCCTGTCGCCCGCCGCCACAACCGGCGGCGCCGGCCTGGCCTCGGTCTCCGTATGATAGTCGCCGGCCCCGAACAAGATCGCGGAGAATTGTCCAAAATCTTGCGCGGAAAATGAACGCTGCCCAGCCAGCCTTACTTCGATAGCGGCGCCGCTCGCTGCATGCCTGCCATGCAGGCTGGCCGGCAAGGTGGCGGCGTCGTTGGCGATCACCAGGTCTCCCGCGCGCAGATAATCGATAAAACCGGTGCGGGCGGCGTGGCGGATGCGGCCGTCGGCATCTATCACCATCAGCCTGGCTTGCGGCGGCCTTTGTTTCGGCAGTCTGGCGGCTCTCATGCAATCCGCCCTTCAGGCTTGGCTTCTCCTGCCATCGCCGCAGCGATCGCATCCACCAATTCACGCGCAGCGTCCTGAGGCCGCTTCAGGCTGCTGCGATCGGCATCCGGCAGCGCCAGCGCGTGCAGCGGCGTGTCCATATCGCCGGGGTCTATCGCCAAGAGACGCACCCCTTGCTCGGCCAACTCCTGATCCCAGACCGCAGTCATATGCCGCAGGGCCGCCTTGCTCGCGCTATAAGCCCCCCAGCCCGCATAGGCATTGAGCGCCGCATCGCTGATGATATTCAGCACTACAGCCTGGCGGCCGTCCCGCCCGTCCTGTCCCTCGCGCGCCGACGCCGCCAACGCCCCCAGCAAAGCTTTGGTCAGGCGAAAAGGTCCCAGCACGTTGGTGGCGAGCGCCAGTTCAAAGTCCTCGCATTCGGTATCGCCCAGCAAAGCCAGCGGCACGGGCCCCAGGCTGGAGGCATTATTGATCAGGATATCGATACCGCCCAGAACCCCCACGGCCTGCATGGCTATCGCATGAATGTCCTGCTTATTGGCAACATCGCCCACGATGCCGTGCGTGCCGGGATACTCTGCGGCCACCAGCTCCACCCGTTCGCGGTTGCGCGCAACAAAGGCGATCTGCGCGCCCCGCTGTTGCAGTGCCGCTACCAGCGCCAGCCCCAAACCGGAAGTGCCGCCGGTCAGCAGCACCCGGGGGCCGCCCACCTTGTGAAATCTGCTTCTCATGCCTGTTCTCCTGTTATCGTATCGATGATGCATAATTGCACCCTCGCGTAACATTTCCAATGCAATGTCCACTCCATTAGCAGAAGGTCGACACAATGGACGAACCCAAACACGTAGCCGCCCATCTCGCCCGCAACCTGATCGCCTTGCGCAGCGTGCGTACGCTGACGCAAGATGCACTGGCCAAAAGCTCCGGCCTGCCGCGCTCGACCATCGCCAACCTGGAATCGGGCGACAGCAATCCATCGCTGGCGGTGATGATCAAGATCGCCAATGCGCTGGGCGTACCGATGGATGAATTACTGGCGTCGCCGCGCGCCAAGGTCAGGAAATGGTCGCCGGCCGATCTGCACTCCAGCCAGCAAGGGAATGGCGTGACGATACATCCGCTGGTGCCGGAACCGGTGCCGCAGGAAGTGTTGAACGTGATGGAATTCGCACCGGGCGCGGCGATGCGCGGCTCCCCGCACCTGCCCGGCACGCGGGAATTTTTTACCTGCCTGGACGGCCGCGTTTCCATCGTCGTCGCCGGCGAAAGGCACGATCTGGGCGCCGGAGACGTGCTCGGCTTCCCTGGCAACCTGCCGCACTCCTACCTGAACCCGCAAGCGGAACAAGCCGCGCGCGGCGTCTCGGTGGTCATCCTGGCCAAAGCCGGAATATAAATACAAGATTTTTTTGGGCGGACACCGGAAGACATCGGCGCATCAGGCGACAGGGGCTTGCGGTACGCCAGAGGCGCGTCGGAATCTTAGCCCGGTTACCAGGTCAGGTAACAGAGCTCTCGGCAGCTTCTTGAATGGATGCGACGATTTCGTCCAGACACAGCATCGCCAGCTCGATGACGGCATCGCCGCCGTCGCGTTGCGGGCCGGCCATGGCCTGCGTCACCAGCCTGGCGCTGGCACACAGGCGCAAGGCTGCCACCGGCATGCCATCCCGCTCGCCGCATGCGACCGGCTGGCCGAGCTGGAACAGGTAGGGGTTGACATGCGGGCATCGGCGATCTTGCAGGCGCTCATACACCTGCCTGGTCTGCTCGCGGCTTAACGGCTTCCTGCCGCCGTCCTTGCCGGCCTCATAGATGACGAAGGCCATGATGCTCGGAACCTCATCCCATCCGGCGATATGCCCCAGCGCCCGCCTATCCAGCGGGGTTGTGTCCAGCGCCTCGAAACAAGCATCTTCCTGCAGCCGCTGCTGCACCCGTGCGGCAAAGCGCTGCAGGAAATGCCTGGCGCGGGCTTCCGGTATCGCATAAAAAGCGCGCAACTCATGCAAGGCGACTTCCCAGCGCAGCAGCAGGCCGAAATTGAAGCCCGGCTCCAGCGCCTGCGCCGCCAGGTAATATTCGGGCCAGTCGTCGCGCATCGAATAGCGATGTATTGCCGCCGTCAGCTCGCGCCCCTGCAATAAGCGGCGCATGGCATCCGGCAACAGCAAGGCACCGGAAAACGAAGGGCCGGAGGCGAACTTGGAGCCGGTGATCGCCACCATGAAGCCCTGCGCCAGATAGGCACGCAGGCTGGCGTGCGCAATCCGCCATTGGCAGGCATCGACCAGCACCTGCAGCTTGCCGCCGCACTCCTGCTGCAATTGCATTGCACACTGCGGGCTGGGAGCAATGCAGCCGGTCTTGGAGACATCGGTCGCCACCAGCAGCACCTGCCGCCCCGCCTGTAGCGCTGCATTTGCGTGGCGCCTCACGTCGGCGTCGATGTCCGCCAGCGCACGCGCCGCGCCTTGCGCATCGCGCAGGGCCACGTAGCTGATCCCCGCCGCTGCCTGGCCGGCGATCTGTTCGCCTTTAACAACTGGCATACCCGATGCCGTGGCGCCACCGAAATGCCGGCCGCCCAAGGCATCCGGCACCCCGCTACCGCTCTCTTCGGCGCAGACCATGATGACGTGCAAAGGAGAACTGGACAAGGTCGATGCCAGTTGCGCCGCGATCAGGTGTATATCGGTACCGGAAGCGGCAAATACCAGATCGGTCGCGGTATCGTACAGGCCGCACAACTCCAGCAAGGCCATGCGCATGCGCTGCATTTCACGGCGATAGACTTCCACCGGCGGCGCGTGCCGCAATTGCTGCGCAAGATGCCGGCGCAAACGCTCCGCCGCAGCATAGCCGTCGGCAGAAATGCCGGAAGCCGTACACGAGCCGAAGGCCACCAGGTTGCTGGTGTGCGTGGCGCGGCAGCCGTATTTGTTTTTTTGACGGGAGGCGTCCAGCGCGATGCGCTCATCGCCTCCCGCCACCAGCAGCTCTTCGGTGGACGGCAGCACGTAGGCGGGAACACAGGCTATCATCGCGTGGCTCTCCTTTGGCTCAGCTGATTTTGTTAACTCAGTCAATTTCGGCAGTGCCGGCGCGGGCGCGCGACAGCAGGGCCCTGAATGCATCAAACACCTTTTGCATCGCTGCCGGCTTGTACGGATACAAATCCACCGGGTCCATGCCGTGCACGATCATGCTGGTGTCCACCTCAAACACCAGGAAGTCGCCAGCGGCCGTTTCCGCGCAATCTATGCCTACATAGTCCAGCCCGAACTTTTGGCAGATCTGCGCAAAGGCTTCCTTGTGCCTTACGGCAAAGCCCTCGTCGAAGCCCGCCATGGCGCGCGCCTCTTCGTCGCGCTTGGCCTGGCTCTCGGCCATGCCGGCGTTCAGGTAATGGATCATCCATTGTTCGGACACCGCCATGTGGCACAGGAAGGGCTTGCCCTCCACCAGCACGATGCGGTATTTGCGGAACAAGCCGTCGGCATTGCTGTAGTCGACAAAACGGGAGATGAAGAACTCGTCTTCCTGCATATTGTCCAGATAGGCGCGCACGTCCGACGCCGTCAGCAGCTTCATCAAGCCGTGTCCCGCGTGCGAACCCACCGGCCTGACGATGACGGGAAAATCGCCGTCGCCCAGCAGCGACAGCGGCGCGATCTCGGCTGCCGCCACCCGCTCCAGGCTTGCCCTGTCCACGCGCACCGTCACCGGCATGCAAATGCCTTTGGCGCCACCCAACAGGCTGGCGACCTTATCCCTGGACAGTTTCAGCGCATGCTCGGCGCGGTTCAATACCGGACGCGGCCAATCGCGCGTTTCTTCCGCGATTTGCGCCAGCAAGCCATGCGTATTCTCCGCCTCGCCGACTGCGACAAACAGCACGTCATGATCGGGCACCAGTTCCGGCAAGGCCGTGCCGGGCACCACATACATCAGGTCGACCGCAACATCGGAGTCTTCCAGCAGGAATTCTATCGGCGTGTTGGCCATGAAATCGCCCGGCGCCATCAACACCAGAACCCGCAGTTTGGCTTGATTGCCGGCCGCGGTCGGCAATTGGTAAAAACGCGCCAGGCTCAATGCCTCGCCCTGCGTTGCTGCCGCGACTTCGTGATTGCCCAGCATGTACAGTATCGTGGACAAATCCATCATCGCATTGGCGTCTTCAGGATGCGTATTCAGATGCGCGATCAGTTCATTGCCCAGCGGCGTCAGGTTGACCGAGTAGTACGCAGCGCGCAGCATCGCCGCCAGCCCCATCAAATAGTCGGAACCGGGTACGAATACGGGTGCGAGATTGCTAGGTTTCATTCTTTGTCCCTGTTAATGGTCTGTTGCGGCGGAAAACTGCCGGCCGAATGCCAGCGTGGCATCCAGCAGCGCATCGATATCCCGGGCGGTGGTTCTATGGTTGAACAGCGCCGCGCGTATCGCGAAGTGTCCCGCCATCGTGGTCGACGAAGGCGCGACGATGCCCGACTCTTGCAGCGCAATCACGATATTCTGATTCAGGATATCGGTGTCTTCATCGGTAGCGCCATCCGGCAGGTAGCGGAAACAGACGATGTTCAGCGCGACCGGCGCCAGCAGTTGCAGCCTGGGCAGCGCTGCTATCTTGCTTTGCATGTATTGCGCCAGCGCGCAACTATGCTCTATCACCTGCCCCAGCTTGTCGGCGCCATAGACCTTTAAAGTGAACCAGGTTTTCAACGCGCGGAAGCCGCGCGACAAATCCGGGCCGTAGTCGCAGGGCCACGGCGAGCCGGCGGCCATGCCGCGCTCTATGCGCTTCAAGTAGGTTTTTTGCTGGGAGGCGAAGGTATCCAGGTGCAGCTCGCCGTCCCTGACGATGACGAAACCGGCGTCATACGGCACCTGCATCCACTTGTGAAAATCAAAGGCAACCGAATCTGCCAGTTCCAGCCCCTTCAGGCGCGGCGCCAGCGCCGGAGACAGCATCGCCAGCGCGCCGAAAGCGCCGTCGACGTGGAAATAGGCGTCATGCTGGCGCGCTATCTGTGCAACGGCAGTCAGGTCGTCAATCGCGCCGGCATCCACGGTGCCGGCGGTGCCGACGATCAGGAAAGGCGTAAAACCGCGCTCCTTGTCCACCTTTAGCTGGGCGGCCAGTACGGCCAGGTCCATTTGCCCTTGCGCATTGACAGGGATCAACCTGAGCATGTCCTTGCCCAGGCCGGCCAGATCCATCGCCTGCGCGATGCAGCTATGCGCCCTGGCCGAGGTATAGGCCGTCAGGCGTTGCGCGCTCGCCGCGACACCGGCATGGCGGACATCGGTCCCCAGTTTTTTGGTGCGGGCCACCAGCGTGCCGATCAGATTGGCGGTGGAAGAACCGGTGACGAACAGGCCGCTGGCGGTCTCCGGAAAGCCGAATAGCTCGCGCACCCAGCGCACTACCTGACGCTCCACTTCTATCGGGATATGGTCGCGCCCGCCCAGGTTGGCGTTCAGGCCGGCAGCCAGCATCTCGGCCAGCATGCCGACCGGCGAACCGCCGCCGTGCACCCAGCCCATGAAGCCCGGATGCGCATTGCCTACCGAGTAAGGCAGGATACTGTCCATGAAGGTATGGTGCGCCTGCTGCAAATCGCCCGGCGCCCGCGGCAAAGGCTCGTGAAAGCTTGCGCGCACTGTATCCGGAACGGGCTGCCATACCGGGCGTTCGCGGATGTCTTGCAGATAGGCCAGCATATCGTCCAGCATGCCGTGCGCTTGCTGCCTGAATGCTGCCCATTCCGCCGGATTGGCGGGATCCAGGGAGGTTGCGCTTGCGTCGTGGCTGTCTTTATTACTCATGGAGGTGCGCTCAGAATCGGAGGTCGTCTGCGGATTTCTGCGGCCATGCTTCGCCCAACTTGGCCTTGGCGAAGGTGCCGGCGGCAATCCAGGCCGCAGAAATGATGCCCCAGAATAACAGCGGCATTCGGGCGGCAAATCTGGAAACAGAGCGCGGATAGCCCGTTTGCTCTCGATCAGCAGCAAAAACGGCACAAAATTCGATGCCGCCTTTGGCAAAAAACACAAAATAGATAGTAAATTTGCAAAAATTTGCAGCCAAAACCAGATTTTTTACTAATTTTTTTAAATTATTTTGAATTTTCCCTAAAGTTTCACCAAAGTCGATCCGTAAAAGTAGGACTAGCCGTAATTTAATCTTTTTTCGGTAAAGCCTATGACCTCCTCAGACGTGATTGCACTGTACGAACATATCGCCGGTTTATCCTGCCAGATGCTCGCGGCCGCGCGCGCCAATGACTGGTCCAGCCTCAGCGCCCTGGAACAAGAGTGTACAGAACACTCCCGCGCAGTGGAGTCCAACCCGCTGCCGCCGCTGACAGGCGCCGACCGCATGCGCAAAATCGCGCTGATCACGCAAATCCTGGCAACCGACAGGCAGATCACCGAAATCACTGAACCGTGGATGGCCAGACTGGCTGAAATCAGCCAGCGCACTACAGCCTCTTCCCAAGAGCTGGCAGCGCACTAATTCTTCCGCCTCCGGGCAGGCTACGCGCCTGCCCAGCCCATCATCAATTCCCTTGCGAACAACCGGCGACGCACTTGCCTTCGGCGTTAAATTCCATCGCCTTGCCGCTCAAGGGCAGGTAAACAGGCACCCTCACCGCAGTCTTGAAATCCAGCGTTTTGCTCCCCGCCAGCAATTTGCCGTCTTTGGTTGCCGCCTCGTTGGCGTGTGACGCGATAACCGCATTCGGCTGCACCAGCTCATTGATCACGTAGGCCGCTTCCGCCGGGCCGGTGGAAAACACGCCGCCTATATTCATCACCGCCAGCTTGGGCCTGTAATAGCGCCGCACCACCAGATCCTGGTCCGCAATGATGCCGGTATCCCCCGACAGATAGACTGCCAGCCCGTTCGAGAAAGTCACCACATAGCCGCCGGCCGGGCCGACATACGCGGTCAGGCCGCTGGCGGCGAGCGAGTCTGCCTGGGCGCCGCTCAGGAATTTGGGATCGAGGCCATTGCTATGTGCGGCGGGCACGCTGGCGATGGTCACGCCGCCGACCTTGCCTTGTCCGCCAAATCTGACCAGGCGCACGAGGTCATCGCCGCCGCCGGCAGCCTTGAGCCGCCTGGAAAAGAAATCGCCCATCTCGCCGCCGACAAACAGCCTGGCCTTCTTCGCCAGCACTACCTCCTCGGTCACCGACGACGGGGTGCTCTTGCTTGAAAAATCAGGCGCCGCGCAGGTACCGGCATTTGCCGCCGGCTGATAGACGTCACCCAGATGGTCGGCATGGACATGGCTCAGCAACACACCGTCAATCTTGCCCAGGCGGGGGTCGCTACCGCCACGTACCGTGCGGCCGGCGTCATACAGGATGCGCGTGCCGTCCGGGTCTTCAAAGATCAGGGCGCGGTCGGCACGGCAGAATTCGCCGTCATGGCTGCCCAGCGGGGTAATTTTGACATTGGCGGCGCCGGCCGCAGCCACTATGCCGGCAACAGAGGAAACAACGAACAACAGACGGGCAACTGGTTTCTTGTTTTTCATTTAAGCTTCCTCCCGCTTTGCGGAATTTACTTACCGTGATAGCCGGTGATCCTATCCAGGAAATCAAAACTGCAGCAGTCCGACAGATAGGACTCATTCACCCATACCAGAACGCCGCAAATGATAATAACGCCAAAACACACTACCAACAGCCTGCCGAAGCGAGGCATTTTTTCTTTGGCCGGTTCCAGTTCAAGTTTGTCACTCATAATTCTCAGACGCAATATTGCGAAAAAATGTTAAGCCGCACCATCTGGCTCGGTTTGGTTCATGATGCAAAGCCATCATTCTAACGGTCTTTGACGCTTCATGACGCAGCATCCTACAATAGCGGCTGATATGCCACCGACATTCTCCCGATGAGCGCCCTGACGCAGCCACTCCTAATGCCCCTCCCCGTCCTGTATTCATTCCGCCGCTGCCCCTATGCCATGCGCGCCCGCCTGGCGCTGAAATACGCCGCAATTTCGGTGGAGCTGCGGGAAGTTGCACTACGCAATAAACCGGCGGAGATGCTGGCCCTGTCGCCGAAAGCGACGGTGCCCGTATTGCAATTGCCGGACGGCGCGGTAATAGACCAGAGTATCGATATCATGCGCTGGGCCTTGTCGCTGCATGACCCTGCCGGCTGGCTGCCGGATGAGGCTGCCGCGGAAGCAGCAGAACGCTTGATCGCGGTAAACGACGGCCCCTTCAAAACCATGCTGGATCGCTACAAATATGCCGGGCGCTATCCGGAACATTCCGCTGAAACCTATCGCGACCAAGCGGTCGACCTGCAGATCGCGCCGCTCAACGAGAGGCTGGGCAAAACCAGGTATTTGCTCGGCGACCGCCTCTCGCTGGCCGACATGGCGGTTTTTCCCTTTGTGCGCCAGTTTGCCCACGTCGACCCGGATTGGTTTGACGCCAGCCCCTACCGCGCGGCGAATGCGTGGATGAACGACTTACTGGCATCGCCCTTGTTCGAAGCGGCGATGGCCAAGTTTGCACCGTGGCAGCCCGGCGACGCCGCCATCGTATTCTAAGTCCGCGGCTAGCCCGGCATACTGTGGGACAATAGCGGTCGCCCCATAGTGACGCCTTAGCCGCATATTGAAAACCACCGCCATGTCCACCGCGCCTCGCCGCACTCCCAAAGCCGCCGCCGGCACCGGCTCCCTGCATCCCCGTAATCGCCATCAGGGGCGCTACGATTTTGCGCGCCTGGCAGCGGCCGATGATGAACTGGCAACGCTGGTCACTCTCAACGCGCACGGCGAACCAAGCATCGATTTTAGCGACGCCGCCGCCGTCAAGGCCCTCAACCGCGCACTGCTGAAAGACAGTTACGGCATCAGCGGCTGGGACATTCCGCCCGCCTATCTATGCCCGCCCATCCCGGGCCGCGCCGACTATGTGCATTGCCTGGCCGATCTGCTGGCCGATAGCAACCGCAAAAAAATACCTCGCGGCAAAGGCATCCAGGTACTGGACGTAGGGGTGGGCGCCAATTGCATCTATCCGTTGATCGGCCATAGCGAATACGGCTGGCAATTTGTCGGTTCAGACATCAATCCCGCTTCGCTCGCCAATGCCCAGGCTATCCTGGACGCAAACCCTGGACTGTCCGGAGTCATCAGCCTGCGCCTGCAAGGATCGCCAGCGGCGATCTTCAAGGGCATCGTCACTGACGACGACTGGTTTGACCTGAGCCTGTGCAATCCCCCGTTTCACGCCTCCCTGGCCGAAGCCGGCGCGGGCACGCAGCGCAAATGGCAAAACCTGGGCAAACAAGAGCCGGGCCGGGAATCTGCCGCACTCAATTTCGGCGGCCAGGAAGCCGAGTTATGGTGTGCCGGCGGCGAAGAGAGCTTTATAAAACGCATGGTCAAGGAAAGTGCGCAAATCCCGACCCGCATTTTCTGGTTCAGCACGCTGGTGTCCAAATCGGCCAGCCTGCCCGGCATTTACGCGGCGCTCAAGCAAGCCGGCGTGCAAGACAGCAAGACCGTCACGATGAACCAGGGCCAGAAACAAAGCCGCCTGGTGGCCTGGACCTTCCTGAATCCGGTGCAACAGGCAGCTTGGGCCAAGCTGCGCTGGCAGGCCCGGAACTAGGGCGCGTTAACATAGTCATATTAAAATGACCAACTTATTCGCCCGCTGCGGCAAATCCCTATAGAATACCGCCTCGCCCAGGCAAGCGCACTGGCAGGCATGTCTGCGGCCTCACTTAAACCGCCATCGCAGCGGCAAAACAAGCTCATAAAGTAAATAGAAACTGGAACACAACGTGAAAACCGCACTCATTGCAGGCAAGACAGTTGCCAAGATCGACAAACATATCATCGGCAACCTGTTGCTGGATCAGGCCAGCGTGGAAGACGTCAGGCAGGAACAGATGATCATAGGCATACGCAACGAAGCCGGCGAAATCTATCGCCTGATAGGCGCAGCCAAACTGAACAGCTATATGAACGCGATGGAAGAGCTGCTGGACCTGGAAATGGTCGACGAACTGGAGCAGCAAGAAGAGCAACGGGATGGCTGCGACGCCATTTTCAGCGAAGGCTAAGGGCTGCAAACGCGGCAACGCCCTGCGCATCCCAAATGCCGCTCCTCTTTAAGCATCCATTCTCTAGTTTATCGTCCCCGCGTAGGCGGGGACCTGGCGGTTTGCGTCCGCGCGACGCGTGAGGTAGTTGAAGAGACTGACCCCGCCCCCGAGCATCGAATCTCCCCATGCGTTACTTGATAGTGTTAATCTATTAAAAAATATCGGGGAGACAAGAATGAGCATCAGCGATACCAGCGATACAAACGGTGCCGGCGGGCGCAGTTTTGAAGAAGCGACCTATCGCAAGCTCACCTGGCGGCTGGTGCCCTTCCTGTTCCTGTGCTATATCGTCGCCTATCTGGACAGGGTCAATGTCGGCTTTGCCAAACTGCAGATGCTGGGCGACCTGCAATTCAGCGAAACCGTGTATGGCCTTGGCGCCGGCATCTTCTTCCTCGGCTATTTCCTGTTTGAAGTCCCCAGCAATATCATCCTGCACAAGATAGGCGCGCGGGTCTGGATTGCGCGCATCATGCTGACCTGGGGCGTATTATCGTCCGCCATGATGTTCATCGCCACGCCGATGCAATTTTATGTACTGCGCTTTCTGCTCGGCTTGGCCGAGGCGGGCTTCTTTCCCGGCATCATCCTGTACCTGACCTACTGGTTCCCGGCGGCCCGGCGCGGACGCATCGTTGCGCTGTTCATGACCGCCGTGGCCATTGCCGGCGTGATCGGCGGCCCCTTGTCCGGCCTGATCGTCAAGCACATGGAAGGCATGCACGGCTGGCGCGGCTGGCAGTGGATGTTTTTGCTGGAAGGCATACCCTCCATCGTGATGGGGCTGGTCACGCTGGCTTTCCTGGATGACCGCGTCGCCGAGGCAAAATGGCTGAGCGGCCCGGAAAAGACGCTGATCGGCAGCGCGGTAACGCGCGAGCAGCAAAGCAAGCAAACCCACGGCCTGGGCGAGGTCTTCAGCAATGGCAAGGTCTGGCTGATGGGCTTGATCTATTTCTGTTTTGTGATGGGCCTGTACGGCATCAGCTTCTGGCTGCCAACCCTGATCAAGGCGCTCGGCATCAAGGATTTACTGGATGTCGGCTTGCTGACCGCGATTCCCTATGCGTTCGCCGCGGTGGCGATGGTGCTGATAGGCCGCAGCTCGGACCGGCGCGGCGAACGCCGCTGGCACATCGCGATACCGGGCTTCCTGGGCGCTGCCGGCCTGGTGCTCAGCGTTATTTTCGACAACAATCCGGTGCTGGCAATGGCTGCGCTGACCCTGGGTACGGTAGGCATCCTGTCCACCCTGCCCTTGTTCTGGAGCCTGCCCACCGCTTTCCTCGGCGGCACGGCAGCGGCGGCCGGCATTGCGATGATCAATTCGCTGGGCAACCTGGCCGGCTACCTCAGCCCCACCCTGGTCGGCATGATCAAGGATGCAACGCACAGCACCAACAACGGCATGTACCTGCTGGCGGCGTGCCTGGTGTTGGGCAGCGTGCTGACCTTGAGCGTATCGCAGCGGCTAACCGTCGATAGTGCCCAATAAACCGCGCGGACGGCAGGATCAATGCAATATGCCCCGCTAGGCATCGAATGAATACAGGTACTCATGGCACTCCAGCGCCCGGCCCTGCACGACAGATTTCCTGTCGCGCATGCCGGTCCTGGCAAAGCCGCTTTTCTCCAGCACCCGGATAGAGGCAAGGTTTTCAACCGACACATGGGCAATGAGCTGCTGCAAATGCAGATGTACGCGGGCTATTTCCAATACTTGGATAACGGCGGCGCTGGCCACGCCGCGTCCCGCGCAATGGGCGGCAACGCGATAGCCCAATCTGGCCGTACCTGACTGGCGCTCTATATCCCGCAGATTCACCCGGCCGACGATATGCCCGTCATCATCCAGCACCAGGCAAGGATACAGGCTGCCCGCCGCATATTTTTCATGGAAATCCGCAATATGCGCCCGCATCCCCTCGCGGGTATAAAACCAGTCTCCCCGGTCTTCAATAAACTGGTCAAACCATGCGCGGTTGGCTGATTCAAATTGCAGCAGCTGTTCTGCGTCGCGCTGCTGGAGTAGGTTGAGTTGCATACGGTTAAAAAAGGAGGTGGGAGGACAGGATAAATTGGCTATCTCACAGCAATCAGCAATGCAGAACCCAGCATCATTGCCGCCGCCACGCGGTCCAGCATCTTCTTGGAATCCGGTGAGGAAAACTGCTTCCGGGCCAGCTCGGCCGCGCCGCCGTAAACCACGACCACAGCGCCCATGATGCCCACGATTATGCCGCACAAAACCGTGAAAATACGCAGATCCACCCTCGACACGTCAATGACGCCGGGCAGCAACGCCAGGTAGAACATGATGGCAATTGGATTGGACAGCGTCATTGCCAAACCCAGCATCAGCTCCGACGTGCGGCTGACGAGCAATGGGGCAGTTCCAGAGGCAACCGCGCGCCCCGCTTGTTTCCACTTCTTCATGCCGAGATACAGCAGATAGGCGACGCCCAATAACTTAAGCCCGGCAAACCACGGGCCGAGCGCAGCAAACAATGTTGCCAGGCCCAGCAGCGCGGCGCTCAACATCAGCAGCTTGCCTGCAATAATGCCTGCGGCCAGAGGCAATGTGGCAGCGCGGCCGCCGGCCAGGGTCCGGCTAAGCAGCGCGGCAATCTCGGGGCCGGGAGCCGCGGCAGAAGCGGCAAAGGCAATGATGAATACCGAATAGTCGGCGGCGTGATTGATCATCGTACGAGGGTGGATGGGGATATGCGCCAGCATAGGGCACCCCGCCATCGTCCGGCAGATACAGAAACGCAGAATCTGCGGCGTATCAGCCTATGAACAGGCCCGCATTGCCGGGCCAACCCTCCGGCAACATGGATGACGTCGGCATCGCTTTCCGCTTTTTCCAGGATAATCGTAAATTCGTCGCCGGCATGCCATGCAAGATGGGCCTATCCAGGAGAGATTGAGCGCCTCCCCCAAAAAAAGAACCTGCCGCCGGTCGCTATGCCGGGGGCAGGCCATCAATGAAGACTTGGTGCGGAGGCTTAATCCGGATGCAGGCGATCAAGCCGGGACGCTTGCGCGAATTAACCGCCGAAGCTGTATTCGGTATTACGGCTGCCGTTCTTGGCTGCTTTGATCGCTTCAGCTTTGACTTCTGCGCGGCTCAAGGTGCTGGTAGTATTTTTATCAACGGTGGACACGTATTCTTCGCCGCCGACCAACTGGCCTTCTGCGCGAGCCTGGACCAGTTCGGCCCGGACTTCAGCTTTGGTTTTGTCGCTGGCAGCGGAATGGCTGAAGCTGTTTGGAATTGGGAAGCTGACATAAGCGTCGCCGCCTACCTGGTTACCGGCGGCAAAAGCGGCTGCGCCTGTCAATGTCAATACGGCTGCTGCAATGATTTGTGTGGCTTTCATGATGATTCTCCAAAATTTCAAGTAAGTAAAAAGCAAGTATTTAATTCATTCCCACAGGCTGGCTCATGCTGATGGCATCTGTTCCGGCCCCGGTGAGTCGTGCACTTATCCGCTTTACCCTGCTGCTTTGGTGTCGTGCTCATCGATGACTGCAGTGTAGTCGGGGTAGCTTTTGCGATAAAGGTGATAAATGGAAATAGATTGTTCCTGTCCACGCAACAATCGAAATCAAGGGCGCGGTACGAACCGCGAACAGGGCGGCGCGAACACGCGGTCCAGCACGGTAGCGCCTGGCAGGCAGAGAGGAAACCCGGGAAATTTGGGAAGCGGGCAAGCACACCGGCGCCGCGTGCGGGCACCGGCCTGCCTGCTGTGCAGCGACGGTGGATAGTATTTCTACCGTATTCGCACCTGGGGTATGACTGCGTTGCAACATCGTTTTCGATCGCGGCTACAGTAAAACTACCAGTGTCCAGCCCCGTCTCCCGTATCAGCCCCGCAACCTGGCCGGCGTAATCCGGCGGATTCGCCCTGCAACTGCGGCAATTTGCGCAATTTTTTGCTTATTGGCTCCGATTATTTCATCCACGCGAACAGTGAATTTCTTTTCGCCACCTTTATCGCGGCAAGATCGCTGGCTACACTTGCTCCAACTCCTCAGCCTGCTACCGCCTCCATCTCCCTATTTTCGGTAGCAGGTTTTTTTAATTGGAGGCCTTGCCTGCCCAGGCAAGGCAACAGACCCGGCAGACAAGGCAGTTTGAACTTTAAAAAACTTTTTAACGGAGATCATTATGCAAAACGCAACTAGCTTCTGGCCTGATAAAAGCGCTTTCAGCAACATTTTCGCGTCCACCGCCGGCAACGGCAGACTGAAACAGGTACGCGAAATCAAAACCGGCCGGCCTGGCATATCCGCCCGGGTGGTTGAATTCCATCACAAATACCTGGATGTGGCGTATGTAGAACACAGGAAGCCGGCTGCAGAATGAGTAGCGCCATGACGGCGGCCACGCCGGATTTCAAGCCAGATTGCGCCGGCATTTTTCGCCGGCGCTGAAAAACCGCTCGGCACGACCGCCCACTATCTCACCTCACTTGCGTCCGCAGGCAGCACGCCTGTCACCGCCGTTTCCGCCGTTTCCGCCGCCTCCGTTGCCCTCCCTGTCAGACTCATCCGACATGCAGTCTGGATAGTGTCCTGTTGGATAATTTTTACGCAGAAAATATGATGGAGTCATTAGGCCAACAATGACCGTAGTAACAATTCTCATCCAAGGAGACCATCATGCCAAATACCAGCTTCTGGCCGGACAAGCGAACGTTCGCCAACGCCATCATTGCCAACCCCAGTAACGGCAGCTTGAAACAGGTTCGGGAAATTGCAACAGACCGTCCCGGCGTCGCCGCCAGGGTGATTGAATTTCATCACAAATACCTGGACCGGCCGTATCGAGAGCCGCGCAATAGCGGGAACCAGCGCGACAATGAAGAAATCCCGACCATCACAGACGAATGACGCGCGTCAATCGCAACGCAGAGCCGTTGCCCAGCCAGCCTAGCGCGGCGCCCCGCCGGCGATACGGGCATACAGGACATTTTGCCCAGCAAAACCCCTAGTCCTCATACATGCTACGCCGGCTCAGGCCGCTGTCCTGATGCGACTTGTCTTTCTTGCGGCTGGCAACACTGCTTTCCTGGCCCGGTAAATCTGCCTGGCGTTCATGATGATGGTCGGTCACTTCGACGGGCGGTTTGACGGCCTCGCCCAACGCATCCTTGGTCGGATTGGTATGCATAGCGGCTCCTCAATAGGTGTTGAGTCGTCCTATTATGTACTCAAACCGCGCCGCCCTGTGCAGTCCTTGCAAAAATCGACAGCATTGCTGATCTTTACAAAAAAGCGGCAATTGATACTTCAAGATACAAAACAAACATCCCGGAAAAACTGCGGATACATACGCATGCTTAAATTCCAAGTTGCGAAATTTACGCTGCCCGTCGGCCCACCTCATTGCGACCGTATTAAAGAAAGAACAAGCCATGCGTTTTGCCATTGCCGCTGCGGACCGTTACATAGGCGTGTTTCAGGCTTTTGTAGACGCCGGCTGGGATCCCGTTAAACTCTTCACGGTGCCGCTTGACAACGTCGTCAACCATAATCAGGCGGTCATTCAATACGCTGCCGACCTGAATATGGATATACAGCTTTCCCGCATGAGCACGCAGGATTTGCAGGATCTGCAGGCGCGCGATTGCGAGGTATTGATTGTCGCCAGCTACAACTGGAGGGTGCCGGATTGGCGGCCCTACCTGCGCCATGCAATCAACTTCCACCCCTCGCCGCTGCCGATAGGGCGCGGGCCTTATCCATTTCACCAGGTTATCCTGGAGGGCCGTCGCAGCTGGGGCGTCAGCTGCCATCAACTGGCGCATGAATTTGACAGCGGCGACATCCTGGCGCAACGGCACTTCCCCCTGACGGAATCCGATTGCCACGAAACCCTGAGCCTGCGCACGCAAATGGCTGCGCGCGAACTTGCAACCCAAGTCGCCTTCAATTTCCAGACCTTGTGGGACCGGGCGCAACCGCAGGATGATGGCGGCAGCTACTGGAAAAAGCTGGCGGATGCAGAGTGGCTGCTCAAGTTCGATCAACCGGTGGCAGCCGTATTGCGCCGGGTGCGCGCTTTCGGCCAGCTGGAATGCATCGCCAACTTGAACAACACGCTGATGTTCATCCGCCGCGCGGTGGGCTGGACAGAAGTCCACCATCACGCCAGCGGCACCATCGTCTACAGTAATAGCCGCAATATGGTGGTCGCGGCGGACGACGGCTACATCGGCATCGTGGAATGGAGCCTGGTGGCCAGAAACCAGGTGGTGCAGATAGGACGTTAGGCGCGGCCAGTCTATAACGCACGTCACTGGTATTGATGAAATGAGTTCTAGCTACCCTGCTGCTGCACCCAGGCCCGCGCCTTCGCTATCGCCGCGTCCAGCTCTTGCTCTACCCGGCCGAACATCATCATCAGCGCCCTTGACGTCTCATGAGGCAGCGTTTTTTCCAGCTCGAGCGCAGCGTCGGCAAAGCGTTTTGCTCCCAGCGTGCCCATCATGCCGCGCAGCGTGTGCAGCATGCGGGCTGCGTCCTCCGGCCGGCCTTCCTGCCAGGCCAGCCGGGCTTCAATGACGGGCGCCGTGCCGTTTTCAACGACCTTCCTGATCAGGCCCAGCATCGTCGCCGTATGTTGCGGCTTACCTTTGGTGATCGCCATCAGGTGGCCGGGATCAAAGATGGGGGCCGGCGTGTCCGCGTCTGCCGTCTCTCCAATTGCCCTGAATG
The DNA here is from genome assembly GCA_035487495.1 of Undibacterium sp. Taxonomy (GTDB): domain Bacteria; phylum Pseudomonadota; class Gammaproteobacteria; order Burkholderiales; family Burkholderiaceae_D; genus Undibacterium. Next base: position 18,871 of record DATHMC010000132.1, read on the forward strand.
GATTCGTGGCAGCACCGGGCGGCGGCGGCATATGATTTTTAGGCAACGCCGGCAAATAACGGATAATCTTGCTCAGCATGTCGTCGGCATCGATGGGCTTGCCGATAAAGTCATTCATGCCGGCGGCAGTACACAATTCCCGCTCCGATGCCATGACACCCGCCGTCATCGCCAGTACAGGCAGGTTCAGCTTCAAGTCTTTGCGCAACCGGTGCGTCGCCGTCAATCCGTCCATCACCGGCATTTGTATGTCCATCAGCACCAGGTGATAGCGGGCGGCGTCGATGCCCAGTTTATCCAGCGCCTGCTGGCCGTTGTCGACCACGTCCACGCTGGCTCCGGCTTGCTCCAGCATGCCGCGGGCAACAATCTGGTTCAGCGGATTGTCTTCCACCAGCAGCAGCTTGGCGCCGTCGATACGATGCATCAAAGGAGTGGAACGGGCTTCCTGCAGCACATGCACCGAGGCGCCCAAGCCGACAAATACTCCGTGCAGCGCATCGAACAGGCTGGAGCCGGTCAGCGGTTTGCTGAGCACGGCATCCGCCAGTTGCTCGGCGTCGGTATGCATCAGCTTGCCCCTGCCGAAGGAGCTCGCCATGACGATGCTGATCGGCACAGCGGGCTTCCCGCCATTCTGTTTGTCTGCGTGGCCGGCAGCAGCACAGATTTCGTGGATAGCGCGGATGGTTTCCAGTCCGTCCATGCCCGGCATCTGCCAATCCGCCAATACGACATCATAGGGCCGTCCTGCAGCCTGCTGCTCCCTGAACCGGGCCAGCGCTTGCGCACCGGACGCCACTGCTTCCGCCTCCCAGCGCCATCCCTGTATGGTCTTGCACAGGTAGTCGCGGCTCGTGCCGCTGTCGTCCACCACCAGAAAGCGCAGGTCGCCTATCGCATTGCGTGAGCGGGTGCCGTCCTCCTGGCTGGCGGCGCACTGCAGCGGCAGCGTGACCACAAACTCGCTGCCCTTGCCTTCTTCGCTATTGACCAGGATGCTACCGCCCATTAACTCCACCAGGCGTTTGGAAATAGTCAGGCCCAGGCCGGTGCCGCCAAACCGGCGGGTAAAGGATGAGTCAGCCTGCGTGAAGGAAGCGAACAGCCGCGCCTGCTGTTCGGTGCTCATGCCGATACCGGTATCGCGCACGTTAAAGCTCAGCGTCGCGACCGGTTTATTTTTAATGGATTGCAATTGCACGAGTTTTACCAGCACCGCAACCTCGCCGCGTTCGGTAAATTTGAGCGCATTGGCGGTCAGGTTGACCAGCACTTGCTGCAGCCTCAGCGCATCGCCCACCAACACCCTGGGCACGCCGGGCTCGACCGCTATCGCCAGCTCCAGGTCTTTCTCGCCCGCATTGACCGTCATGATGGTCGCCACTGCATTGAGCACATCGGCAAGCTGGAATTCCGTCTGCGACAACTCCATGCGGCCCGCTTCCACTTTGGAAAAATCCAGTATGTCGTTCAGGATGCTGAGCAGCGTCTGCCCGGACACTTTGATCATTTCCAGGTATTTCTTTTGCTCCGAAGTCAGGCCGGTACTATCCAGCAGGTAGGCCATGCCCAGCACGGCATTCAGCGGCGTGCGGATTTCGTGGCTCATGTTGGCCACGAAATCGCTCTTGGCACGGCTCGCCGCTTCCGCCTCGCGGGTGCGCGCTTGCAGCATCTTGTTGGTTTGTTCCAGGTTGAGCTGCGCGTGCTTGAGCTCGGTGATATCGGAAATCAGCACATAAAAACCGCGCACTTCACCGTCCTCCGTATCCGGAATGTAGTTCACCTGCGCATAGGCGACCATGCCGTTGGGCATGACGTGCACGCGCTCGTACTGCTGGCTTTCGCCATTCAGCACCGCGAGCAGATAGGGTTCGCTCTGGCGATAGATATCCTCGCTCATCATATCGCGCACGTGGATGCCCGCCATCTGCTCCGCGCTCTTGCCGAACCAGGTTTCATAGCCGTAGTTGGCAAAGCTGCAGCGCAGATCGGCCCCCCAGTACCCCACCATGCCGGGCAGGTTGTCGGTGAGCGTGCGCAAAAAGCGCTCGCTCTTTTCCAATGCGAGTTGATTGCGCCGGCGCTCGGTCAGGTCACTGGCGATGCCCAGGTAGCCGATAATCTCGTCCTGTTCACTGCGCAAGGCGCTGACGGTCAGCAAGGTCGGGATGTAGTGGCCGTCCTTGCGAATCAGCGTCCACTCATTGGTGTCGGGCTTGCCCATGCAGGCCTTGACCACCAGCGCCTGCAAGCCGGGCTCCACTATGCTTCCCAGCTCCGCAGACAGCACTACCGCGCGCGTCATCACCTCGGCCCTGTCGTGCAGAATGAGCCAGGAGCTCTTGCCCAGCATTTCTTGCGCCGCATACCCCAGCATCGCCTCGGCAGCCGGATTGAAGAGCGTGACGATACCGTTCCTGTCGCTGGCGATGATGGCCGACCCGGCATTCAACAGTATCGCTTTTTGCAGCGCAGAATATTTTTGTATCTGCGCGGTCCGGATCTGCACTTGCTGCTCCAGCGATGCATTCAGCTGGCGAATGCGGCCCTCATACGCCTTCTGTTGACTGACGTCACGCACAGTTTTGGCCGCCCCCTGGATGCTGCCGTCCGCGCCGTGTATCGGTGAAACAGTGATGGAGACATCCAGCAAGGAACCATCCTTGCGGCGGCGCACTGAAGAAAAATGTTCCACGACCTCGTTATGCGCGATACGCCGTAGAACATCGACTTCCTCGATCGCGCATTCGGCCGGCACAATCAGGCTCTGCACCGTACGTCCGAGCGCCTCCTCGGCGCGATAACCGAACATCTTCTCAGCCGCCCGGTTCCAGTTGGTAACCACGCCTTCAAGGGTGTTGGCAATGATGGCGTCGTTCGAACTTTCCACGATCGCCGCCAGCCGGTTGCGCTCCAGGCCGGCGTTGACATCCCGCTGGCGATTGCGCAGATAGCTATAGGCCAGGCCCGCCAGCAGCACGCTGAGCAGCAGTCCAAGGCCGCCAACCTCCCACGAACCCGGTAAATTCAGCCGGCTCACGAACGCCGGCAAGGCCTTGACCTGAACCTTCCAGATACGTCCGTAAACCTGGATATCGATATCTTTCTGCAACCCGTCGGCAGCAGCAGCGTCAGAATGCGCCGAGACAAAAAAAGGGGCGGGCTGCGCGCGGTCGCTCAGGTCGGTCAAAGTCAATGCGATCTCGCCGTTGAAATAGTCCAGGCCGGCCAATATTCCGTTGACCTGCAAAGACGAATACACCCAGCCTATCGTCGCGCCATCCCGTTCCGCTTCCACCTCCGCCTTCTCCATGGAAGAGTAAACGGGCAACAGCAGTAAAAATCCGCGGCTTGGCTTATCCGCAATCTGCACCAGGGAAATCGGCGCCGTCAACTCAGCCTTGCCGGACTGCATCGCTGCAATCGCAGTGGATCTGCGGCTTGGCTCCGAAGCCAGGTCCAGGCCTATCGCGCGCTCATCATTGCCTATGGAAGAGATGTAGGAAATGACGAAATGCTCGCCGGCATTTGGGGCAAATTCCTTGATATGAAAATCGGGCGCGCCGTCACGACGCATCTCGGCAACGAAGGCGGCCTCCTGGCCAGGGTATACCCGCCGCACAAACCCGTAAGCGCGCACTCCCGGAAACTCGCGGTCGAGGTCCCGCGACAGCCCGTACTCGCGAAAAGCCCTGCGCGAAACAGCCAGGCCGCCAGCCCCGATTACCGCACCGCGCGCGCCGCGCAGCCCGTATTCGTACTTTTGCATGCGGTTGCTGATCTGGGTAGCAACCCGGTCTGCCAGTCCGTCAAAATTCCGCCGTTCGCGATCGGCATTGCCGGCCTGTTGCCTGACCTCCAGCGCAACGGAAAGCATGACACCCGTCGCCAATATCACTATCGGCAACCAAATCGTCTTGCTCAGCCAACGCACTGAATTCACTATTGCGCACTCCTGAAAAAGCAGTTCACGGCAGCAACCGTCCGAAAAAAACCGGTTCCCTATCTTGAATGATAGTCTCGAACAATACAGAAAATTATCGGCATAATGTCAATTTTCACAATTGTTTGCATTGTCCATTGCGCCGTCGGAGAGCAATATCTTTAACTGGCAGCAGATACAGAAAAACCGGCTCCTGCCGGCCGCTTTCAAATGCAAACATGGATAAAATACAAAGAAACTTTACCAAGTAGTCAATGTGCACGAAACCACAAGGAGCCAAGGACCATGCCCGGCAAGACAGACTTAGTCGTTATTCCGTTTGCCTCTGCAAAGAAGTGGCAGCAATGGCTGGCAAAGCATCACGCGCAGGCCGAAGGCATATGGCTGCAGATTTTTAAAAAAGATTCCGGCACTAAAACAGTTTCCTACGCCGAGGCGCTGGACGAGGCACTCTGTTACGGCTGGATAGACGGCCAGAAAAAGGCTTGCGACGAGGTGTCCTGGCTGCAGAAATTTAGCCCCCGCCGCGCCAAAAGCGGCTGGTCCGCCATCAATGTCGGCCACGCGGAGCGCCTGATCGGGGAAGGCAGGATGCAGGCGAGCGGCCTGGCGCAAGTGCAAGCGGCAAAAGAAGACGGCCGCTTGCAACAAGCCTACGCTTCGCAAGGCAGCGCAAGCATCCCGCAAGATTTTTTATCCGAGCTGAACAAGAATAAAAAAGCCGCGGCTTTTTTTGCAAGCTTGAGCAAGGCGAATCTATATGCGATCGCGTACAGGCTGCAAACCGCCAAGAAACCGGAAACCCGTGCAAAACGCATGCAAGCCATCTTGGAAATGATGGCGAGAGGTGAAAGTTTTCATCCGCAAAAAAATGCGCCCGGCCCCACCGAAAGCGCAAGCCAATAGCTATATCGCTCATTTTTTCGATGGCGGAAAGAAAATCCGGTATCCTGTAAGCCCAACCGCCATGGAGCACGCCGTGGAACAAAAGCGAAAAATCATTCCGCCGGTCTATCTGGCGCTGACGCTGGTCGCGATGGCAGGCTTGCACCGGCTGCTACCGATAGCGCGTTTCATCTGGCCGCCGCTCTCCTATGCCGGGTTCATCTTGATATTACTGGGAATAGTGCTGGCAGGCGTATCCGCAGGCGCATTCCGCAAGGCAGGAACCCCGGTCATCCCTTTTGAGAAGTCGACCTCGCTCGTCACCGGCGGGTTCTATCGGTATACCCGCAACCCCATGTATCTCGGCATGACAATCGTACTCCTCGGCGCAGGCGTTTTGTTTGGCTCCGTCGGCGCACTGATCCCGATCCCATTTTTTATCTGGGTGATCGAGGCCAATTTTATCCGTGGAGAAGAACGCTTCCTGCAGGAGATTTTTGGCGACCAGTATCTGCAGTACAAGCAAAAAGTCCGGCGCTGGCTATGAATTTCCGCGCTCACGGCGGGCCCGCCAATCCCGGGCCAGCAGCCCATACAGACCGGCGTCGAAAATTTCGTCATCGTCTATCCAGCGCTCCCTGAGCGTGCCTTCCAGCGCAAAACCCAGTCCCAGCAAGCTGTTCGCCGAACGCACGTTCCTGGGATCAATCTCCGCCTCCAGCCGGTGCAGGTGCCACTTGCTGAAAGCATGCTCCACCAGCGCCGTCAGCGCCTCATGCATATAGCCGGCGCCCCAAAAATCGCGGCCCAGCGCATATCCTATCTCGGCCCGCAAGCTGTCTTCCTCTATCCTGAACAGGACGCAGGTGCCTATCACCCTCGCCTGCTCCGTCAACTCGATCACGAATTGCATCACGCTGCCGTCGGCGACGCGCTGCTGGATGCGTACAAACCAGTTGCACGCATTTTCCAGCGTGCCCCAGCGGGTCGGCGGGCAATAGCGCATGACCTCATGGTGATTGTAGCAAGCGAAGACAGCCATAAGATCGCGTTGCTCTATGGGCCGGATAGTCAGGCGGGCTGACCGTATGCTGCGCGGAATAGTCAATGGCATGCGATTCCCAGAAAAATGTGAGCAAATTTCCTACAG
>DATHMC010000133.1:0-25418 GCA_035487495.1 Undibacterium sp.
GTAGCGGCCGACCCGCAGGCCCATGCAATCGGCGAGCGCCTGTTCCTGACCTACTGCGCGCAGTGCCACGGCTCGGATGCGCGCGGCAGCAAGGGATTTCCCAACCTGACGGACAAGGACTGGCTATACGGCGGCACACCCGACATCATCAAGACCACAATCATGTACGGCAGGAACGGGCAGATGCCTTCCATGGCCAAGGCGCTGGGAACCGACGAGGATGTCCAGAACGTTGCGCACTATGTCTTGAGCTTGTCCAACTCATCGCACGACCCTATCAAGGCCGTATTCGGCAAGGCCAAATTCGGCGTTTGCGCAGGCTGCCATGGGGCCGGCGGCGTTGGCAATCAGGCGATAGGCGCGCCCACGCTGAACGACAAAATCTGGTTGTACGGCGGCGGTGTGGAAACCATCATGGAAACCATACGCAAGGGCCGCAACAATACGATGCCTCCTTTCAAGGAGTTCCTCGGCGAAGCCAAGGTCCACGTGCTGGCGGCGTATGTCTGGAGCTTGTCCAACGATGAGTCCAAGGTAGCGCAAAAATGATTTCCCGGTGCCCTTTTATCCGTCAGGACGCAATACGACATGTCTGAAGCCCAACCGCAATACGCCACCATCAAGATGTATGCCTCGCGCGAAGAAATCTACCCGCGCGAGGTAAAGGGCCTGTTCGCCAACTGGCGCTGGGCCTGCGTCTGGATCACCCAACTGGTGTTCTACGGCTTGCCCTGGCTGTCATGGAACGGCCGCCAGGCAGTGTTGTTTGACCTGACCACCCGCAAATTCTATCTGTTCGGCATCGTCCTATGGCCGCAGGATTTCATCTACCTGACAGCACTGTTGATCATCTGCGCCTATTCACTATTCTTGTTCACCGCAGTGGCGGGACGCCTGTGGTGCGGATTTGCCTGTCCGCAAACGGTGTACAGCGAAATTTTCATGTGGGTGGAACGCAAGGTGGAAGGCAGTCGCAGCGCCCGCATTCGTCTTGACAGGCAAGGCTGGACTCTGGAAAAAGCCGGCAAGAAAACCGCCAAACATGCTATTTGGCTGGGAATAGCATTGTGGACAGGCATCAGTTTCGTCGGCTACTTTACTCCCATCCACACGTTGATGCAGGAAATACTATTGGTCACGCTGGGTCCTTGGGAATGGTTCTGGGTACTCTTCTATGCCCTGGCTACCTACGGCAATGCAGGCTGGATGCGGGAGCAGGTGTGCAAATACATGTGTCCGTATGCACGCTTTCAAAGCGTGATGTTCGACCAGGACACATTGATCATCACCTACGATGAGAGAAGAGGCGAGCCGCGCAACGCAAAGAATTCAAAAAATCCGGCGGCAGGCGCGTGCATAGATTGTTCCATGTGCGTGCAGGTCTGTCCTACCGGGATAGATATTCGCAACGGCCTGCAATACGAGTGCATTGCCTGCGCCGCATGCATAGATGCCTGCGACACCGTCATGGACAAGATAGCGGCACCGCGCGGTTTGATACGCTATTCAACCGCCAATGCGATCAAGCAACATCTGTCACAGCAGCAGGTCAAACGCGCCATTTTCCGCCCCAGGGTTTTAATCTATAGCGGACTGCTGCTGTTAATTACAGGCATTTTCTTTGGAGCACTGCTGACACGCATACCGCTGAAGCTTGACGTGATACGGGATCGCGGCTCTATGGGACGCGAAGTAGGCGACGGCGTGATTGAAAACGTGTACCGGCTGCAGGTCATGAATACCGACGAGATTTCCCACAGGTACAACATCAAAGTGTCAGGTCTGGGCTCCATTCAACTGGAAACTCCGGATCAGATAGAACTGGCCGGTGCCACGACCAGGGCCATTCCCGTGCGCGTGCATGTTGCCCCGAACCACGGCAAGGTGGGAAGCAATCCTATATGGTTCGAGTTGCAGGCTGAGGACAGGCAGGATTTGCATGTCAAAGAAAAAGCTGTGTTTTTTGTTCCACGTCCTTAGGAGATGAATATGTCCTCCCCCGTTTTGGCTGCCGGCCGGCAAAATCCGGCTCCCTGGTTCAAGCAACTCTGGCCGTGGCTGTTGGTGACGCCTCCCATCGTCGCGGTCGTCGCCGGCTCTTACATGGCCTCGTTGGCTTACTCTGCGCAGGACCCTATGGTGGTTGACGACTACTACAAGGAAGGCCAGGCCATCAACCATGATTTGCGGCGCGACAAAGTCGCGGCCACGCTGAAGCTGAGCGCTTCGATGCGATATGACGCCGTCAAAGGGACTGTCGCCGGTAAACTGCGCAGTGCCGGCTCGATGCCGAAAGGCATGCTGACAGTCAGGCTTGTCCATCCGACCCAGCCTTCAAAGGATCTGACCATCAGCACGCAACTGGATGACGACGGTAATTTTACATTGCCCCTGCCCATGCTGGACAGGGCCGCGTGGCAAATCACACTGGAAGACCGCGCCTACCAATGGCGCCTGACCGGTGTATGGCACTGGCCGCAACAACAAGGCACAGACCTTAATCCGCTCTAACCATGCGGGATATTAAAAATAAAAAAGGAGGCATCGGATGCGACTCGCGATAGCGATACTATGGCCCTCTTTCCTGGCGGCTATTGCTGTCGAAGGATTGTTTTTCTCATTGGTTGACCCGCGCGATCTGGCACTGGCGGGCAATCATATTGAGCTGTCCGTGTCGGCCGTATACACGCTGGGATTTTTTTGTTTCTGGTTATTCTGTGCCTTGGCCAGTTCGCTGACTTGCTACTTGCTGGTGACAAAAGCTGATGATGCGCGCGGCTGTCAGGCACCATTCTAATCGCGGCTAGCTACAGCTTTCCGTGCCCGCTGCGAGCGCCTTCAATCTCGTCAGCTGTAGCAGTTCGATTTCGCGATGATCGACCCTTAGCAAATCCAGCTTTTTAAACTTGGACAAAAGACGGCTGACGCTTTCTATCGTCAGGCCAAGGTAGTTGCCGATTTCCTCGCGCGACATGCGCAATTGAAAGCGGGTGGCAGAATAACCGCGCGTCGCATAGCGCGAAGACAGGTTAATCAGGAAGGCCGCGAATCTTTGATCTGCGCGCATGCTGCCGAGCAGCAGCATCACATTTTGTTCGCGGGTAATTTCGCGGCTCATGATGCGATGGAAATGGCTTAGCAGGTTAGGTATCTCGCTGAACAATCCCTCCAGCCCGGAAAACGGAATTTCGCACACTTCGCTGTCTTCCAGGGCTATCGCATCGCAGTGATGGCGCTCGTTACTGATGGCGTCCATTCCCAACAGCTCGCCCGCCATCTGGAAACCGGTAATGTGCTGCTGGCCGCCGGAGTTCACCTGGTAGGTCTTGAAGTGGCCGAAGCGGATCGCGTACAAATTGGTGAATGGATCATCCATGCGATAGAGCGCGCTGTCGCGCGCGACCCGGCGGCGGCGGCCTATGATCTTGTCCAGCTTGTCCATGTCCGCTTCCGCCAGGCCCATGGGCAGGCACAGCTGGTGCAGGCTGCAGGAAGAGCAATGCGCACGAATCTCATTGAGATTAACCGGAAGTGAGGAGTGCAAAGCTATGCTTTGCGGTATCGTATTTTCCATAGGGAGGGCGGCCTTGCTGCGCTAATCAACGCCTGTAGTTTACCCTACTTTACAGCGGGAAAAGCAGGAATTACTGGGAAGCAAGCGACCTTCCCGTCTTTGGCCGACTTCCATGTCCATATACAATATCGACAACAGCCCACCTAACTAGACATTCCCTTAGGGCGGGTATACGCTGCTGTACGATCAAAATCGAATGTTCCAGGAGACCCAATGCACCCGACCAATCATCTGCTCCGCGTGTTATCAGGCGTCAGCATTATGCTGGCCAGCGGCTCAGCCGTATGCACCCAGACGCCGGCGGCGTCAACGACTTCGGCAACGGCGGCGAAGCCTTGCGACAGCGCCGAGTATCGCCAGTTCGATTTCTGGCTGGGGCAGTGGGACGTATACCTGCCCAATGGCAAGACTGCCGGCGCCAGCGTAATACAGTCGTTTGCCGACGGCTGCGCCTTGCTGGAAAACTGGTCGGGCACAGGCGGGTTTACCGGAAAGAGCATTAATATCTACGACATCACCGATAAGAAGTGGCATCAGAGCTGGGTGGACAATAGCGGTAGCCGCCTGAACCTGGACGGCAAGTTCGCCGACGGCAAGATGGTGCTGTCGACCGACGCGCCTAACCCGAATAAAGCCGGCGCGGTACTCAGGCAGCAAATTACCTGGACCCAGAACGCAGACGGCTCGGTGCGCCAGTTGTGGCAAACCTCGGAAGATGCCGGCAAAACCTGGACCACTGCCTTTGACGGCAAATACGTCAGGAGGAAATGAACACATGGCTGAACATCTGCGCCACCTCAACGTCAGCATAGGACGCCCTGCACAAGCGGTATACGACTATGCCTGCGTGCCGGAAAATTTTTCCCACTGGGCATCCGGCCTGGGCGAGAGTTTAAAACGCCAGGGCGATATCTGGCTGGCCACCAGCGCAGAAGGCCAGGTCAGGATACGCTTTAGCGAAAAAAACGCGTTCGGCGTACTGGATCACTGGGTCAGCCTGCCGGCCGGACAATTGGTCTACGTGCCGCTGCGCGTCATCGCCAACGGCGAGCATAGCGAGCTGGTTTTCACGTTGCTCCGCCAGCCGGAGATGGATGACGAAAAATTCGCTGCCGACGCCGCATGGGTGATGCGCGACCTGAACAGGCTGAAGGTGATCCTGGAGGCAATATGAGCCTGGACCGCCGCACCGCCAGCCGCATCATCACATTGGCTTTGGTCGTCACCGTTGCCGCCCTGTTTTTGCTGGTGCTTTCCTACAGTTCGGAATACCTGCTGCACCGGCTATTCGGACTGGACAGCCAGGAGCAGGTGACGTTTCGCGACATCTGTTCGCTGGTGGCGATTGCCTCGCTGGTGCTTGCGGCCATGGTCAATCAGGGTGCCAGGCAGAACCGAAAATAAAGCTGCAGCACTTATCGGAGCACGCAGGTCAGCATCCAGAAGTATTCAGTCCGGTGTATCCGTATGTCTTTTGCCGCCGGCCCGAATTTCTTGCGCAAGGTGCTGTCGGTCGGGAAATTCTTTACGATCTCCACGCGGCTGCCGTCTTCCTGCACGCGCATCTGGTAGGTGTTTCCTTCCAGGTCGGTGCGGGCAATCGGGGTGCTGCTGCCTTCCACGTAGTTATTGTCTATCAGCACCAGCAGCTTGTCCTTGCCGCCGTTTTTACTCAGCTGCGAGAGAAAGCCTGCCTGCTCTTCCCGCTTGATGTGCGACCACAGGAAACCGGCAAAACAGGCGCTATAGTCGCCTTGCGGCACATCGAAGGCGTCCGCAATCGCAAACTGCACCTTGCCTGCCGGATAGCCCTTGTTCTGCGCAATATCCAGCATCGCCTGGTTGATGTCGGTCGCCAGTACAGAAGCAGCATCGGGCGCATAGCGCTCGGTCCAGTAGCCGGTGCCGCAGGCAATCTCCAACACTTTGTGGCCTCGCAATGCCGAGCAAACGCGCTGCTGCAGTATTGCCAGATCGGCCTGGCGTTCCGGTATCTGATAGATGGTTTCGTAGCTCTTGGCTCTTTGGGCGTAATATTCACGCATGAGATATCCTCTTGGTTCTTTAATCATTGTGTTGCCGGCGGCAAGGCTGCGCCGTTCTTATTTTTCGCTCAGGATGGCATCCGCCAGTTCCACAAAACCCGCGCCGTATTCCTGCCGCGTGACATAGGCCGGATGCTGGTCGAAACGGTCCAGGAATTTGCGCACGTTGGCCACACCCACGCTCAACGGGTAGTGGCCGAACATCGACGCATCGTTGGCCGAGTCGCCGACGAACACATACTGGCGACGGGCCAGCTCATCCTCCACGCCGAACACTTCCTGCAAAACGCGCCGGCTCATGCTCTGCTTGGAAAATGGCACCACCGAAGCGTGTGCATGGATGCTGCTGGTCGTAGCATGATATCCCTCCTGCCTGATCAGCGCGGCCACTGCCTCCAATTGCGGCAAAGGGATGGGCGGAATATTCTCGCCTATGTCAAACGCCAGGTCGCCCACCCGCTGCGGCGCGTCTTCCGCAATATGGATGTCGGGAAAATGCCGCCGCAACGTCAGCGCAAACCCTTCCAGTTGGCGACGGTGTTGCAGGCGTGTTGCTGCATCGGCATAAAACATCGACTGCAAGCTGCCTTGCGGGTCCAGCCAAAAAGCGCTGGCGCCGTTTTCGGCGATGACGGCATCAAAGCTGCACAAGCGCAATAGAGGCAAAGTCCAGTAGGTCGGCCTGCCGGTGACGGCGATGACTTTTAGCCCTGCGGCCCTGAACCGGCACACGGCATCCAGCGCCTCCACCGTCAACCGGCCGTGCGTGGTAAAGGTGTCGTCGATATCGGTCAGTATGCCGCTGACCCGGCTGCGCTCAGCCGGCGGCCAGTCTGCCAGTGCCCGCATGCTCATAGATCGTAGGTATCCTTGCCGCCCTGCATGACCTGGTCGATCAGCTTGCGGTTCAGCGTCGGCGTCAGCAATTCGATAAAGGTATAGATATAGCTGCGCAGATAGGCGCCATTCTTGACCGCGACGCGCGAGACATTCATGCCGAACAGGTGGCCGACCGAGATGGAGCGCAGGTTTTTATCGCGCTCGGCGTCGAACGCCATGCCGGCGATGATGCCTACCCCCATGCCCAGTTCCACATAGGTCTTGATGACGTCGGCGTCTATCGCTTCCAGCAGGATGTCCGGTTTCAGGTTGCGTATTTCAAACGCGTGGTCTATCTTGCTACGGCCGGCAAAGGCGCCGTCATAGGTGATCAGCGGATAATGCGCGAGCTCTTCCAAGGTGACGCTCTTCAGCTTCAGCAGCGGATGCTCCGGCGGCACCACCACCACATGCTCCCACTGGTAGCAGGGCATGGATACCAGGCCGTCTATGCCGGCAATGGCCTCCGTGGCGATCGCCAGGTCGGCCTGGTCGCGCATCACCATCTCGGCGATCTGCTTGGGGTTGCCCTGCAACAGGGAGAGCCTGACCTTGGGGTATCTTTGCATAAAAGCCTGCACCACCTTGGGCAGTGCGTAACGCGCCTGGGTATGCGTGGTGGCAATCGTAAAGCTGCCGCTGTCCTGTGCCGCATATTCCTTGCCTATGCGTTTCAGGCCGTCGATCTCCTGCATGATCAACTCCACCGACTTCAACACCGCCCGCCCGGGCTCCGTCAGGCCGCGTATGCGTTTGCCGTGACGCGTGAAAATATCGACACCAAGCTCTTCTTCCAGTTCGATGATCGCCTTGGACACGCCGGGTTGCGAGGTAAACAGAGCCTTGGCGGCTTCAGTAAGATTAAAATTTTGCCGTACCGCTTCGCGAACAAAGCGTAATTGATGTAGGTTCATTGCTGGCCTTGATATGCCGATCCATTGATAAAAACAACAAAATAAAAGATCGGGGAAATGCGGATTGGTGTCTATGTGCTTGCTGAGCATCCATCAGACATCAGTAGCCTCTTATGCTTAAGAATCAGTTTTACAGCTTTTTATATACCATTAACAGTATATAGTTTATTCGGACTACAGAGGTAGTTCCTCTCATTTTTGCGCTAAAAAAATGCTCCCAAAGCAATATCCCTAAGATATCTTGTGCTACCTCCCCCAACAGGTGGAAATTTTTTCCAGCAAGAAAGACCCCTTAGTAAGCAGAATGTCTATTCTTATATCAAAACCGCATATAAGCAAATAAATACTAAGTAGTTTGGAATAAAGCCTAAATTCATTACGATGCATCTACTTTGCGCGAGGTGATATGACTTTAACCTATATAGTTTCCGGTTTTGCAGTAGGAGCATTAGTGGGCCTGACCGGTGTCGGCGGCGGCTCGTTGATGACGCCTTTGCTGACCCTGCTATTCGGAGTCTCGCCCACCGTTGCCGTCGGCACGGATCTCGCATTTGCCTCCATCACCAAGGCTGCCGGCACTTTTACGCACAGGTTGCGCGGTACGGTGGATTGGCATGTAGTGCGCCTGCTATGCTTCGGCGCGCTGCCTGCCGCGTTGCTCGCGACCCTGGGCCTGAAGCATTTTGGCGCGCTGGACAAGGAAATCAGCCAGATCATCCGCTACTCCATTGCCGGCTCCGTATTCCTGACCGTGATCGCGCTGTTATTCAAGGGCAAGATGCTGGCCTGGCTGAATGCCCATCCAGAAAAACAATTGCAGGGCACCCGGCTTGCGGCCGCAACCATCATTGCAGGCGCGGTACTGGGCACCCTGGTTACCATTTCATCCATAGGCGCAGGCGCCATCGGTGCCACGCTGCTGGTGATGCTGTATCCGCGCATGCCTTCTGCGCAGATTGCCGGCACCGATATCGCCTACGCAGTACCGCTGACCGCGATAGCCGCCTTCGGCCACTGGTGGCTGGGCTCCATTCATTGGGATTTACTCGGCAGTCTGCTGCTGGGTTCCCTGCCGGGCATCACCATCGGCTCCATGGCGGCGCGCGCCGTGCCGGAGAAATTCTTGCGTGGACTGTTAGCCACTACGCTTACCATCGTTGCAGCCAAACTGGTTCTTTAAGGAAGTTAGAAGATGTATCGTTACGATCAGCACGATCACCAAATCATCCAGGAACGCATCGCCCAATATCGCGACCAGGTACGCCGTCGCCTTTCCGGCGAGCTGACCGAAGACGAATTCCGCGTCCTGCGCCTGCAGAACGGCCTGTACATGCAGCGCCATGCGTATATGCTGCGCATTGCCATCCCCTACGGCATGCTGTCTTCTACGCAGGTGCGCAAGTTTGCCCACATCGCCCGCAAATATGACCGCGGCTACGGCCATTTCACGACCCGCCAGAACATCCAGTTCAACTGGATCGACCTGGAGGAAACCCCTGACATCCTGGCCGAGCTGGCAAGCGTGGAAATGCACGCGATCCAGACTTCCGGCAACTGCATGCGCAATATCACGTCGGATGAATTCGCCGGCGTTGCCGCCGATGAAGTCATCGATCCACGCCCGTACGCCGAGATCCTGCGCCAGTGGACCACCTTCCACCCCGAGTTTGCCTACCTGCCGCGCAAATTCAAGATCGCGATCAATGGCTCCAAAGAGGACCGCGCCGCGATTGCGGTGCACGACATCGGCCTGACCGTCGTACACGATGGGCAGGGCGAAGTCGGCTTCCGCGTGATGGTAGGCGGCGGCATGGGCCGCACCCCTATCCTGGGCAGCGTCATCCGCGAGTTCCTGCCGTGGAAAGACGTGATGACCTACCTGGAAGCGATCCTGCGTATCTATAACCAGCACGGCCGCCGCGACAATATCTACAAAGCTCGCATCAAGATCCTGGTGAAGGCGATAGGCGCGGAAGAATTTGCCCGCCAGGTAGAGGAAGAATGGCAAGACATCAAGGATGGCCCGGCCACGTTGACGCAAGAGGAATTGACCCGCGTCGCTTCCTACTTCAGCACGCCGGACTATGCGACCTTGCCTGCAAGCGATGCCGGTTTTGAACTGCACAAGACCGAGAACAAGGCGTTTTCCAACTGGGTCAAACGCAATGTGAAACCGCACAAGGTTCCTGGCTATGCCGCCGTCGTGCTGTCGCTGAAGAAGCCCGGCGTGCCTCCGGGCGACGCCAACGCCGAACAGCTGGATTTCATCGCCGGCCTGGCGGACCGCTACAGCTTTGGCGAGGTGCGCGTCACGCACGAGCAGAACCTGGTGCTGTCCGACGTCAAGCAATCCGAGCTGGTCACCTTGTGGCAGGAAGCCAAGGCGCACGGGCTGGCAACGCCGAATATCGGCCTGCTGACCGACATGATCTGCTGTCCCGGCGGCGACTTCTGCTCACTGGCCAACGCCAAATCGATCCCTATCGCGCTGGATATCGCAGACCGTTTCAGCAACCTGGATTATCTGTACGACATCGGCGACATTGAGCTGAATATGTCGGGTTGCATCAATGCCTGCGGCCATCATCACGTCGGCAATATCGGCATCCTCGGCGTCGACAAGGACGGCAGCGAGTGGTACCAGGTGTCGATAGGCGGCGCCCAGGGCAATGAGTCGTCGATAGGCAAGATCATCGGCCCGTCGTTCTCCGCCGGGCAAATGCCGGAAGTGATAGAGCGCATTATCCAGGTATACATTCGCGATCGCACCGAAGATGAACGCTTCATCGATACCGCGCGCCGCCTGGGGATAGCGCCGTTCAAGGAATACGTCTATGCGAGCCCGATCAAAACCACTGAGCCTCACGGCGAAGATGCCTGCGCATAGGGCAGACGATAAGCAAGACTATAGATACGGACAAGAACATGCGTGAAATTATTAAAGACAAGGTAATTGTCCAGGACGACTGGACGGTGCTGCGACTGGCCGAAGGCGAGGCGCCGGACGCGGTGGAAGTGCCAGCAGGTAAAGTGATCGTTCCTTTGAAGGTATGGCAGTTGCAGCGCGACAGCCTGGCCAAACGCGGCGATATCGCCGTCTGGTTCGCCAGCGATGAGCAGGCCAAGGAATTGAAGGAAGATATTGCGCGCTTCTCGCTGATCGCTGTCGATTTCCCCAAATTTGCCGATGGTCGCGGCTATTCCATCGCGTACAACCTGCGCTCCCGCTTTGCCTACACCGGCGAGCTGCGCGCAATAGGCGACGTATTGCGCGATCAATTGTTTTACATGCAGCGTGTTGGCTTCAATGCCTTCGCCACGCGTGAAGACAAGAATATCCATGACGCGCTGAAGGGCCTGACCGACTTCAGCGAAAAGTACCAGACCTCCTGGGATGAAAAATCGCCGCTGTTCCGCCGTGAGCATCGTGATGGAGCGCAGGCATGAGCCAGACAGCAAGCAGCGCGATAGCAAGCGATTTTGAAGCCAAGCTGGCCGCGACCAAGGTAACCTTGCAGCGCATCGCCAGCGACTTCACGCCTGCGGTATTTGCCTCTAGCCTGGCCGCGGAAGACATGGTGCTGACTGACCTGATTCTGCGCAACCAGCTGGCTATCGGCATCTTTTCCCTGGAAACCGGCCGCCTGCACGCAGAAACCCTGGGCATGCTGGACCGCATCAAGGAAACCTACGGCTTCGAAGTTGCGCTGTACAAGCCTGAAGCCGCGGCGGTAGACGACTATGTGCAAAAGAACGGCCTGAACGCGTTCTATGACAGCGTGGAAATGCGCAAGGAATGCTGCCGCATCCGCAAGGTAGAACCCTTGCAGCGCGCCTTGAAAGGCAACAAGGCCTGGGTCACCGGCCAGCGCCGCGCGCAATCCGCCACCCGTACGGAACTGCATGTGCAGGAAGACGATGCAGCGCGCGGCATGCAAAAGTTCAACCCGCTGGCCGACTGGTCGGAACAGGATGTCTGGCATTATATACGCAGCAATAATGTGCCTTACAATCCGCTGCATGACAAAGGCTACCCGTCCATAGGCTGCGAGCCATGCACCAGGGCGATTATGCCGGGTGAAGACGTGCGCGCCGGCCGCTGGTGGTGGGAAAACCCGGAATCCAAAGAGTGCGGCCTGCACGTGGTGGACGGCAAGTTGATCCGAATTAAACAAGCATCCTGAATCTACGGGAAAAAAATCATGAATAAAGCTGTAGAACACCATTTTATCGATGCCGCGAGCAATCGCCATCTGGACTGGCTGGAATCGGAGGCCATCCACATCATGCGCGAAGTGGCTGCGGAATGCAGCAATCCCGCGCTGCTGTTCTCGGGCGGCAAGGACTCTGTCGTGCTGCTGCGCATCGCCGAGAAGGCTTTTCGCCCGGGCAAATTCCCCTTCCCGCTGGTGCATATCGATACCGGCCACAATTTCCAGGAAGTGATCGCCTTTCGCGACGCCCGCGCCGCTGAACTCGGCGAAAGGCTGGTCGTGCGCTCGGTAGAGGATTCCATCAAACGCGGCACTGTACGCCTGCGCAACCCGCTGACCGATTCGCGCAATGCGGCGCAAGCCGTCACGCTGCTGGAAACCATCGCCGAATTCAAGTTCGACGCCTGCATAGGCGGCGCCCGCCGCGATGAGGAGAAGGCCCGCGCGAAAGAGCGTATTTTCTCTTTCCGCGACGAATTCGGCCAATGGAACCCAAAGGCGCAGCGTCCTGAATTATGGGATTTGTACAATACCCGCGTCCATCCCGGCGAGAACATGCGCGTGTTCCCTATCTCCAACTGGACCGAGCTGGACGTATGGCAATACATCGCCCGTGAAAAACTGGCACTGCCGCCTATCTACTTCGCCCATGAGCGCGAGGTAATTCCACGTAACGGCCTGCTGGTGCCGCTGACCGACCTGACCCCGGCCAGGGACGGCGAAACCGTGGAAACCCAGGTGGTGCGCTTCCGCACCGTCGGCGACATTTCCTGCACCTGCCCGGTGGCTTCCGACGCTGCAACGGTAGAAGCGATCATCGCAGAAACTGCGGTGACGCAGATTACCGAACGCGGCGCGACCAGGATGGACGACCAGACTTCAGAAGCATCGATGGAAAAACGTAAAAAAGAAGGATATTTCTGATGACTACCGCATTGGCACCCAACATATTGTCAGAACTGACCAAGGAGCGCGGCCTGCTGCGCTTCATTACTGCCGGCTCGGTCGATGACGGCAAGAGCACGCTGATAGGCCGCCTGCTGTTTGACAGCAAGGGCATCTTTGCCGACCAGCTGGATGCGATCTCGCGCGCCAAGCACAAGCGCACAGTCGGCGACACCATTGACCTGTCGCTGCTGACCGACGGCCTGGAAGCAGAACGCGAGCAAGGCATCACCATCGACGTCGCCTACCGTTACTTCGCTACGCCCAAGCGTAAATTCATCATCGCCGACACACCGGGGCATGAACAATACACGCGCAACATGGTGACCGGCGCTTCGACCGCCGACGCTGTGATCATCCTGATCGACGTCTCCAAGGTCAAACTCGGCGACGACGGCAGCGTGGAGCTGCTGGTGCAGACCAAGCGCCACTCCACGATTGCCCATTTGCTGCAGATTGAACATGTGATCGTCGCGGTCAACAAGATGGACCTGGTGAACTACGACCAGACCGTGTATGACCGCATCGTTGCAGCGTACAAGGAGTTTGCGACGCAGCTGGGCCTGAAGGATATCCATCCTATTCCGTTGTCGGCGCTGGCCGGCGACAACGTCGTGACCTCCGGCGACAAGATGCCCTGGTACCAGGGCCCCACGCTGATCTCGCTGCTGGAATCGCTGCGCGTGTACGACGAATGCCATGACGAGCCCTTCCGCTTCCCGGTGCAGCTGGTGGCGCGCCACAACGGCCACGAGGCAAATGATTTCCGCGGCTATATGGGCCGTATCGAAGCCGGCAAGGTATCCAAAGGCGATAAGCTGGTCGTGCAGCCCAGCGGCCAGCAAGCCACCGTCAAGGACATCCTGACCTTGGGCGGCTCGCTGGAGTCGGCCGTCGTCGGCCAATCGGTGACCCTGCTGCTGGATGAATACCTGGACATCTCTCGCGGCGACATGCTGGCCTCTGTGGATCGTCCGGCCACGCAGTTGAAAACCGTCCGCGCTGATTTATGCTGGCTGTCCGAAGATGCGCTGGACGTGCGCCGCAAATACTGGCTGAAGCACACCACCAAGCAGGTTGCGGCAAGGATTACGGCGATCGACACGCTGCTGGACATCAATACCCAGCAAACCCGCGCCGCAGACAGCCTGAAGCTGAACGACATCGCCCGCGTCAGCATCAACGTGCAGCAGGCGCTGGCCGCTGATTCGTATGATGCGCTGCGTTCTACAGGCGCCTTCATTCTGATCGATGAAGTGACGCACCAGACCGTCGCCGCCGGCATGATCCGCATCGACGACTAAGCCATTTAACAGGAAACGCAGCATGCAGCCATCCGCTAACCATATTGCCGGGAAAGTCTACCTGATCGGCGCCGGCCCCGGCGCCGCCGATCTGATCACGCTGCGCGGCGCGCGCCTGCTGGCGCAAGCCGACGTGGTGCTGCATGATGCGCTGGTTATCGAAGAAATGCTGGAACTTTGCCCGCAGGCGCAGAAGATCGCGGTCGGCAAGCGTTGCGGCAGGTTGTCCACGGCGCAGAATTTCATCAATAAGCAGCTGATAGACAACGCAAAAAAACACGCTGTGGTCGTGCGCCTGAAAGGCGGCGACCCGATGCTGTTCGGCCGCGCGGACGAGGAGCTCAGTGCGCTGGAGCTGGCGGGCATAGAAGTGGAAGTTGTGCCCGGGATCACGACCGCACTGGCCGCTGCCGCAGCAACCAAGCAGCCGTTGACCAAACGCGGTGTAGCACGCAGCGTCGCGCTGTTTACGTCCAGCACCGCGCCCGGGGAAAATAATGAGACCCGCGTGCCCGATAGCGATACGCTGGTGCAGTACATGGGCGGCAAGGAAGCCGTTCTGACCGCGCAAAGACTATTGGCGGCCGGCCGCCCGGCCGATTGGCCGGTAGTGGTGGTGGAAAATTGCAGCCGCGATGACCAGCGCATCTGGCGCCTGCAGCTATCCCAGCTTGAGCAAGGCCTGGCGGAATGCGAAGGGCCGGTGCTGGTGATGATGGGCGAATCTCTGCGAACCAGGGCTAGTTTTGCGGCACAACAGGCTGAATTGCCGGTGTTGACCTATCTGTCCGCCTGAGCGGACGGGCACATCATCGGCACTGCCGGGATTTTCACGGCGTCAGGACATTATAGCCGCGCGCCATTTTCGCCAGTTCCCCGCTACTGCGCAAATGCTCGAAGCCTTGGTCGAATTGCCTGCGCAGGGCATCGCAGGCACTTTGCCTGCAGTAGGCCAGATACCCATCCTGCGTGTCCAGAATTTGGTCCAGTACCGTGAATTCGCTGCCTAGCCCGTTGGTTTTGAGCAAAGCCTCGGTATTGCGCAGATTGCTTGCGAGGTAGTCGATACGCCCGGCGTGCAGCATGTTCAAGGCATTGGTCAGGGAATTGGCGACCTCCGGTTGCAAGAAACTCCTGGCACTTTCAAACTTGGGGCCGTAGGTCCAGCCGTTGACGACGACTATCTTGCGTCCGCGCAGGCTCCGGTAATTGCCGTCCCACTGCAGCCGCGCACCCTGGTTTCCATTGTCGCCGCCTTGGTAGCCGCTACCGTTGCGCACATAAAACACCATGTAGTCGCGGTAGAAACCCCGCGCCGCAAAAGAAAAACGGGCCTCCCGCTCTCGCGTTTTATACGGGCCGACGAGGATGTCGGCCTCGTTCCGTTCCACCATTAATTGGGCGCGCGCCCAAGGATACATTTCAAACCTGACGGTATCACCCGTCTGCAAGGCAATCGCCTTGACGATTTCCACCCCCAGGCCGCCAAACTCGCCGGCGGCGTTACGCTCATATACGGAAGCAAATTCAGCGCCGACCACCCGTAGTTCCCGGGCGGACGCGGGAACAATCAGCGCCAGCAAGGCGCAGCCTGTTAGGCATCTCAGTGTGTGCAGCATAATCGCCAGTCGGGCCAGTTGGTCTATCCCAAAAACGAGTTCATATCGAAGCGATGCAATAGTCCCTGATCGCCGCCAGTACCGAAGCTTGTTCCCCTGCCGCATTCACTACCGTCAACGCCAATTCAGGGTGCGCCGTTTTCAATTGATCGACCATCACGGGCAGATCGCGCAATACATGCCCACCCTGCCCCAAAAATACGGGCACCAGCGTGATATGGGTATGCGCCTGGGCCAGCAATTGTTCGACGAGCTCAGGCAGGGATGGCGTCATCAGTTCCAGGAAGGCCAGTCTCACCGCCACCCCCGGCAGGCTGTCCTGCGTCATTGCCTGCAAACGCAGGAAAGGCGCAGCCCAGCGCGGATCGCGCGCGCCGTGGGCAAACAGTATCATTGCGGTGGCACTCATTTTCTTTCCATCATCCACAGCGAACTGACCGCAATGGCCAGGAACAGGCAACTGGGCACTAGGGCCGTCACCAGCGCGGGCCAGGTATTGAGCAAGCCCAGGTGCGAAAACAGGCTGTTGATCAGGTAAAAACTCATGCCCAGCATGATGCCGCTGAAAATTTTCAGGCTGATGCCGCCCGTCCTGAAATGCAGATAGGCGAAAGGCAAGGCCAGCGCCATCATCACCAGCACCGCAAACGGATAGGTGATCTTTTTCCAGAAAGCGATTTCATAGCGCTCGGTTCCCTGCTTGTTGTCCGCCAGATGCTTGGTGTAGGCGGCAAGGTCATAGGCCGACATGCGCTCAGGATCGACGAACAGCACCGACAGGATATTCGGGGTGATTTCAGAAACGATGTCCTTGCTGGCCATCTTCTTGCTAGAGATTGCAGCAAAATCCTGCTCCGTCAATCCTTTGGGGAAATTGGTTTCGCTCACATCAAAAAAGCGCCAGGTACTATTGCCGATGAAATCCGCTCTCTTGGCGACAATTTCGGTCGCAAGATGGAATTCAGTGTCAAATTCATAGACCTTGAGGCCGACCAGTTGCCTGCTGGGCAGGATTTCTTTCACGTTCAGGAAGCGCGAGCCTATCACCTTGCCGGTCAGTCCGTTATCCCGGATCAAGTCCTTGGTCCATAAGCCGGTACGAAATTCCTGTGCTATCGGCGTTCCCAGCGCGCTCATTTTCACCCGCTCTGCCAGCTTGGTGGTAAACGGGGAGATCATTTCGCCGAATATAAACGTGACCACGACAAAAATCAGGCCAATTTTTGCCAGCATTTTGCCCGCCATGACGGTAGACATGCTGGCCGCGCGCATGATCGTAAATTCGGAATTGGACGCAAACTGCGCCAGCACAAAGATCGTGCCTATCAACACTGCAATAGGCATGAACTCATAAATATATCCCGGCAAACCCAGCAGTACATACAGGAAGGCGTGCTGTATCCGGTAGCCGCCCTGGTTAATCACCGGCAGCTCCCCCATCATGTCGAAGAAGGCAAACAGCGCCAGCAAGGCGATCAGTACAAAGAGTACCGAGCGGATGATTTCCGACAAAAAATAACGTTGCAATACTCTCATGAACTGCTCACCTGACCTGCTTTTGCCGCGTCCGCCGCCGTCTTGCCTTTTTTGCTATGAAAACATCCCTTGAAACTACTCCACAACACCAGCGGATGCATGCGGCTATTGACATTGATGCGCCATGCAAAGGACAAACCCACCAATATCAGAGCGACCGACTGCAACGGCCACCAGGCCATCTTGAACGACATGCGCCCTTGTACGACCGAGGCCTGCACGATGTTGGTCATGTTCAGATAGAGCACGACCAGCAGCAAGGCAATAATCAAATTGGCTGAGCGGCCCACGCG
Source organism: Undibacterium sp. (assembly GCA_035487495.1). GTDB lineage: Bacteria > Pseudomonadota > Gammaproteobacteria > Burkholderiales > Burkholderiaceae_D > Undibacterium. The sequence continues at coordinate 17,324 of DATHMC010000133.1, forward strand.
CGGATTGACGAAACCCAAGGGCACCGCCAGGAACATCAGGATAGCCGCCATCAAGGGCAGCGAAACCCGCCATAATAGCTCCCCCTGATTATACGAGGAGCTCTGATTGTCCAGCAGTTCCGACAAGCTCATGGACTTGGCGGATTTGTCTTCAACCAGTGCCTTGGTCTGGGAAGCCATCAGGATGCCGTAGCGTTCAAATTGCATCATCTGGAAATCCGGCTCGGTGGGCAGGCCGTCGTAGCGGCGGCCCTTGCTCATGACGACGAACTTGTCGCCGTTCTTGTCTATCTCTATCGCGCCTTCCTTGGCGACGATCACGCTGGAACGTCCGCTATTCATCGTATTGACGAAAATATTCTGGACCTTGCCCAGATCGCCGGCCACGCTCTCCACGAAAAATATCCTATCGGAGGAAGCCGACTCCTGGAACTTTCCCGGAGATACCTTGGCAATGTCATCGCGCTTCTCATAGCGCTCCTTCAATTCCGTGCTCTGGCGGTTCGCCCAGGGCGTACCGAAAAAAGTCAGCGAAGCCGTCAGCGCAACAATCGGTATGCCAAACGACATCACCGGCTTGATCCAGTTCAGCAGGCTGACGCCGGACGCAAACCAGACCACCATTTCAGAATCCTGGTAGCTGCGGGTAACCGCCCAGAGTACAGAGATAAATCCGGTCAGGATCAGCAACACCGGCAATTGTCCCATGACGGTAAACCCGATCAGGGCGATCACATCTGCAGACGCCACCTTACCTCCTGCGGCCTGGCCGAGGATCTTGATGAGCATGAAAGTGATGACAATTGTGAATAAAGTTGTGAAGACAGCACCCGCAGTACTGAGCAATTCACGTCGAAGCGCGCGCTGAAAAATCATTCGGGGATTATAATGTCCGTTTTACGAGACTTACAAAGAGGAGTAATAAGTGGACTTTAGCATAAAAACAATCGACGCAAAAAGTACATTCAATGCCATCAAAACTGGCTGCGTAGTCGTTGGTGTATACGAAAATAAGAAATTATCCGCTGCTGCGGCCAACCTGGACAAGCAAGGCCAAATCGCCGCTGCGCTGAAAGCAGGCGATATTACAGGAAAACCCGGCACCACGCTGTTATTACGCAACGTCGGCGGTATCGCTGCAGAGCGTATCCTGCTGGTAGGTCTGGGTGAAGAGTCAGCGGCTGTTGCCGACAAAGTCTTCTCATTGGCGACGCAAGCAGTGGCCCGCGCGCTGGCCGGCTTGGGCGCAAATGATGTCGTCTTGGCATTGCCTGCGGTAAAAGACAGGGATACCAGCTGGGCAATCCGCGCCGCGGTACTGGCTTTCCGTGAATCAATATTCCGTGCGGATGCGCTGAAAAGCAAAAAAGACGCCTCCACCGGCGGCGTCAAGAAGGTCGCTTTTGCCGTCGCCGCGGCCGAAGGCACTGCTGCGAAAAATGCCCTGGCACAGAGCGTAGCGCTGGCAAACGGCATGGACCTGACCAAGGAATTGGGCAATCTGCCGCCGAATATCTGTACCCCGAGCTACCTGGCAGCTACGGCGAAGAAAATCGCAACCAGCTACAAGATGGGTGTGGAAGTCCTGGACCGCAAGCAATTGCAGGCGCTCAAAATGGGCAGCTTCCTGTCGGTGAGCAATGGCACCGTCGAACCGCCAAAATTCATCGTGCTGAAGCACATGGGCGGCAAAGCCAAAGACGCACCTACCGTGCTGGTCGGCAAAGGCATCACTTTCGATTCCGGCGGCATCTCGCTGAAACCGGGTGCCGGCATGGATGAAATGAAATACGATATGGGCGGCGCCGCCTCCGTATTGGGCACCATGCGCGCGATCGGCGAAATGAAGTTGAAGCTGAACGTCATCGCCGTCGTCCCGACCTGCGAAAACATGCCATCCGGCAGCGCTACCCGTCCGGGCGATATCGTCACCTCCATGTCCGGCCAGACTATCGAAGTCCTGAACACCGACGCCGAAGGCCGCCTGATCCTGTGCGACGCGCTGACCTATGCGGAGCGCTTCAAGCCGGCGGCAGTGGTTGACGTCGCGACCCTGACCGGCGCTTGCGTGACGTCCCTGGGTCACCACAATTCCGGTTTATTCACCCGTCACGACGACGCGCATGACGCGCTGGCCAACGAATTGCTGGCCGCCGGCAAGCAAACCGGCGACACCGCATGGCGCATGCCTATCGAAGAAGCTTACAACGAACAGTTGAAGTCCAACTTCGCAGACATGGCCAACATCGGCGGCCCGGCAGGCGGCAGCATCACCGCGGCCTGCTTCCTGGAACGCTTCACAAAGAAATACACCTGGGCCCATCTGGATATCGCCGGTACTGCATGGAAATCGGGACCGGCAAAAGGCTCCACCGGCCGCCCTGTCCCGCTGCTGACTACATTCCTGATCAACAGGGCATCTTGATACGGTGATGGGCCTGCCGGGCTTGGCATTGACAAGCGCTAGCGGTCCCAATCTGCATCATTTTGTTACAACAAAGCCGCAAGCTGCACTACTTTGCAACTTGCGGCTTTTTTTTGCGCCATTACAATGAAGGATTCATTGACCGCATGCTTCCATGAGCAAACATCCCGTCCTGACAGCCGATGCCCTGGTACTGCAGATTGCGTCGCTGGTGCATGACAAAGGGTTTGAGCAAGGCTTGCAGATTGCGGAAACGGCGATTTCGCAAAATCTGCAAAGCGGCAATTTGTATCATCTGGCAGGCGTCTGCGCGGTACACCTGGGACTCCGCGAACAAGCCGGAGACTTCTGGAGAGCTGCGCTGGCGCTCTCTCCCATGCATGCAGAGGTGCACGCCAACCTGGCGGTCTTGCTGCATGAAGCAAGGTGCGATGACGAGGCCGAAACATGGTATCGCTCCGCCCTGCAACTGCAACCCGCCAATGCCTACCTGCATGCGAGGTTCGCCGCTCTGCTGGCGTCGCGCAAGCAAGGCGCGCAGGCCGAGCATCACTATCGTCGAGCCCTGGCGCTGGACCCCGCGGATGCGGGAACGCATGCCAATTTAGGCGTGCTGCTCAGTTCTGCCCGCAGACATGCCGACGCCGAGCAATGCTACCGGCAAGCGCTGGCGCTCGCTCCCGACAACGTACCTGCGCATATCAATCTCGGCCTGCTGCTGGCCGGACAAGGCGCGCTGCAGGCGGCCCAGCAGTGCTACGCGCGCGCACTGGAACTGGAGCCTGGCAATGCAGCGGCGTTCAGCAACCTTGGGCTATTGCTGGAACAGGACAAGAATGACGAACTGGCGGAGCAATGCCATCAAACAGCCAGCCGGCTGGCGCCCGAGTTGGAAGAAGTCCTGTGCAACCTGGGGAATTTTCTGGCGAGGCTGCATCGCTACGAAGAAGCTGAAAACAGCTATCGACGGGCCATCGCGTTAAAGTCGGCTCCGGAAAATACCGCCAGCGCCGCCACCTACACCAGCCTGGGGGTGTTGCTGACTGAGACTGACCGCGCAGAAGAGGCGGAAGCCTGCTTCAGACGCGCTGTGCAAGTAGATGCCGCTTATCCGCTTGCCGCCTCCAACCTGGCTGTACTGCTCTTCCAGCAGCAACGCTATCCCGAAGCCTGGCCCTATTACGAAGCCAGGCATGATCCGCTGATGGCCCGGCCGGTAGCGCGCCCTCCCGCGTCTTGCGGTGCCTTGTGGCAGGGGGAGAGTGTCGCCGGCAAATCGATGCTGGTCTGGCCGGAACAGGGCTTAGGCGACATGATCCATTTTTGCCGCTATATCCCCCAGCTAAAATTGCAGGGCGCGGCCCATGTCACGCTGGTCTGCTACCCCGACCAGCATGTGCTGCTGTCCACGCTGGCGGGCGTCGATGCCAGCATCCGGCTGGGCGAAGAAGCGACGTTACCGGCGCATGACTACTGTGTGCTGACCATGAGCCTGCCCGGATACTTGCAGGCGAACTCCGCGCCGGCACCGGCAGCCTTGCCTTACTTGCATACTACGCCGGAACGGCATGCCCGCTGGCTGCAGCGCCTGACGGACCTGGCGCCGCACAGGGAAGGATTGCGCGTCGGCCTGGTCTGGAAAGGCAATCCCAATCATGCGAACGACGCTGAGCGTTCGCTGAAGACGGTGGACCAGCTTGCCCCTTTATGGAGCATCCCGGGAATACAGTGGGTAAGCCTGCAAAAAACAGAGGATGTCATTGCGACGCCGGCCGGCCTGGACCCGTTGCATTGGCTGCCGCTAGGACACGAGCTTCTTGATTTTGCCGATACCGCCGCCGTCGTCGACATGCTGGACCTGGTCATCTGCGTGGACACCTCGGTCGCCCATCTGGCAGGCGCCCTGGGCAAGGCTTGCTGGCTGCTGCTGCCCGCCTACAAGACCGACTGGCGCTGGCTGCAGGCGCGCAGCGATACCCCATGGTATCCGCACAGCATGCGCCTGTTTCGCCAGCCGCACAGGGGGGACTGGCTCAGCCCCATCAATGACATCGCGATCAGGCTAAAGGCCAGGCTCGCTCAACGCGGCGCGGACTAGCCCGCCGCCGCGGTGCGGGCAATCGGGCTCAGTCCTGATTTTGTGCAGTGCATCCACAAAACAACTTCTTTAACTGGTCTTCCGGCAGGGCCGGACCGCTCAGCTGCTTGATCAATTTATAGCCCGCCGTACCGTAGGCCGATGTCGCATCGCCGCAAGGAATAAAGCCGTTGCGCAAATAAAATTCCCTGGCGCTGGCTGTACTGAGCACCTTGATCCATGGCAGGTGCCATTCCACAGCCTTTTGCTCCAGGCCCTTCAAGAGCTCCTTGCCGGCCCCTTTGAACAAGGTTTCCGGAATCACATGGCACAGGGCGATCTTGCCGCCGCGGGTGAGCAACGCAACCCCGGCCACCTCGCCGCCATAGGTGGCCAATAACGCAAAATTGGCCGCAGACGAAAACCAGGCGGCCACCATGCCGGAGTTTTTATTCCCCAGCCATGCCGCCAGGATGGCCTCGTCATTTCTATGGTCTTCCCGGCAGCACTCGGCAATCGAGCGGCGCAAGGCTTCGCAAGCGGCCGCTGCGTCGGCCGGCGTGGCCGACCTGACCTCAATATCCATTTGTACACGTGCGTGCATTGCTCTTCATCTCCTCGCCAGCAAATCCAATGACATTTTTTATTATTTTCGTAAAGCATGAAACATGCCGCTACTCAATAAAATAGTCAATAGCAGGAATTGAAAGAACCTCGCAAAAAGTCATAAGCCGTTGTCAATCTACGCAAACCGGTATAAATAATTCATCAAAGCCGGGATACGGTAAAATCTTGCCGATAGACGCCGCATGCACTTTTTTACACAGACAAAGCATATCAATATGAAACTAGCAACGTGGAACGTAAACTCCCTGAAGGTGCGCCTGCCGCAAGTCCTGCAATGGCTAGGCGACAATCCGGTTGACGTCCTGTGCATCCAGGAAACCAAACTCACCGACGATAAGTTTCCGGCAGCCGAGATCCTGGCGGCGGGATACCAGGTCGCCTATACCGGGCAAAAAACCTATAACGGCGTAGCGATCCTGTCGCGGCACCCGATGGAAGCCGTGGTCAAGAACAATCCCTTGTTTGAGGACGATCACCAGCGCATCATCTCCGCGACGATACAAGGCATGCGCATCGTCTGCGCCTACGTGCCGAATGGACAATCGCCGGAGTCCGACAAGTATCAGTACAAATTGAAGTGGTTGGCGTCGCTGCATGACTGGATACAGCAAGAACTGGCAGTGCACTCGCAACTGGCGTTGCTGGGGGATTACAACATCGCGCCTGAAGACAGGGATGTGCACGACCCCGCAGCCTGGGAAGGCATGAACCTGGTGTCGCCGCCGGAGCGCGCTGCACTGCAAAAATTGATAGACCTGAACCTGAAGGACGCCTTCCGCATGTTCGAACAGGCAGAGAAATCCTTCAGCTGGTGGGACTATCGGCAACTGGGCTTCCGTCTGAACAAAGGGGTCCGGATAGACCACATCCTGCTGTCCGAACCCTTGGCCGCGCGCTGCACCTCCTGCGTCATCGACAGGGTGCCGCGCAAATGGGAGCAGCCTTCCGACCACGCGCCCGTGATCGCCACGCTGGGCTGAAGCTGCCAGCTCCACGTCCCTCTTTCGCGCGATGCTCGGTACGAGCATCGCCGCCTCACACCAAATTTTGTCAGCCATGCTGAAAATTTGTCACCCATCCTGCGAATTTCGCGTTTCGTCTGATTTCCCGCCCAAGATATTTGTTGTCGAACTAGAATCGATCCGCTAGTCTGGCTCCGATTTGATCGCATACTTGATGCCCGGCGAGGAGCATCCGGAAAAAGAGATGAAATCAGGGCTTGCCTGCGCCCACAAATATAATATCTACCAAGGGGAATCGCTTTGTCTAAAAAACTATTCTGGCTCTTGCCGCTGGCCTGCCTTATTTTGGCGGCCATCATCGTAGCTATCGCGCCACTGTCACAGAATGCCGCCGCGCGCGCCACCGCGGAAATAGCGCCGGCTACCGACGCCTGGCGCGCTGCCCTGCCGCGCGCCCCGGTCGCCGCGACCGAGGCTTATATGGCCCTGATCTCGCCTGCCGCCAAGCAGCGGTCCGACGCCTACTTTGAAGGCGGCTACTGGCTGCAAGCACTTGCGTTCATGACGACATTGGTGTCTTGCTGGGCAATCCTGGCTTCGGGTGTGCTGGTGCGTCTGCGCGACAGGCTAGAGAAGCGCGGCCAGCGCCGCTGGCTGACTTCCCTGCTGATTTTTGCCGGCTTCGTAGCACTGAGCGCAATACTCAGTTCCCCGCTGGATATCTACCAGGGCTATTACCGCGAGCACTTGTACGGCTTGGCGAATCAAAGCTTCGGGCCATGGTTTAGCGAAGCCATGATCGCCCTGGCGGTAAACCTGATCGGCGGCAGCTTGTTCCTGTTGGCCGTGTATGCAGCAATACGCAAGTTGCCCAGGACCTGGTGGATCTGGGGTGCGGCGATAGGCACCGGCTTCCTGTGCCTGATGATGCTGATAGCGCCGGTATACATCGATCCGCTGTTTAACACCTATAAACCGCTGACGGATGAAAAGATCAGGCAACCCATCCTGTCCATGGCACGGGCAAACGGCGTCCCGGCCGACAATGTCTACCAGTTCGACGCTTCCAGGCAAAGCAACCGCATCAGCGCCAATGTCAGCGGCATCTTCGGCACTGCGGCGGTGCGCCTGAACGACAACTTGCTGAATCGCACTTCGCTGCCGGAGATCAAAGGCGTGATGGGGCATGAGCTCGGCCACTATGTCTTGAATCACGTGTATCACTTCATCCTCAGTTTCGGCGTCATCCTGGTGCTGGGCTTCGTGTTCGTGCAACGCGGGATGGCATGGGGCCTGCAACAATGGGGCGGCCGTTTCGGCATACGCGACCAGGCCGACCCCGTGGGCCTGCCTCTGTTCATCGCCCTGTTCGCGGTGTATTTGTTTGCGATGACGCCGGTGATCAATACCGTGATCAGGAGCGCAGAAACCGAAGCCGACATCTTCGGCCTCAATACATCGCAGGAACCGGACGGATTTGCAGAAGTCGACCTGAAACTGACTGAATACCGAAAATCCGACCCCGGCCCTATAGAAGAATTTTTGTTTTACGACCATCCCAGCCCGAGAAAGCGCATTTACTCGGCGATGCGCTGGAAGGCGGAGCACTGGAAATCCCAATAATAAGAGAGACGGGTTGCCCGTCTCTTTTCGTAGGCAGACTGCGCAAATTACGTTGAAGCAAGTCCATGCTCCTATGCCTTGCGGCAATCCGGATTTTTCGCCCACGTCTTGCTATCGGCGCAACGGGCCAGGTTCAAAAGGCGGCATGAGGCGGCTCGCGAAAATGTTATCATTTGCGCGCCATACAGGGCGATGATCGCGATCATTGAAAGGCATTCCCAACATCCAGGAGGCAGTATGCAACTCAATCCATATCTCAGTTTCAACGGCCGCTGCGAGGAAGCGTTCAAATTTTATGAACAGCACCTGGGCGGAAAGATCGAGCTATTCCATCGCTTCGGCGGTTCGCCGATGGCGGACCAGTGTCCGCCGGATTGGGCA
>DATHMC010000134.1:0-16280 GCA_035487495.1 Undibacterium sp.
TAGAACAACATGACTAATCTAAGGAAGACTGTGCGTTCGACAGCAACCGGCCAACAGCCGTCATTCGACCATGCCTCCAATTTGATGTTGCTTTCATAACTTTTATGTGACAGCATATGTCATGTCGACTGTTCAAAAAATATGGGCGCCCTAGTGCAGATTAGTGATTTGGAAGAAGGGTATTTACTCTCTGTCGATTGGTATCAGAGCAAAATTTACGCCGCCTTTGAGGTGCTTGCATCGGATGGGAATAAATATCGAATCGACGCTATGGCCGCCGACGACTCCATTGTTGAAATCCAGTTTAGTCCGATGAGTCTCAAGGCTGGGTTGAGCACTCCAGACGGTTTCCCCTGCTTAGGAGAGATTGAAAGTGTAGGCCACTTTTCTCAAGGCATATTACTAGAAGGAGACTTCGGTGCTATTACCGTTACAGCTAGTCGTATCGAGTTGGAGTCAATACGCTAATCGCACCTGATGAAATCATATACTGAGCGTAGTGGTAGGGAAACGTAACGCACGCCAGGTGCATGCATTCTTCAGTACAGACAGTATGGCGCAAAACATGCCATACAAGTCCACTTGCCGTGGTCGCACCTTTTCTTCGCGCCCTCTACAAGCAACCGAATCGGTTCATATTGCGTTCGCGTAATGTCGCTTGGGTATTGCTTCCTTCGCATCTCTTGCCCCTGCTCTTGGTTCATGATTACTTGACCATCGTATAAAGAATAGGGTCTTACAACCCAAAATTAGTTCTTGCACCGTAGGTTACCATCTGATAACCTACGGGCATCAATATTTCATGAGGTGATGCTATGGGGAAAACTGCAATCGTCATGGTTCCTTGTTTCGCGGGTGCTCCGTGGACGCTGAGTCAATTTAGTCCATTATCCGAATATAACCTTAAGACAATGAAACTACCCGATGACCTCAGAGACATTGAAGCATTCGCCGACTTTCTGGAACAGCAGGTTCGCGAACTAGATAGTTATATCTTAGTGGGAGATTCGTTCGGCGCAGTCATCTCACTAGCGTTTGCTACCCGGCAACCCAAGGGGTTAAAGGCTTTGGTCATTTCAGGTGGGTTTGCAAAAAATCCGATCACCTCGACATTCTTAAAGTTCCTCTCCTTGTTAGTACCGTATTTCCCTGGAATATTTTATAGAGAATTAACACTGAGAATTCATGCATTCAACTTGAGATCAAGATTCGATAAAGCCGGTGAAATACCTTGGAGTCAGAAGAAAACGCTTGATTTCTTTAAGTCATGGACACCTCACAAGGCCTATGTGAACCGGGTTCGTGCCGTCGAAAAAGCAGATTACGTAACAAATCTAAAAAATATATTGGTGCCGACATTAATTCTGACGCCCGAGGAAGATAACCTCATCGGTTCGGACGCATCAAGATTGATGTTGAAAAATATCTCAACTGCGATTGAGGAAGTGCTTCCGTCAACTGGGCACATGTTCCGGTTTTCGCATCCACGGCTTTTCTCAGATCATATCAAGTCGTTCTTACAAGCCAATCAGATCCAATGATTTAGTTGCGAAAGCCATCAAACAGGATGTTGAAATGAAACAAATGATGATGATGATGTTGATAGCGTTGCCAATCGCGAATGCGTTCGCTGGCTCCGATCGGGATGCAACACCGGTGGGGGTTTGGACAGCTTTTAACGGCAATGACGGCAGTCTGCGTGCGTTAATAGAAATTCGTGAGTCCAAAGGTATATTATCTGGCAAAATCATTAAGCCATATCCACTTCCGGGCGAAGCAATGACCTGTGAAATGTGTACGGGAAATTTAAAAGGGGCACCTATTCAGAATTTCCCCATCATGGCCAACGTGAAGCGGGATGGCGATTGCTGGGATGGGGGGCAAATAATTGACCCCAATACAGGCGATATCTATTCCGTAAGACTCACGTTGATCGAGAATGGATCCAAGCTGCTAGTAAGAGGCTTTTTGGGATTCTCTTTGTTCGGAAAGTCACAAGTTTGGGTTCGAAAGGTAGACTAACGAAGAGCCCCTGAATTTTGCTGCAGCCCTTTGGCAATAAACGCGCCCCATAAGATTAACGTCAAAAAACATTTATGCCAGATCCAATCATTGAATTTGCAACCAAAGAAATGCCAAAATCCAAACGAGCCCTACTCGTCACCGGGTTGAGCCTGTTCTCAAAACACGGGGTCGACGCAATTTCTATCGGGGATATCAGCAAGATCACGGGGTTCTCGAGACCATCGATATTCAAATTCTATAAAACAAAAGATGAAATGGCTGCGGATATTTTTGCAATTTGTTATTCAGGCATCTACGAAAAGCTTAAGCCGATTATCAATTCAAATGCCGACCTTGTTAGTCGACTCACATTCTTTTGTGAATTGTCAGCGGATGCAATCGTTGATAACGCTGAATCTCTTTTCATGATTTCAGAAAACTTGAGGAGACTATGGCCCTATACGACAGGACTGGACAAGACCAAAACCATCTTGTCGGTCGTGGTCGATCTCGCAAAATTAGGGCAGACAACGAATATCGTCAACAAAGAATTAACCGCGGAAGAAACAGGAATGGCCATCATTGGCGTCATTCAGCAAATGGCTCGCATACAATTTTTCTCGGATAAAAAGAAATCGAAAAAGGACATTGCAACGACACTTCTTGTGATTTCGAAACGAATAATGAAAATTTGAAGCAGTCGCACACCTTCTGGCAACGTATTGGAACAAAACTACAGTGTCTCGTTCGATCTTGTGCCGGTAGTGAGCGCGGTCGTCTGGCCAAACAATGATTCCTGAATGACCGCTTCCGGCAATCGCCAGCAGCAGCAATAGGGCGAACTGAGACGATCAAGCAGCGATCTTGAGGGTTGATCGGCACGACCTGATCGCTGCATCGCAACGTGCGGATAGGCCATCAACCGCGAAATACGGATACCCGTATTTTTCAATACCCGTTTCGATACCCGGCAAGCCAACCGGATTCATTCAGATTGCGCCGGCAAAGTAGCCGAGGAGCCGCCGCTTGCCTGTATGCGCCCATCGCGGATTTCCAGCACCTCGTCGCCAAACAGGCGGACGTCTTCGCTGTCATGGGTAATCATGATCAAAGGAATGCGCAGGCGGGAACGCAGTTCTATCAGTTCATGCCGCATTTTGTCGCGCAGGTTCGGGTCCAGCGCGGCAAACGGTTCATCCAGCAGCAGCGCCTGCGGGTCGTTGACCAGCGCCCTGGCCAGCGCGGTACGCTGCTGCTGGCCGCCGGAGAGCTGATGCGGATACTGGCGGGCCACGGCTTCCAGTTCAAACACTTGCAGCCAGTACGCAACGTGCTCTTCCAGCAGGTGCTTGCCGGGATTGAACCAGCCCGCGCGCAGGCCGAAGCCGATGTTTTGCTGCACGTTCAGGTGCGGGAACAAGGCGTAATTCTGGAACAGGAAGGCCGTTTTCCTGGCTTGCGGAGCCAGGTTGATGCGCCGGCTGCTGTCAAATAATACTTTGCCGTTCAACTGTATGCTGCCGCTGTCCGGCGTCAGCAAGCCGGCAATCGCCTGCAAGGTGAGGCTCTTGCCGGCGCCGGAAGGGCCGTAGATCACCAGGCTATCGCTGCCGGAAGAAAAACTGACATCCAGCGTAAACTCGCGTTTTTCGCTTTTGAGCGTGGTGCGGATCTCGACCGCGAGCTTAATCGGGTTCATCGGGCTCATCGGGACGCCACCTGTCCCGGCGCCAGCCGTCCGGCCGCCAGCAGCACGGCGATGCAGGTGATGGAGGTAATCATCACCAGCGTGGCCGCCATGTCATCCTGCCCCGCCTGCACTGCTTCATAGACTGCGATGGACAGGGTTTGCGTCTTGCCGGGTATGCTGCCGGCCACCATCAGCGTGGCGCCGAACTCGCCCATCGAGCGGGCAAACGCCAGCAGCGCGCCGGACAATATGCCGCGCCAGGCGAGCGGCAAGGTGATGCGAAAGAAGATGGCGAGCTCGGAGATGCCGAGCACGCGGCCGGCTTTTTCCAGTTGCGGATCGACGACCTCGAAGGCCGCCCGCGCCGCCTTGAACACCAGCGGGAATGCGACCACCGCAGAAGCGATCACCGCACCCTGCCAGGTAAAGATCAGGTTGATGCCGAACTGGCTTTGCAGCCAGCTTCCTAGCGGGCCCTTGCGCCCCAGCAGCACCAGCAGGTAGTAGCCCAGCACCGTCGGCGGCATCACCATGGGCAGCGTCAATACCGCGTCAACGATATCCTTGCCGCGAAACTTCCAGCGCGCCAGCAGATAACCGAGGCCGGTCCCCGTAATCAGGCAAATGCCGGTGGCCCACAGCGCGACAGTAAGCGACAGCGACAACGCCGTCCATGTTGAACCCATAAATCGTTTGCTTTAACGGAAAACCATTAGGGTATCAGGGTTTGGTAAAACCATACTTGGCAAAGATGGCCTGGGCTTCCGGCGACAGCGCAAATTCCACAAACTGCCGGGCTTCCGCCGCATTGCCGGAGGCTGCGGTCACGGCCAGCGGATAGCTGATCGGTTTTTGCGTAGGCACGGTCAGAGCCACCTTGACCTTGTCGCGCTGGATCGCGGCATCGGTGCCGTACACAAAACCGGCATCGACCTCGCCGCGCGCCACATAGTCCAGACTCTGGCGCACATTTTGAGCCAGGATCATCTTGCCCTCCAAAGCCGGCCAGCTGCCTGCGGCTTCCAGCACTTCCTTCGTGTAGCGGCCTACCGGCACACTGGCGGGGTTGCCGATGGCGATCCGCTTGAAGCCGGCTTGTTTCAGGTCGCCCAGCGCTTTCACCGTCGCCGTGCTGTCGCTCGGCAGGATGACCACCAGGCTGTTGCCGACAAAATTCCTGCGGGATTGCGGAGCGATCAGTTTTTGCGCCTCTGCCTTGTCCATGGTCTCCTGGTCGGCAGAGGCAAACACGTCCACCGGCGCGCCCTTGGCAATTTGCTGCAGCAAAGTGTCGGACGCGGCAAAGTTGAATTGCAGCTTGGTGGCCGGATGCGTAGCCTGGAAGGCCGTGCCCAGCTCCTTGAAGGCATTGGTCAGGCTGGCCGCGCCGGAAACGATGAGCTCACCGGCTTGCGCCTGCGGAATAGCGGCCAGCAGCAGGCACATCGACGCCGCCAGGGTAAAACCGGTTTTCTTGAAGATCATGGTGGATATCCATTGGTGAAAAAGCTGAGATTACAGCGCAATATATCCAAAAACATAGCGCTTTGCAATCTGCCATCCCCGAAAGGCGGGATGGCAATGGCCGCTACCGCGTTCCTGGCAAGCCGGCGCCCGCCGGTAAAAAAGGGCTGCAAGGAATCAGAATGAAGGCTGGGGTATACTCGGACGCACCTTCATGCTCGCTTGCGCGCGTCATTTTTTCAAAGAGGTTTTAACGACGATGAACCTTCCAAAACTGGATTTTCCCGCTCTGGCTGCACTGGCTGCAGAGTCCGCCCATATTGATGCGGCTTGTGCGTGCCGCACCGTCAATCTGGAGAGTTGGACCAGCGTCCCGCTGTCGCTGGCGGAAGAAGATTTGCAGGAAGTGGGCACCTTGCTTGAAGATCCCTATACAGAACCGACGTTTGTTGAATTCCATCCTTCAGGCACGCGCTACGATTCGCCGGCGGCGCCGCTTGCGCCGCGCTACTTTCCCTGCAACCGCTGCATCGTTGCGCAATGCATCCGCTGCGGGCGCTGCTACTTGCGCTATACGGAAGCCGGCGGCTATTTCGTGGATCGCAGGATACGCTTGTTAACTGCGCACCTGCTGGTCGACGTGCCGCTATGATGGCGGCCGCAGGTCTTGCTCTTCTTCAGGTTCAATGTCCATGCATGGCCGACGTGGCAGCGGCTGTCTGAGCTGTCAGTTCAATTTGAGTGACGGCAGCACTTTCTCGCTTGCGCTGAGCTCACGGTGTCCGTAGCTGACGACCCGGTTAATCCGCCATTTGCCGTCCTTGTTTTCCCAGATCATCAGGAATTTTGCGACTCCTTCGCATTTTCCATTCTCTATTTGGCAGAATACATGTTCACCTTCCTCAATCGCGCCAAAGTTCTTGATCGGATACACCTTCAGCGTTTCGACCAGCAGCTTCCTGTGAACCTTGTTGCAAATATACTTTCGGGTATTCGCAATGACGGTTGCGCGATCGAATGTTGCGCCGCCCTGATCGTGATAAAACTCGACAGCCGGTGTGGAAAAATTCTCGAATGTTTCCATGTCGCATCGGTTGTATGCATCAAACACTTTGGCATCGAGTGCGCCGATTGTTTTGGCCAATTCGGCAGTGTCGTCCAGCGTGGCCCCGATGCCATGCTTCGCTGGGACAAAGACGAATGTAGCGGCAACCAGCACAGCGGTTAATCCGGTACGTGATGTTGCGTTTATCATGAATTTTTTCCTCTAACAGACTGTTCGAATGGCCTGCGTATACAGGCCCTTTTATTGGATTCGGGGAAATTTCAGAAACTCCGAATTGATCTCGCCAGGGAAGATGCGGAATATCTTTGCCTGACGTCGATCGCACACTATTCGCTGTAAATATACCTGCGCTCCAGCCTGCTGCTTGAAACCAGGCCTGTCATTAAAAGAATTTCGGAGAGCCAAATTCGCATCATTTCACCTTATTTTTCAATTGTTTTTTTGAATTAAGTAGCCTGAGAACTACATTTGTTTTAAAACATCTGAAGGATACCGGCAGCAACATGAAAGGAATATCCTGGTCTTAGGCACATAGAAGCAAGTTGGCCGTTTGATCTGATTTTTTCTCCCGCTGTATCTGCTACGCGCATGCTAGGCGGTCGGCATCCAGCTTTCCAGCGGTTTGAGATAAACGACATGATGTACCTGCCAGGCAGCGGAATGGCGAGGTCGAACGGAGAAAACGACTAATCATGCGGTCAGCGCGAAATTGTGGGCGAGCCTATGCTAGCCGGCATCGCGAAATTCGTTGATCCGTCATCCACGATCCGAGGATTTTCATAACATGAGCTACACAGTAATGGTCGAAATCCAGGCGGCACCCGTGGTCTACACCAGCATAGGCGAACACAATGCGATGATGGATGCCGCCTCCAACCTGCCGGCTATGCCCGGCATTTCCCTGAGGGTGCAATCATGACATTCGAACAAGCAAGAATTTATGCTGCCCAAGTGCGCGAACGCAAACAACCTGTGTGCGACTGCCCCGCCTGCCGCCAGGCCGCCAATCTGTCCAATGTGAAGCAGCTGGTCAACAACTGGAACCACTTGAAAGCAAAGATGCGGGAATAGCTGCGTGCATGTCCTTCTTTCGCTTTTGCGGGGACAGCGGCATACGCATGGTCGATGCCTTGCATGAGGCCCGTCACGTCGGCAAACCTGGATGCAAAGAGCTGCGACACTATCCTGGCCTTAGCGCTTCGCAAAAGAAATTCGTTACGCAGGCAGACGGCAAGCCGTCTGAGGCGACTGCTTCACGCGCCTAGCCGGTGCGGCCGGGAATGCGCGGCGGCCGGCTAAGGCGGCACCTTACCCGCCTGTGTAATGGCGTTGCCCTTGCTGTCCGCCGGTCACCGCGGACGCTGTCCGGTCAGCGCGCACGGCCGCATTGAAAATTCAATTCCCTTATAAATCAATCACTTGAAATTGCCGGAATGTTGGCACGCTTCATGCCTGTCTGTCGCTATCCGTCCATACGATCGCGCCATGAACCGCAATTTTCCATCACAACTGAAACGCTCTGCCAAGCTGCTTGCAGCACGGCTTGCCACCGGCTTGTGCGGCGTGCTGGCAGCCTTGCTGCTGGGCTTTAGCTGGCTGGACAACCAGGACACTGTCAGTGTGTATCGTCTCGAAATAAGCGGGCTTGGGCATGCCGTTCCCCTGACGATCGGCGAAGCCCTTGCCGCACTTGGCGACTGTCATTTGTCGGCCAGTATCGCGCCCCGCCTGACTACCGTCACGCTGAGAGTGGATCTGTGCGGGCAATTCCAGTTCTACTATTTCCGCCAGCATGCGTCGCGCATTGCCTAGGGCGTGTTGACATCGCACCCTCAAATTGAACGTCAACACGCCCTCGAGCCCGACGGTTCCCCTGGCTTGTCCGCCGGCGGACGGACGGACAGCCTGCGGACACCGCGGACAAGCTCTGCATCGAACTACAAATTCATCAAAATCAATTACTTAGCCGTTAAATCGCGCTGGCACACTTCGTGCCTATAAGGCAATGTCTCTCTTTTCGATACCACTATGATCCGCGATACCTCTGCACAAGATTCTGTCATCGCCACACCGCAGGGCTGGCGCACCAGGAAGTTTGCCATCTGGGGCGGCCTGGCTGTTGCCGGCGTTGTGGCCGGCGTGCTGCTGCTATCTGCCTGGCGCGGCAGTTCGCAGTCGGTCAGTATGGCGCGCCTGAGCGTGGCCCAGGTCAGCCGCGGCACCCTGGTCAGGGATGCTTCGGTGAATGGCCGCATGGTCGCCGCCATCAGCCCCACCCTGTATTCCACCGCGCCCAGCACGGTGACGCTGAAGGTAAAAGCCGGCGACACCGTCAAAAGAGGCGACATCGTCGCCGAACTGGAGTCGCCCGACCTCACCAATGAACTGAAACGCGAGCAAGCCAGCTATGAACAGCTGGAGGCGGAAGTCGCGCGCCAGCGCATCCTGGCGCGCAAGCAAAAGCTGCTGGCCAGGCGCGATGCGGACCAGGCCGAAATCGAGAGAGTGTCTGCCGAGCGCACGTATCAACGCATAGAAGCCGCCGGCCAGGTGGGTGTGGTTGCCAAGATCGACTTTCTGAAAGCGCAGGATGCGCTGAAGTCTGCCGAGATCCGCTCCAGGCACGCCGAGCTGGCGACCGGCCTGGAAAATGAAGACGTGGACCTGGCGCTGAAGACCAAGATCAGCCAGTTGCAGCAGCAACGGCTGACCAGGGACAACGCGCAGCGCCGGGTGGACGAATTGAAGCTGCGCGCGCCGGTAGACGGCTTTGTCGGCACCTTGTCGGTGGCCAATCGCAGCGTGGTGGCGGCCAATACCGCACTGATGACGCTGGTGGACCTGTCGCAACTGGAAGTGGAACTGGAAATCCCGGAAACCTATGTCGCCGACCTGGGCCTTGGCATGAATGCGGAAATCACTATCAACGGCGTGAAAGCCGTCGGCAAATTGTCGGCATTGTCGCCGGAGGTCGTCAAAAATATCGTGCTGGCCAGGGTGCGCTTCAGCGGCGAACAACCACCGGGCCTGCGCCAGAGCCAGCGCGTCTCCGCCCGCCTGCTGATAGAAGAAAGGCCGAACGTGCTGATGCTGCCGCGCGGCCCGTTTGTGGAAAATGAAGGCGGACGTTTCGCCTACGTGCTGGAAAACGGCGTCGCCCGGCGCAAGCCGATCAGGATGGGCGCCACCAGCGTCACCGCAGTGGAAATCCTGGAGGGCCTGAAGGAAGGCGACAAGGTCGTCATCGCCGGCACCGACAATTTTGAAAATGCAGCAAGTGTTTCGATCAATAACTAAGAACTCATCCAAATTTAAAGAGGAAGGCCCGCTATGCTACGCATGAACAACCTGAGCAAAGTCTACCGTACCCACATGATAGAGACGCACGCGCTGCGGGGGTTTGAGATCCATGTCAAGGAAGGCGAATTTGTCACCGTGACCGGCCCCTCCGGCTCCGGCAAGACCACCTTCCTGAATATCGCGGGCCTACTGGAAGAATTTACCGGCGGCGACTATTTGCTGGATGGGGTGAATGTCAAAGGCATGGACGACAATGCGCGTTCGCGTTTGCGCAATGAAAAACTGGGCTTCATTTTCCAGGGTTTCAACCTGATCCCCGACCTGAGCCTGTTTGACAACGTGGATGTGCCGCTGCGCTACCGCGGTTTCAACGCGGCAGAGCGCAAGGAGCGCATTGAAGACGCACTGGGCCAGGTTGGCCTGGCCTCGCGCATGAAGCACTATCCGGCGGAACTTTCCGGCGGCCAGCAACAGCGGGTGGCGATCGCCCGCGCACTGGCCGGCTCGCCCAAATTGCTGCTGGCCGATGAACCTACCGGCAACCTGGATACCCAGATGGCGCGCAGCGTAATGGAATTGCTGGAAGAAATCAACGCCCGCGGCACCACCATCCTGATGGTGACGCACGACCCTGAACTGGCGGTGCGCGCGCAGCGCAATGTGCATATCATCGACGGCCAGGTCAGCGATCTGGTGCGCAAGACGCCGTCGCTGTTCGATGCGAATGCCGCGCATCACGCAGCGGCCGCAGCGTCATAAGGAGGCCATATGTTCAAGTATTATTTCATGCTGGGCGTGCGCAGTCTACGCCGCAATCCGGCCCTGACGGCGCTGATGGTGCTGACGCTGGCAGTCGGCGTTGCCGCCAGCGTTTCCACGCTGACCATCCTGCAAGTGATGTCCGGCAACCCTATTCCGCACAAGAGCGATAGATTGCTGGTGCCTCTGCTGGATAACGGCTCCCTAAAAGGCTATGTCCCCGGCGCCAAACCGGACGACATCCAGATGACCTATCGCGATGCGGCCAATCTGCTGGCCAGCAAACAGGGGCCGCGCCGCACGGTGGTATACGGTATTGAGGGCGGCATAGAACCGGAGCGGGCGGATCTGCCGGTCGTGGAAGTCAGCGGCCTGGCGGTCTCCAGCGATTATTTTGCGATGTTTGAAACGCCCTTCCTGTACGGCGGCGCCTGGAGCGAGAAAGAAGACGGCAACAAGGCCGGGGTCATCGTCCTGAGCCGCCTGCAAAGTGAAAAAATGTATGGCAAGGCCAATCCCGTAGGCAAGCATGTGCGCCTGCACAGCAATGATTTCCAGATTGTCGGGGTACTCGATACCTGGAATCCGATACCGCGCTATACCCACTTGCTTAATGGCAATGGCGGCAGCTTCAACGGCGAAGACGGCATCTTCATTCCCTTCAGCACCGCCATCCGCATCGAGTTCGGCCAGTCGGGCAGCACCACCTGCAACGACCATGTCACGCCAGGTTACCAGGGCTTCCTGGATTCCGAATGCACCTGGCTGCAATTCTGGTTTGAGAGCAAATCCGCCTCCGACCGGGTCGCCATTCAAAACTACCTGAACGCGTATGCCGGCGAACAAAGGAAGCTGGGCCGCTTCCCCCGGAATAGCGAAAACAAGCTGTACAACGTGACGGAATGGTTGGATTACCTCGGCGTCGTCCGTAGCGACAGCAAGCTGTCGGTATGGCTCTCCTTCGGCTTCCTGTTGCTGTGCCTGGTCAATACGGTGGGCCTGTTGCTGGCGAAATTTTCCGTGCGCGCCTCCGAGGTCGGGGTGCGCCGCGCACTCGGCGCGTCGCGGGCAGAAATTTTCAAGCAATTCCTGATCGAGACCGCCGTGGTCGGACTGGCCGGCGGCCTGCTGGGCCTGCCGCTGAGCTTCCTCGGCATGCGCATCATCGCCGATCAATCGGCCAACCTGTCGGTAGTGCCGGGCATGGACTGGATGATGCTGGGCATCACCTTCCTGCTATCCGTGTCGGCCAGCATATTGGCGGGGCTGCTGCCTACCTGGCGCGCCTGCCAGGTCACGCCTGCGCTGCAATTGAAATCCCAGTGATGTGACGCAAACAAGGACAGTCATGGAAATCCGCCCTATTTTCTCTGCGCTATTGCGCAACAAAACCGCCCCGCTGCTGGTCGCGATACAGGTCGCCATCAGCCTGGCGATACTCACCAATGCGCTATATATCGTCAACAACCGGCAGGCGGTATCGGTGCGCCCCAGCGGCGTTACCGACGAAAGCACGCTCTTCCGCCTGGCAATCATCCCTATCACGCCGCTGAACTTCAATGAAAATATCGCACAGCAGCAAAGGGCGCACCAGATACTGAAAGGCATTCCCGGCGTGCTATCGGTCGCCGCCACCAACCAGATGCCGATGACCCGCTCCGGCAGCACCTCCGGCGTGGCGCGCGATAGGAAGCAAGTAAAATCCACGCCGGCATCCGACTATTACACGTCGGATTCGCTGGTCGCCACCTTGGGATTGAAATTGCTGGAAGGCCGGGATTTTGCTTCAGACGATGTGTTGGAAAGCGACCCCGCGCTCAGCAACGAGTACCCCAAGGTCGTCATCCTCACCCAGGAACTGGCCAGGCAGCTGTACCCGGATGCCGGTAGCGTGATCGGCAAGCCGCTTTTTTTCGGCACCGGCAACGATGCTGAGGAAGTCCGCATCATCGGCGTCGTGGAGCGCCTGCAAAGCGTCGGCGCGGATAGCAGCGCGCGCGGCGAATATTCGACCATCCTGCCCAGACGCACGGATTTTGCCCAGTATGCGGTGCGCACCGAACCCGGACAGCGCGACCGCGTGATGAAGGAAGCCGCGGAAGCGATGCGCAAGATAGGCCCGGCGGCAGTCACCATCAAGACCAAGACGGTAGCAGCCGACCGCAGCAGCAGGTATCGCAGCGACATGGCCCTGGCCGGCCTGCTGGTCACCGTCAGCGCCCTGCTGCTGCTGATCACCGCCAGCGGCATCGTCGGCATGACGACGCTATGGGTGGCACAGCGGCGCAAGCAAATCGGCGTGCGCCGCGCCCTGGGTGCGCGCAAGATAGATATCCTGCGCTACTTCCTCACCGAGAACATCCTGATCACCACCGGCGGCATCGCCAGCGGCCTGCTGCTGGCGGTGGCCTTGAACCAGTTATTGGTCAGCCAGCTGGAATTGACCAAGCTGCCGGTGAATTATATGCTGGCGGGAGCAGGGATTTTCTGGTTGCTGGGGATAGGGGCGGTGTATGGGCCGGCGTTGCGGGCGGCGAGTATATCGCCGGCGACGGCTACGAGAAGTGCTTAGAGCTTCGTTTTATAATTTTATTGCGCTATCGTGGATGCAGGTCGGGAGTGGCCCGACAGCCACTCACTTTTTCTTGCTTCGCCACCTAGGCGGCCCCAAGAAAAAAGTAAGCAAAAAGAAGGCGACCGCAGACTTGCCCTTCGGGTGATGGCGCAAGCGCCATCACATTTTGTGCATGACAAAAAATGGGAAACAGACGAAACTCGCTGCGCTCAGACAACGTCTGTTTCTGATCCATTTTCTGTAACGCACAAAATGCAGCGTTCCCAGCGGATTAACGTCAAAAGCAACCACAACACCAACATCAGCCCATCGCAACTTTGAAAGATAAGATTCTTTTGACATGGGAGAATCTGGTTGCCGCTGTTTTTGAAGTTGCCTTTGACCTTCATCCGCTTGGAGCCTCGCCGGTTGTGCGGCACAGAAAATGGATCAGAAATGGCCGTTGTCTGAGCCGTAGGCGAGTTTCGGCCATTTCCCATTTTTTGTACCGCACAAGCGGGCACCCCGAAGGGGCGAGGCTTGCGGTCGCCTTTTGTTTGCTTACTTTATTTTGGCGAAGCAAAATAAAGTAAGTAGCCGCCGGGCTACCCCCGGCCAGCGATCACAAAATACAGCCACGTCCAAACAACAAGCTCAATAAGCAAGTTTGATAACCCACTTCCTAAATGTTATCCTAACCCCATGCCCACCGTACTCATCATCGACGACAACCGCTCCGTAGCCATCGCCCTGGAAGTGCTGCTATCGCTGCACGATATCGCCACCGTCAGCGCGCAATCGCCGGAAGAAGGCCTGGCCGCGCTGGAAAAATCCCAGGTAGACCTGGTGATACAGGATATGAACTTCAGCGCCGATACCACCTCTGGCGCCGAAGGCGTGGAACTGTTCCGGAAGATACGCAAACGCCATCCGGACCTGCCGGTGATCCTGCTGACCGCGTGGACCCACCTGGATGCGGCGGTAGGCCTGGTCAAGGCGGGTGCGGCGGATTACCTGGGCAAACCGTGGAACGACCAGCGCCTGATCGCAACGGTGCAGAATTTGATGGAGCTGGGCCAGGTCAACCGCGCATTGCAACAGCGGGTGCAGCGCGAACGCAGGCAAAAGCGTGAGCTGGAGCAGAATTACGACCTGCGTCAACTGGTCTGGCAGGATGCGGCGACCGAGCGGGTGCTGGACATGGCCTGCCAGGTCGCGCGCTCCGATGTGTCGGTATTGATCACCGGGCCCAACGGCGCGGGCAAGGAACGCATTGCGGAAATCATCCAGGCCAATTCCAGTGTCAGGGACGGCCCTTTTGTCGTGCTGAACTGCGGCGCCCTGCCGTCCGAGCTGATCGAGGCCGAGCTGTTCGGTGCCGAAGCGGGCGCCTATACCGGCGCCAGCAAGGCGCGCGACGGCAAGTTTGAGGCGGCGGACGGCGGCACCTTGTTCCTCGATGAGATAGGCAACCTGCCGCTGGCCGGGCAAATGAAGCTATTGCGCGTACTGGAGACGGGCCGCTTCCAGCGCCTGGGCTCCAACCGCGAACGCCAGGTCAAGGTGCGCCTGATCAGCGCCACCAATGCCGACCTGCCTGCGATGATCCGGGGCGGCAGCTTCCGCGAGGATTTGCTGTACCGGCTGAACGTGATCCAACTGAACCTGCCGCCGCTGGCGGAGCGGCCGGCTGACATCATCCCACTGGCCGAGCACTTCCTCGGCCCCGGCAAAACCCTGCACGCGACGACGCTGGCCGCGTTGCAGCGGCATAGCTGGCCCGGCAACGTGCGCGAGTTGAAAAATGTGATGCAGCGCGCCGGCTTGCTGGCCAAAAGCAATGAGATCAAGGCCGCCGACCTGGGCCTGCCCGCGCCTGTTGCCAGCATGGCGGCCAATGCCGCTGCCATCGACGTGGAACTGGACCGGGAAACCGTGGAACAGGCTCTATCCAAGGCGCGCGGTATTGTCGCCCAGGCCGCCGCAGAACTGGGTCTGAGCCGGCAGGCCCTATACCGGCGCATGGACAGGCTGGGCATCAGCAGGGCCGGATGAGCAGCTCTTCCCCTAGCCAGCACAAAACCAAACACGGCATCCCTTTGTCGCTGGCGGCACGCTTTTCCCTGCTCGCGGGTTTGCTGGTTGTGCTGGCGGTGGCAGTCACTTTGGCCCTGGTCAAGGTATTGCCGCAAGAACCTGCGCTGACTGCCTTGCTCGCCGTGCTGATCGTGCTGCCTGTGGGTATCACGCTCGTGCGCAGCCAGTTGCGCCCCATGCTGGCGCTGTTTCGCGCGCTGGGCGGCACCGTGATCAGCTACCAGGATGGCGACTACTCGTTTGGCCTGCACTGGCACAGGCGGGATGAACTGGATGAACTGGTGGAAGCCCACAATGCGCTGGGCAGCGTACTGCGCGAACAAAGGCTGAACCTGATGCAGCGTGAACTGCTGCTGGATACCATGGTGCAAAACACGCCGGTTGCCATGCTGCTGATCTCCGACCGCGGCCCCATCGTGTTTGCCAACCTCGCCGCGCGCCAATTGCTGAACCAGGGCCGCAAGCTGGAGGGCCATACGCTGGAGCAGATCCTGCAGCACGCATCAGCCTCCCTGCGCGAGGCGATAGACAAAGGCGGCGACGGCCTGTTCACCGTCAATCCCAGGGACAATCCGGAAAATACCGGCGGCAGCGACGAAGAGGAAGAGGTGTACCACCTCGCCCGCCGCAATTTCAGCCTGAACGGCCGCAGCCATGAATTGCTGCTGCTGCGCCACCTGACGGTAGAACTGCGCCGGCAGGAAGTGCAGACCTGGAAAAAGGTCATACGGGTCATCAGCCATGAGCTGAACAACTCGCTGGCGCCGGTCGCCTCCCTGGCCCACTCCGGCGCTGAACTGGTCAGGCGCGGGCAGACGGAGCGCCTGCCGGAAATCCTGCAAACCATAGAAGAGCGCACCCGCCACCTGGAAAGCTTCATCCACGGCTATGCCAGCTTTGCCAAACTGCCGACGCCGAGGATAGAAAACACGGACTGGCCCAACTTCGTCGCCGGCCTGCAATCGCAGATCGGATTCACGCTGGCAGCCCCATTGCCGGAGGATACGATCAGTTTCGACGTCGCGCAGATGGAACAGGCCTTGCTCAACCTGCTGAAGAATGCGCATGAATCCGGCTCCGCGCTGGAGGAGATTTCCCTGGCGGTACGCCGTATCCAGCATCTGGTGCGCATAGAAGTGATGGACAGGGGCAGCGGCATGAACGACGCGGTAATGTCCAATGCGCTGGTGCCCTTCTATTCCACCAAGCGCAGCGGCACCGGCCTGGGGCTCTCGCTCACGCAGCAGATTGTCGTCGAGCACGGCGGCAGCATCGACGTGCAGAGCGAGGTCGGCCACGGCACGACCTTCATCGTGCGGCTGCCGCTGCGGGCCGCGTAGCGATAT
>DATHMC010000135.1:0-11149 GCA_035487495.1 Undibacterium sp.
GCGTTGCGGATGAGAAAATATTGGCCGGGCAGATTTACCAAGCATTTGCTTTTTGTGCGACTGGGGTCTAGCATGAAAGAAACTTCGTTCATAACCTGACATGGAGGAGACCCATTATGGCAACGCATTTGTTGAAGGAAAAAGGCCTGGCAACGATAGTGTTCGACTGTCCGGCAAGCTTGAATGTATTAGGGCTGAATGAGATCCGCGAGTTTAACCATGCCACGCAGGAGATCGTCGGCGACCCTAGCATCAGGGTGGTATTGATCAGGGCGAATGGACCTATTTTTGGCGCCGGCGGCGACCTCGGCGGCTTCCAGCCTGAATCCTGTAATCCACCGGACGTGCTACGGGAAATCGGCAAAGAGCTCAACCCCACTATCCTTCGCTTGCGGGGTATGCCGGCGATTGTGGTGGCCGCCGTCCACGGCGCCGTTGCCGGTAGCAGCATGGGGCCGATGAACGCAGCCGACATAGTGATCGCCGCCAAGGGCACCCGTTTCAATACGGCCTATGCGAGGGTTGGTGCGAGCCCGGATGCCGGCAGTACCTGGTTCCTGCCTCGTATCGTGGGAGTGCGCAAGACCATGGAGTTGATGCTGATGTCGGAAAATTTCGATGCCGATACCGCGTTACGCTACGGCCTGGTCAATCAGGTAGTGCCGCCCGAGCAATTGCGTGATGTTACCGACAAGCTGGTGGCGCGCCTGTTGCATGGCCCGCATGAAACCTATATCCGCATGAAGCGCCTGATCTATCAATCATGCTCCACATCCCTGGCGCAGCAGCTGGATGACGAGATCGAGCATTTTGCGGCGATCTCCACGACCAAGGATTTTGAAGAAGGAATATCTGCCTTCATGAATAAGCGCGCGCCGCATTTCGGCTGTCAATAAACGTGACAGGGCGGCCCTGAATAGGAAAGGGGGAGGCTGCGCCTATGCCGGCTCTGTGAAAGCGGCGCCAGCCTCGGCGAGGCTGGGTAATCGCGGCAGGCGGCATGGGGATGCTGATCATCCCCGTAATTTCAGCTCCCCTTGCCGGTATAATGGCATCCGACCATGAAGACCAATATCGACTCCCAACATACTATCGAGCCCATCGCCCTGCCCAGGAAACGCGCCATCCGATCGCGCCCGCTGGCGACTGTCAGCGACGAGGACGGCAATCGCCGCGCCGATCTGGTGCGCGTATCTGCCCGCCTGTTCCGGGAAAAAGGCTTTGACGGCACCACGGTCAGGGACATTGCGAATGCGGTAGGCATGCGCTCCGGCAGTCCGTTTTACCATTTCAAAAGCAAGCAGGAAATTCTCGCGGCGGTCATGGAAGAGGGACTGGTCGCCGGTCTTGATGAGGTCGAGCGTATCGTCGCCGGCAGCATGCCTCCGTTGGAAAAATTCCGGGCCCTGGTGCGCGCGCATCTGGAAACAGTGCTGGGTGAAGGCCATGATTTTATCCCTGTCCTGCTATATGACTGGCATGCGCTGACCGCCGATTTGCAAGAGCAGATCATAGGCCTGAAGGACAGGTACGACCAGCTGTGGCAGAAAACCATTACCGAACTCAAGGAGGCCGGCCTGATCCGCTCCGACAGCAAGGTAGTGCGCCTGTTATTGCTGGGAGCAATCAATTACAGCGTGCAGTGGTACAAGCCGGGAAAGGGCCTGACTTTGGATGAACTATCCGATCAAACGGTAGAGTTTTTCCTCGGATCCTGACGTTTTGAAGAAAATCAGGCCATTTTTTTTGATTTGTGGCGTGTTTTTAGGCAATTTCCGGGTTTTTACAACAGCCATTAATGCGGAGAAAGTCCTTGTAAACACCTGAAATTACAGGGAAATACAGAAAAAATGCTGGCCTGTACGGCGTAATGATCGCCGTAACACCGATTTTTTCTTTTAATTTTACTTACTGCCGGATTTATGCCTTATAATTATTTAGTCGTTGAGATTCTAGGTGGTAGTGCAGTATCAGTCTGTCATTCCTTACTTGGTTGAAACGATTTACCGGGCATTTGCCCACCTTAACTGAAATAGGAAATTGTAATGGCAACAGGTATTGTTAAATGGTTCAATGATTCAAAAGGTTTTGGCTTCATCACTCCAGATGAAGGCGGTGAAGATCTGTTTGCTCATTTCTCCGCAATCCAATCCAATGGCTTCAAATCCCTGAAAGAAAACCAACGCGTTTCTTTCGAAGTGACAACTGGCCCTAAAGGCAAACAAGCATCCAACATTCAAGCAATCTAATAAAATTGATAAGCTGAATGTGACTTGTTAAAGTTGCACTAGAGAATCCCCGAGTAGTCGGGGATTTTTTTTGCCTGCACGCTTTGTCTTTTGATCATAAGACACTATTGTTAACCATTGCGTTGCGAATGCTTTTGTTCTCTCTACCCCTATTCAGTGAATTATCCTTGTAGCAATTCGTGAAAATAAAAACTAACATAACTTTAGCGGCCCCTGACCGTCCGCGAGCTAAAAAGAGAGCGATATCGGTTGCCAGTCCTGATATTATTTGAGTATAAAATATTTCCTTATGGAAATTTATTTTTATTGGGCATACTGAAATTCATGATCCATGCTTTAAATTGATGTCGTACCTCGGCGCGCGCGAGTACCTATACCTAAAATAATTAATGGGAGAGCTCAGATGTTGAACCTGACGATCAAATTGCGCCTTGTCGCGACCATGGCTTTCATGGGAATTTTGTTGGTGATCATAGGCATCATGGGCATCGCCGGGGGGCAAGCCGGCAACGATGTGGTCAAAGATATTTTTACCAATCAATTGCCGTCCATCGTTTCGATCGGAGATAGCCGCGCGCATACCTTGCGCGCCAGGGTCGTCATAGACCGGGCGGTGATGCATCCGGAATTGCCCGATGTCGCGGACATCGTCAAGCGTTCCGAAAAATTTACCGACGAATCCGAAAAAGCGTGGAAGCATTATCTTTCCTTGCCGGCAGATAGCGGGGCAAAGAAGATATCGGATGAAGTCGGCGCCAGGAGGGAGGCCTACCTGAACGAAGGATTTTTCCCTTTGCTGGCGGCGGTCAAGGCCGGCGACAAAGCGGCCGCAGATACCGTCAATATGACCAAGCTGCCCAAACTGTTTGCAGCCTATTATGACAAGACGGACGAACTGGTGGCCTATCAGTCCAAGTCTACCGGAGCCATGTATGACGCCAGCCAAGGCAAGTTCGCCACGTTCCGCTGGATTGCGATCCTGATGATTGCGGTTGGCCTGGTCGCCGTATCGATCTCGGCCTTCTTCCTGTTGCGGGCGATCGCCCGCCCCTTGCAGAAAATGATGGAGCATTTCGATGAAATTTCTGCAGGCGATTTGACTAAACCGGTAGTCGCCGAGTCGCGTGATGAGATGGGGCAATTATTGTCCGGCCTGGAAAAAATGCGTGTGAGCCTGGTGGATACTGTGACCAAGGTGCGCCATGGCAGCTCCTCTATCGCGACTGCCACCGATGAAATCGCCAGGGGCAACCTGGACTTGTCCGGGCGCACCGAGCAGCAGGCTGCCAGCCTGGAAGAAACTGCATCATCGATGGAGCAACTGACTTCCACCGTAAAGCAAAACGCCGACAATGCGAAACAGGCCAATACCTTGTCGATTACCGCTTCCGAAGTCGCAACACGCGGCGGCGCAGTGGTGGGCGATGTCGTGCATACGATGAACTCGATCAAGGATAGCTCCAGGAAAATCGTCGACATTATCAGCGTGATCGACGGCATCGCCTTCCAGACCAATATCCTGGCGCTGAACGCGGCAGTGGAAGCGGCCCGCGCCGGCGAGCAGGGCAGGGGATTTGCCGTCGTTGCCAGTGAAGTGCGCAACCTGGCGCATCGCTCCGCCAGCGCCGCGAAGGAAATCAAGGCGTTGATCGGCGATTCTGTAGAAAAGGTCGAAGCCGGCAGCAAACTGGTGGACGATGCAGGGCGGACCATGCATGAGATCGTCAGTTCCATACAAAGCGTGGCCGACATCATGGGCGAGATCACCGCTGCCAGCGCCGAACAGAGCGCCGGCCTGGAGCAGATCAATACCGCCGTCGGCAAGATGGATGAGGCCACCCAGCAAAATGCGGCGCTGGTGGAGCAGGCGGCCGCGGCGGCGGGCAGTACGCAGGACCAGGCACAGCGCTTGCTGGATGCCGTCAGCGTGTTCAAGATTGACGAACGCAGCCAGCAATTTGTCGCCAGCGTTACAGCCGTTCCCGCGGCGCGCATACCGGCCGCAAAATTGGCGCCGAGCAGACCAATCCCGATCAGAAAAGCAGCGCCCTCCAACGTGCAGCCGATCAATCGGCCCAAGCCGGCCAAAAGCAAGGAAACAGTGGCGCCGGCAGGGCAGGACGACTGGGAAGAGTTTTGAGTCTTGGCGAATTTTGGAAAGACGGCATTCGAGAGAATGCCGTTTTTTATTACCGGATATGTTCCGGGCAAAGCTTGTGTCAGTCCGGGCAAACAGATAAGCTGCGTGGCTCTCGCATTGAAACAGGACCATAGACATGGGAAGTACGGATTTTCTGCGCGGTTTCGGGCTGTTTGTGCTTACCGCCATTGCAGAGCTGCTGGGATGCTACCTGCCCATGCTGTGGTGGACCGGCAGAGGGTCTGCTTATCTGTTGCTGCCGGCCGCTTGCAGCCTGACCGCTTTTGTGTGGCTGCTGACGCTGCATCCCCTTGCCAGCGGGCGCGTGTATGCGATGTATGGCGCCGTGTATATTGCCACTGCGCTGGCGTGGCTGTGGCTGGTAGACGGAGTGGCTCCGACATGGAGCGATTATCTGGGAGTGGGTCTGGCACTGGCCGGCGCAGGAGTCATCGCCGCGGGGCAAAGGGCGGCGTAAGGCCAGGCTGTGTCTGGTGGGCTTATGCCTGCTCTGGCGTACGTGGCCGCACAAACCTTTGCTCTATCATTTCCTTGCCCCACTGGCTCGCGGTGTATTGCTGCGCGAGGCTGAAGCCTTCCGCCTCATATAGCTTGCGCGCGGCATCCAGTCCGCTGAACGTCCATAGATGCGTCTCGGTAAATTGCTGCTGATCGCAGAAGCGGATCGCGTCGGATAATAACTTGCGCCCGAATCCGCTGCCGCGTATCTGGTCGCTGAGGATAAACCAGCGCAGATGCGCGATATTTTCACCTGAATCCTCGCCGTCAATGGCAATCGAACCGGCTATCTTGCCGTCCTGTAGTGCCAGCCACAGGCCATTGCACGGGCGCTCAAGCCGCCCCGTAAACTCGGCCAGACCGCTGGCAACCTTGCTTTCAAAGTACTGGCCGAATCCAACTGCGCGCGAGTAATACAGCGCATGCATCTCCGCGATGCGGCCAATGGCGCCGGGCAGATAACCGCAGTGGATTTCCAAAGAGTCAGCCTGAGTAATCGTCGTCATTTGAAGCGTTCCCGCAAACGAATTTAAGTATTGCCCCAATAGTTAGGCTTGCTATACGCA
The DNA here is from genome assembly GCA_035487495.1 of Undibacterium sp. Lineage (GTDB taxonomy): Bacteria > Pseudomonadota > Gammaproteobacteria > Burkholderiales > Burkholderiaceae_D > Undibacterium. The sequence goes on from DATHMC010000135.1 coordinate 5,475, forward strand.
TGCCGTAAAAAATCCACAAACGCGCGTATGCGCAAAGGCAGGTGGCGCCGCTGCGCAAAGATCGCATAGATGTCGTTACCGGGAGCGGTAAACTCATCCAGTACCGTCACCAGTTTGCCGGACTCGATTTCCGAGCCGACTTCCCACATCGAGCGCCAGGCCAGGCCCTTGCCGGAGATGGCCCAGTCGTGCAGCACTTCGCCGTCGTTGCAGACCATATTGCCTTCGACCTTCAGCGTCACGTTCTTGCCGTTCTGGCGGAAAGTCCAGCCGCGCTGGCTGCCGTCGCTGCTGAAGGCCAGGCAATTGTGGTGGCTTAGCTCGTCCAGGGAGGACGGCGTGCCATGCCGCTTGATATAGGCGGGCGAGGCGACGACGACGCGTTTATTGTCCGCCAGCTTGACGCCGATCAGGTTGGAGTCGGTCAGCGAGGCGATGCGTATCGCCACGTCTATGCCTTCGCCTATCAGGTCCACTACGCGGTCATTCAGGCTCAGCGTCAGCTTCACGTCCCGGTGTTCGGTCAGGAAAGAGGGTACCAGGGGGGCAACATGCTGGCGCCCGAAACCGGCCGGCGCGGACACCGTCAGTTGGCCGCTGGCGCGCGCGCTGCGCTCGGACACCGCAGTCTCCGCCTCTTCCAGTTCTGCCAGGATACGCTGGCAATCTTCCAGGAAAGCGGTGCCTTCATTGGTCAGGGCGATCTTGCGGGTAGTGCGCTGCAGCAGTTTTACGCCTAAACGTTCCTCCAGTGCATCCAGCCGGCGGCCTATCATGGCCGGCGCCACACCCTCGGCGCGCGCCGCCGATGACAGGCTGCCCCGGGTGGCGACCTCGGCAAATGTGGAAAGTTGTTTGAATTGGTCCATGTATCTCAGCAATAGATGCTAATAAGTAAGAATACACTCACTTTTAAGCTAGTATTTTTACTTATCGTAATAAATTGTATCGTTAAGTCTATTCACCTTTAACTTAAATGCAAAAATAAAGTGATAAAACATCATATTTATAAACCCTGATATTGAATATACTACCAATCGTATATTTAAGTTGCCGCCGTTCATTGAATCGTGTGCTGTGCTGCAATAAATCTGAAATGATGACCATGTCCATACAAGCCATTGCTTTCGACGCTTACGGTACGCTGTTTGATGTGTACTCGATCAGCGAATTGGGGGAGAAATTGTTCCCTGGCCGTGGCATGGCGCTGGCGGAACTATGGCGCGACAAGCAGATTGAATATACGCGTTTGCGCACCATGTGCAGCATGTACAAGCCGTTTTGGGAAGTGACGCAGGATGCCCTGGTTTTTTCCTGCAACAAGCTGGGTTTGCGATTGACGCTGGATGCGCAAAATGCGCTGATGGGGCAATATGCGCGGCTGCAGGCTTTTCCCGAAAACCTCGGCGTGCTGCGGCAATTGCGTGCGGGCGGCCTCAAATTGAGCATCCTGTCCAACGGCAATCCGCACATGCTGCAATCGGCGGTGGACGCCGCCGGCATGCAGGGTTTGTTCAGCCATGTGCTGTCGGTGGAAGCCGTGAAAAAATTCAAGACCGCACCGGAGGCCTACCAGATGGCGCCGGATGTGTTTGGCTTACCGGCCAAGAATATCTTGTTCGTTTCCAGCAATTGCTGGGACGCTTGTTGCGCGACCTGGTTCGGTTATACGACTTTCTGGGTAAACCGCGCCGCCGCGCCGCTGGAAGAACTGGGTGTGGCGCCGCATGGACAGGGGCGCTCTCTGTCCGATGTATTGGATTTTGTAGAAAAAAACCGCTAACGGGTAATGTGCTTAGTTAGAGCAAAAAGTAGGCGGCTCTTGTTGTTCCCGCCTGAGCGGGAACGACAGATGTAGGGAATTTAGTTTTTAACTGAATGATATTGCCGCTAACGGGCTTACTTAAGCCCAAGACTTATTAGATTAAATTTGGAGAAAAAAATGACTCAACTCACTCTGCCGGCCGGCATGGAAATCAAAGGCGAAATCAAGCCCGGCTTTGAACAAATCCTGACTCCCGAGGCGCTGGCCCTGGTTGCCAAGCTCAGCCGCGCATTTGAGCCGCGCCGCCAGCAATTGCTGGCTGCCCGCATAGAGCGCGCCGAGCGCCTGGATGCCGGCGAGCAGCCGGATTTCTTGCCAGAGACCAAGCATATCCGTGAAGGCGACTGGAAAATCGCGCCTATCCCGAAGGCGCTGGAGTGCCGCCGCGTGGAGATCACCGGCCCGGTAGAGCGCAAGATGGTCATCAATGCCTTCAATTCCGGCGCAGACAGCTATATGACGGATTTTGAAGATTCCAACACGCCCAACTGGGATAACCAGATCACGGGCCAGATCAATATGCGCGACGCCGTGCGCCGCACGATCAGCCTGGAACAAAACGGCAAGAGCTACAAGCTGAACGACAAGATCGCCACGCTGGTTGTGCGCCCGCGCGGCTGGCACCTGGATGAAAAGCACGTGCTGGTCGATGGCAAGCGCATTTCCGGCGGCATCTTCGATTTTGCGCTGTTCCTGTTCCATAACGCCAAGGAGCAACTGGCGCGCGGCGCCGGCCCTTACTTCTACCTGCCGAAGATGGAATCCCATCTGGAAGCGCGCCTGTGGAACGACATCTTCGTGATGGCGCAAAGCGAGATCGGCATCCCGCAGGGAACGATCAAGGCGACAGTACTGATAGAAACCATCGTCGCCGCGTTCGAGATGGATGAGATCCTGTATGAATTACGCGAGCACAGCTCCGGCCTGAATGCCGGCCGCTGGGATTACATCTTCTCCTGCATCAAGAAATTCAAGAACGACAAGGATTTCTGCCTGGCCGACCGTGCCAAGGTCACGATGACCGCGCCGTTCATGCGCTCGTACGCACTGCTGCTGCTGAAGACCTGCCACAAGCGCAACGCGCCGGCGATCGGCGGCATGGCGGCACTGATCCCCATCAAGAACGATCCTGAGAAAAACGATATCGCCATGGGCGGCGTGCGCACCGACAAGGCGCGTGACGCGACCGACGGCTACGACGGCGGCTGGGTTGCCCATCCCGGCCTGGTTGAACTGGCGATGACCGAGTTCAAGAAAGTCTTGGGCGACAAGCCGAACCAGATCGACAAGCAGCGTCCAGACGTGGAAGTGACGGCGAAAGACCTGTTGAACTTCCAGCCTGAAACGCCTATCACCGAGGCCGGCCTACGCTACAACATCAACGTCGGCATCCACTATCTCGGCGCCTGGCTGGCCGGCAATGGCTGCGTACCTATCCACAACCTGATGGAAGATGCCGCCACGGCAGAGATCAGCCGCTCGCAGGTATGGCAATGGATACGCTCCGCCAAGGGTAAGCTGGATGACGGCCGCAAGGTGACAGCCGAGATGGTGCGGGCGATGATCCCGGAAGAGTTGGTCAAGGTCAAAGCGACCGCAGGCACCGGCCCGACCTACGATCGCGCCGCACAGATCTTTGAACAGATGTCCACTTCGGAATCATTTGCCGAGTTCCTGACTTTGCCGCTGTACGAAGAAATCTGATGTTGTGACGCGCCGTGAATGCGGCGGAAAGAAATGAACAATGCGACCGGTTGACGGTCGCATTTTTTTTGCCGCAAGGATATTCGGGCTGCATAGTCCCGCGCCGGAAAACATCGCAAGCAGCCTAAAACCGCCATAAGCATATCTGCAAGCGTTTTGGGGTCGAGCGCAGGTCTGACGGTCTGACGGCGTTCGCTCGCCGAAGGGGGGGGCGAGACGAGCATCAGTCCAGCGGGCAAGCACACGCCTGGTAGCTGGCGCCGGCAGAGTCTGTCCTGATAGCCGGCCTGCAATCCGGATATTCCTTGCGCTCGGAAAATCATTTTGCCATGAAAATTTCTCATGGGAAATTTCATTTTTCCGCAAGAAAAAGTCTACAAAAAAACAGATCAAAACGGCCGATCAAATAATTCTTGCAATGCCTCTCCGTTTCATGAATAATAAAAAACGAATATTCGTTTTTTATAAAAATTATTCCAACGCGGAGACTGATTGTGAAGAAAAAAACAAGTTCATCCTGTAAACCCCGGGTAGCACTGCTGAAGAAAAAGGCGGACGACCTCATCTTTTGTACCGCGGTAATGTCCGCAATCTGGGCGCCCGCAGCCGCACTGGCGCAGGCGCAAGCTCTTCCGGCCGATGCCGCCGCAGGCAGCGGGCAGGCAAATGCGGATAAATCCGAAGACGCATCAAAGATAGCAATTGTGAACGTCACCGCGCAGCGTCGGCGGGAGCCGGTGCGTGAAGTGCCCTTGTCGGTGACCGTGCTCGACGGTGAAGCATTGGAGCGCGGCGCCAACAAGCAGTTGAAGGATTTCGTCAGTGCGCTCCCCGGGGTGGACTACAGTCAGGCTGGCGGAGGTGGCGGAGGCAGCCAGATCACCATGCGCGGCGTCAGTACCGGCGCCCAAGTCGGGCCGACTGTCAGCGTCTACGTGGACGATGTTCCCTATGGTTCCAGTACCGCATTTGCCGGCGGCAGCACCCTATCGCTGGATCTCGGCCTGTTTGACATCCAGCGCATAGAAGTCCTGCGCGGCCCGCAAGGCACGCTGTATGGCGCCGGCGCCATGGGTGGCCTGCTGAAATATGTCACGGTAGATCCTGACACCAAAGAGAAATCGATCAAACTCAGCACAGACATTTCCTCTACCGCAGGAGGCGGGACAAACGCCGGGATACAAGCCAGCGCCAACCTGCCCATCCAGGACGGTGTCGCCGCAATGCGCCTGGGTTTATACAAGCGCAAGGATGCAGGCTATATTCGCGACGCAGCACACGGCGGCGCGATTGTCGACGATGCCCGGATGGAGGGTGCAAGGGCCTCGTTTCTGCTGACCCCGTCACGTGAGCTAAGCATACGACTGACGGCGCAGACGCAGAAGAGCGAGCGGGACGGCACATCGGCGGAAGACGTGGATATAGCAACCGGGGTTGCCAGCGATGGCGAGTATACCAAACGCCTGTTCGTGAGCGAGCCGTACAAACAGAAGTATGACCTGCTGTCTGCGGCCATAGAATCGGAATTGGGCTGGGCCCGCTTTCATTCCATCACCAGCTATCAGAACGTCGACACCAGCGGGCAATACGACGTGTCGAAACTCTATGTGCCCTTGCTCAGCAGCGTAGGACTGGTGAACGCCGGATATAGCTTGCCTTATTCATTTGCCACCCGCAAGACGACGCAGGAGTTCCGGCTGATCTCGCCTTCCTCCAAGAAATTCGAGTGGCTGCTCGGCGCCTTTTACACGCAGGAAACCAGCGCCCGCACGCAGGATTTGGTTGGCTTCAACGCTGACCACACTCCCATCAACCTTAACATTTTGACGTCGCGTTTCCCTTCTACATACAAGGAGACTGCGGTATACGGCAATGCGACGGTGTATGCCACGGATGCGCTGGACTTCACGTTTGGCATGCGTCATGGACGCAACAGCCAGTACGCCGCGTCGGAATTTTCAGGCATCTTGACTTCTTCGTCCGCACCGGGCACCAGCTCAGCCGAAGACACCAATACCTACCTGCTCACGGCCAGGTATCGCCTGAGCAAGACCGACGCGCTGTATTTGCGTGCCGCCAGCGGCTACCGTCCGGGCGGGCCATTGCCGGTATTCAGGAATCCCATCACCGGCGAAGCGCTGACCGC
>DATHMC010000136.1:0-6968 GCA_035487495.1 Undibacterium sp.
TCCTTCAGAAACCTACCCTGGGGATGAATGGCTGCGCGACCGCTTCATCAATATGCGCGCCAACGAAACGCCGGAAACCCGTGTGGCATTGGTTGATATTGACGAAACGAGTCTGGCCGCCCTTGGGCCGTGGCCTTGGCCCAGAACCAGGATAGTGGAGTTGATCGAGCGCCTGTTGGCAGACTACCGCGTACGCGGCGTGGCGCTGGATATCTTTTTCGCCGAGCCGGGAGATACCGACGGAGACATCCGGCTGAGCCTGCTGGCAAAACATGGGCCCGTTGTCTTTGCCCAGGCATTTGACTATGACGCTTTACGCGATCCGCCGCTACGCCGAGGCGTGCTTGGAGGGGGACAGCTGCAAGCAGCCCTGCTACCCGCCGCCATTGAACGGACGCACTCAACAATACCCAATCCAGCCGCCGGTTATGGCTTCGTGGGCAACTATGCCGATCTGGCAGATGCCCGTCATGTCGGCAACATAGGCTTTTTGCCTGATGCAGACGGCACCCTGCGCCACCTTCCTCCCTACACCCTGTTTGAAGGCCGTTACTACCCCACCCTGTCCAAGGCCCTGTTTGACTGCTGCGCGCCTAAGAACAAAGCCGATTCTGCTGCATGGGATTACTATAGCCGCGGGGTCAACCGGGAAGGTTTTGTGCGTGTTCCTTACAGCAAGGCCTTGTCGGCATATCAGGTGATTCCCGCGTCGGCCATCCTGCAGCAAAGCATCTCTCCCGATTTATTGCGCGGCAAACTCGTCGTGATAGGCTCATCGTCACTTAGCCTGTCGGATCGGGTGGCCACCCCGCTGTCCTCCTCTGCCAACGGCTTCCTGGTGCATGCAGAAGCCCTGACAAGCCTGCTGGATGCCCAGGAGGGTCACGCTCCCATGGCTTGGCCGGGCAAATGGATAGCAATACTATTTTCCGCTTTGGTAGCCGGTATCGCCGTCTATACCTTCCCGCGCCTGTCAGCCTTATCCAATATCGGCGTACTCGCAGGCGCATCCGGCCTGTGGCTGCTGCTGGCCTATCAGATCAGCCTGCACGATGACTTTTTCTCTCCGAGCGGCCCTTTGCTGGCGCATTTCTTTTTGCTGGCGGTGGCGGTCCCTTTCGGATGGCAAACCTCGCAAGGCAAGTCGCGCCGCTTGCTGGGCACCTTGCAACAATATGTCGCCAAAGCGGTTGTGACCGAATTGCTGCGCAGCGACCTGAAAGATCCGCTGGCGCCGCGTAAATTGCACGTCACCACGCTGATAGCGGATATGGAGGGCTATACGAACCAGGTAGAAAACCTGACCATAGAAGAAGCAGCCCATCTGACCCGGGATTTCCTGGAATGCCTGACGGAACCGGTATTGGAGCATATGGGCACGCTGGACAAGTACACCGGCGACGGCCTGGTTGCATTCTGGGGAGCGCCGCTGCCCATAGAAAATCATGCGGACCTGGCGCTGGATGCAGCAATCAAAATCATCAGAAACGTTCGGCAACTGAGCATGAAAAAACAGCTGTCCGGCCACAAGCCCTTACGCGTGCGCATAGGCATAGAAAGCGGCATTGCGATGGCCGGCGATTTCGGCACCTCGTCGAGAAGCATCTATACCGCAGTAGGGGATAGCGTCAACGTTGCCTCCCGCCTGGAAGACGCAGCGAGGGACTTGCCGCATGACGTCATCATCGGCCAGGGTACTGTGGATAATGCTACCAGGCACGGCTTCAAGTTTCTGGGGCAAAGAATGCTGAGGGGCAAGGAAAAGCCGACGACCATTTTCACGCTGGAGATACCGGGGTGATATTTTTTCGTAAAAAGCAAGCTTCCCGCACCATCCTGATTTGCCTGTCTTTTTTTAGTCTTGTCCTGGCCAGCGCTACAAGCCATGCCCAGGAAGAGGCCAATATGACGCCGCAGGAAAAAATGTACCTTGAAGCGCTGAAGGCCATCAGTCAGAAAAGGCAAAAGGACGCGAGCGAGACGCTAACCCGGCTGATACAGCAAGAATCCGAGCATGCCGGTGCCTGGCTGGACTTGGCGAGCATACAGTGCGAACTGGGCAATGCGGTTGAAGCGGAGCGCCTGTTCAAGGAAATAGAAACCCGATTCGATCCGCCTCCGGCAATCATGGATGTCATCAATCGCTATCGCGCCTTGGGCTGCAACCACTGGCAAGCGCACCCCCGCACTTCGTTTTCGATAGACCGCGGGGTGGATAGCAACGTCAATCAGGGCGCCAGCAATCCAAGCTTTAGCCTGGGTACGGGCAGCAGCCGTGTAGATCTGGAATTGCTGCCGGAATATTTGCCCAAGCGGGACAATTTCACCGCCATCTCGGCGGACTACGCGCGCGATCTGTCGTCTAATGGCGACCAGGGATTCATCCAGTTTCGCCTGCGGCAAAACGATAAACTCGATCAATACAACACCGCGACTCTCGCGGCAGGCGCAGAGCACCCCTGGCGCTTTGGCAATTGGGATGTCAGGGGATCGGGCAGCCTGGGCTTGCTCACACTGGCCGGCAGCTTGTACCAAAAGCAAGCCAGTCTGCAAACGCGCGTGACCCCGCCAGTTCCGCTGCCCGAAACGATGCAATTGAATTTCTCGGGCGGATTTTCACACGTGCAGTATCCAACGCTTTCCGGTTACGATGCCAGCACCTGGGAGGTACGTAGCCAGCTGACGTATCAAACTGACAAACTGCAAGCGCAAGGCACTCTGGGATATATATACGATCATGCCACCGGCGCCAGACTGGGAGGAGACCGCAAAGGCTGGTCTGCCGGCGCCCAGTTGCGCACCTTGGTCACAGAGAATGTCGTGGGTGAGTTTGGCTGGAGTTACCAATCCTGGCAAAGCGAACTCGCCTACTCCCCAGGTCTGATCGATCTGGCAAGGAGGCAAAATACCAGCACCTTGCGGGCCTCGTTTATTTACCCGCTGAAGGACAGGCAGGCGCTGCACGTGGAAATCCGGAACGTCCGCGACAGGGAAAACATTTCGCTTTTTCAATATAATGGCACCCTGTTGCAAGTCGGATGGCAATGGCAAAGCTTTTAACGCCGCTGACCGCCGTTTTCGTCGCCGCCCCCGTTAGCGGCACTTTCGCCTGGGCGAATGCCCTCCCGATGCGTTGCCAGATCAATTGAACAGAATTGCAAATGATCTGTCAAAATATTGCCATTTCCGCATGATTAATATCTTGCATCAACAAAGGATACTGCGTGCGATTCGAATTTCTATTGTTTGGCGGAGCATTCCTGCTCTTTTTTATGGCGTGCCTGATTCCTGCACGCTGGCTACCTCCATTGCCAAACGATAAATTGCTGCATTTCCTGGCTTTTGCTGTGCTTGCTTTTTTATTAAAATTTGTTGCCGATAGTAAGAGTGAGCTGCTTTTATATTTTTGTGGCTTAATATTTGCAGGTTGGGGGATAGAAGTATTGCAAAACTGGGTACCGGGCCGCAAATTCTGCTGGAGGGATATCGGCGCCAACACCGCAGGCGTGCTGCTGGTCGCTATTTTGTGCCTTTGATGCAGGAATACACAATATAAAATTTCCTGTTTTTAGAACTCGGTAAATCCGTAGTGTAAAATTTGATTCGATGACCCTCACAAATAACGAATTGGTAGTTCAAGCGAACAAGGTTCAGCCTGGTGAAACACTCCAGCTGCCGCCGGGTCATATCGTCATCAAAGTTCCCGCCAATACCAAGGTCCAGATCAAGATTAGCAAAGTTAATCAGATCACCGTCAATCTGCGCAAGATTCCCTTGTTGGCCGACCTGACCGAAAGCGAGATGCAAAAGGTCAAGGCAGACATGCGCGTCAAGCAATTCAACAAGCGCGATGTGGTGCTGCAAAAGGGCGGCATCGGGGACAGCCTGCTGTTTTTACTGTCTGGACAGTTGCAAGTCGTCGACGTCACGGAAGACGGCAGGGCGATCGGCCTGCGGATGCTGAAAGAAGGCGATTTTTTTGGCGAAATTGCGATTATCAATAACGCCTCCCGTTCAGCGTCGGTTGTCGCGCTAAGCAATGTCATGGTGGGCTTCTTACCGAGTGCGACGGCCCTGCACCTGTTTTCGCACTCCCCTACCGTCGCCAACCTGATGCTGCGCCATCTCGCGGAGAAGATCCAGCGCGACTCCGAATTCAGGGCCCTGCTCAGCATCAATAACACGACCCGGCGCATTTACACGTTTATCGAATTGTTCAAGCAAGTGAAGCCCGGCAACCTGGAAGTGGTGGAAAACTTGCCTACCCACCAGGATATCGCGATGATGATCAATACCAGCCGGGAGACAGTCACGCGCGCCTTGCTGAGTCTGGTGCAGCAAGGCATAGTGGAAAAAGACATGCATAAGCTGATCATCCGCAAACCGGAAGAGCTGCAAAAATTGGCGCAGGGAAATGCCTGACAGCGATATTGCAAACACCGCTCGGCCATCTTCAAGCATTCCGGCCAGGTTTCGGCGCTGAGGAAATGCACTATATAATGCGTCGTTTCTTACCGTCTGTCTGCATCAGCGCCGCTCATCGGCAGAATCAGAAAACAGCCGTTCAGCATGCCCTCGGCATGAGCCAAGCATCGGCAAGACCGGGGCCGGCGTCTTGCTGATCGCATTCAACACACTATGCCCTTAATAAAGTTTTGCCTATGAATATGCTCAAAGGCGTCTGGCTATACCGTGGTTTCATACTCGGCAGCGTCCAGCGCGAGTTCCAGTCCAAATATCGCAACTCCATCCTCGGTGCGGCCTGGACTGTAATCAATCCCTTGGCGATGATCATCGTCTACACCGTCATCTTTTCCCAGATCATGCGCTCCAGGCTGCCCGGCGTCGATAACAACCTGGCCTACAGCATCTACCTGTGCGCAGGTACGCTGACCTGGGGATTGTTTTCAGAGATCACCGGGCGCGGCCAGACCGTGTTTCTGGAAAATGCCAACATCATCAAGAAATTGAGCTTTCCGCGCATTTGCCTGCCCATCATCATGGTGCTGAATGCAGGGTTGAACTTCAGTATCATCTTTTCACTGTTTACCGCATTCCTGCTGATTACCGGCAACTTCCCGGGCTGGGTGTTTTTTGCCATCTTTCCGGTGCTGCTGCTCCAGGCCGTGTTTGCAACCGGACTGGGCATGATCTTGGGTGTATTGAATGTGTTTTTCCGGGATGTCGGGCAATTTTTCTCGATTTTCCTGCAATTCTGGTTCTGGTTCACGCCGATTGTCTACCCTGTCGGCATCCTGCCGGAAAACATCAGGCGTCTGCTGGTGTTCAACCCGATGGCGGCGGTCGTCAATGCCTACCAGGATGTGCTGGTCAGCCAGCATATGCCCCATTGGCAAAGCCTGCTGCCAATCACAGTCATCGGCGCCTTGCTTTGCCTGTTTGGCATGCGCCTGTTCCGTAAACACGTTGGTGAAATGGTGGATGAACTGTAATGGGTCGCATACAAGTTTCCAATCTGGGCAAGGCCTATAAACAATATCCGAACCGCTGGTCCAGGGTTGCGGAATGGGTATCCCCGTTCCCGGTCAAAAGACACCGCTTGAAATGGGTGCTGGAAGATATCAACTTCACCGTCGAGGCCGGCCAGGCGGTCGGCATTATCGGCATCAACGGCGCCGGCAAAAGCACGCTGCTGAAACTGATCACCGGCACCACCCAGCCCAGTACCGGCAGCGTAACAATCACCGGACGCGTCGCCGCGATGCTGGAATTGGGCATGGGCTTTCATCCGGATTTTACCGGCAGGCAAAACGCCGTCATGGCAGGCCAGTTACTGGGCCTGAGCGTGGAAGACGTATTGGCGTTGATGCCGCAGATAGAAGCGTTTGCCGACATCGGCGACTATATCGACCAACCGGTACGCGTGTATTCCAGCGGCATGCAAATGCGGCTGGCATTTAGCGTGGCAACCGCAAGGCGGCCCGACGTGCTGATCGTTGACGAAGCCCTATCGGTCGGCGACGCCTACTTCCAGCACAAAAGCTTTGACCGCATCCGCGAATTCCGGCGGCAGGGCACCACGCTGCTGATCGTTTCTCACGACAAGGCAGCAATCCAGTCTATCTGCGACAGCGCGATATTGCTCAATGCGGGGAAACTGGCCAAACAGGGCTCGCCTGAAGAAATCATGGATTTTTACAACGCCATGATTGCCGAGAAAGAAAACCAGGTTATCCGGCAGGAAATACGCGACGATGGCAAGATACAGACCATTTCCGGAACCGGCGAAGCGACCGTCACGGATATCGCCTTGTACAATGCGCGCAATGAGCGCGTGGAAACCGTCGACGTGGGCAGCGACAATATCTTGCAAGTCAAGGTCAGGACCAAGGCGGCGATTCCCAGGCTGGTGCTCGGCTATATGATCAAGGACAGGCTGGGCCAGACGATTTTCGGCACGAATACGCACCTGAAGGAACAACCGTTGGAGATGGTCGAAAACGGCGAAGAGATTATTTATCGCTTTGCGTTCAGGATGAATCTGGGGCCGGGCAGCTACTCCGTCGCAACCGCACTGGTCAGCAATGACACCCATCTTGAGAATAATTACGAGTGGCGCGATCTGGCACTCTTGTTTAATGTCGCCAACCTGAGCAAATCGCATTTTGTCGGTTGTGCGTGGCTGGACCCTGAACTGGATATTCAACGCTGATATGCATTCGCATGATTCCATGACGTTCATCTCTTACGCACAGAATTTTGAAGATGTCATGCTCTGGCGTGCGCTGAAGCATGTGCCGAACGGCTTTTATATCGACGTCGGGGCCAATGATCCGGAGATCGATTCCGTTACCCTGGCCTTTTATCAGCGCGGCTGGCGCGGCCTCAATATCGAGCCGATGCGCCAGTACCATCAGCGTCTGCTGGCCCAGCGCCCCGAGGACATCAACCTGCCGGTGGCCGTCAGCGACCGGGCCGGACAGATGCATTTTTACGATGTGCCGGAT
>DATHMC010000137.1:0-8125 GCA_035487495.1 Undibacterium sp.
CGCTGCGGACGGCAAGGCCGAAAGCTTTTTTTACAGCTACACCGCCCCCGGCTCCGCACTGGCGCCTAGCCTGCAGGCGGCGCTGGAAGACTCGGTCGCCAAGCTGCCGATTCCAAAAGTCATGAGCTATCAGCGCCCGGACGGCTCCACCGTGCAGTTCGTGCGCCCGGTACACAGGCTGATCGCCTTGCACGGCAGCGACATCGTGCCGCTGGCGCTGCTGGGCTTGGACAGCGGCCGGATTACGCTAGGCCACCGCTTCCTGTCTTCCGGCGAAGTGAGCATCGCCCACGCGAACGACTATGCAGGCGCGCTGCAAAGCCAGGGCAAGGTCATCGCCAGCGTGGCAGCCCGCAAGGAAAAGATCCGCAGCGACTTGCTGGCCAAGGCCGGCGGCGACCAGGTGTTGATGCCCGAATCGCTGCTGGACGAAGTCAGCGCGCTGGTGGAATGGCCGGTGGTGTATGAATGCAATTTCGAGACGGAGTTCCTGACGGTGCCGCAGGAATGCCTGATCCTGACCATGCAGACCAACCAGAAATATTTTGCGCTGACCGACGCCGGCGGCAAGCTGCGTTCGCGCTTCTTGATCGTCTCCAACCTGGAAACCAGCGATCCGCGACACATCATCCAGGGCAATGAGCGCGTGGTGCGCCCGCGCCTGTCCGATGCAAAATTCTTCTTTGAACAAGACAAGAAAAAGAAACTGGCCGACCGCCTGCCGGGCCTGGCCAACGTCGTGTACCACAACAAGCTGGGCAGCCAGGCGGAACGCATGGAGCGCGTCAAGGCGCTGGCCGGCAGCATCGCCGGGGCCATGCATGCGGATGCGGCGCTGGCCGAGCGCGGCGCCATGCTGGCCAAGGCCGATCTACTGACCGACATGGTGGGCGAGTTCCCCGAGCTGCAAGGCATCATGGGCACCTATTATGCGCGCCATGACGGCGAACACGACGAAGTGGCGCTGGCCGCGTCCGAGCACTACCAGCCGCGCTTTGCCGGCGATGCGCTGCCTTCCTCGGCAACCGGCACCGCAGTGGCGCTGGCGGACAAGCTGGAAACCCTGGTCGGCATCTGGGGCATAGGCTTGCAGCCGACCGGCGACAAGGACCCGTTTGCATTGCGCCGGCACGCGTTGGGCATCTTGCGCATGCTGGTCGAAAAACGCCTGACGCTGTCGCTGCATCAATTGCTGGCAGATACCGTCAAGCTGTTTGCGGGCAATGCCAATTTCAAGGACCCGAGCGCCGACGTCTTGAACTTCCTGCAAGACAGGCTGCGCGGCCAGTTGCGTGAACGCGGCTTTGCGCAAAATGAAGTGGAGGCGGTCGTCGCCCAGAATCCGGATACGCTGGACACCATCGTGGAGCGCCTGGAAGCGGTGCAGGCTTTCGCGGCGCTGCCGGAATCCGCATCGCTGGCAGCGGCCAACAAGCGCATTACCAATATCCTGAAGAAAGCCGAAGGCACACCCGGCACGGTGCAGGCCGGCCTGCTGCAGGAAGCGGCGGAAAAAGGCCTGTACCAGGCGATGGGCGATGTCAAACCGCGGGTGGATGCGGCATTTGCCAAGGGCGACTTCACCGGCGCACTGAAAACGTTGGCGGCCCTGCGCGCAGACGTGGATACTTTCTTCAATGACGTGATGGTCAATGCAGAAGACCCCGCCCTGCGCAATAACCGGCTGGCGCTGCTGTCGGAACTGCACGGCATGCTGAATCAGGTGGCGGATATTTCAAAACTTGCTGCATAACGGCGTCACGCTGCCTAAGCAAGACCGCCACTTTGTCTGCCGTTTCGATTGAACCCGAAGCGGCAGACAGTGCTTTACGCTATAGTCTTCGTCTATAACCGCTATGACTTCCACACAGGACAAGAGCTATGAAACTGATTATTCTTGATCGCGATGGCGTCATCAATCAAGACTCGGACGCATTTATCAAATCGCCGGACGAATGGATTCCGCTGCCCGGCGCGCTGCAGGCGATCGCCAGGCTGAACCAGGCCGGCTATAAGGTGGTGGTCGCCACCAACCAGTCCGGCGTGGCGCGCAGGTATTTCGATATGGCCACCTTGAACGCCATTCATCAAAAGATGCATATAGCGGCGCAACAGGTCGGCGCGGAAATTGACACGGTTTTCTTTTGCCCGCACAGCGCCGATGAAAGCTGCGATTGCCGCAAACCCAAGCCCGGCATGCTGCAGGAAATCGCGCGCCGCTATGATATCGGCCTGAGAGGCGTGCCCACCGTCGGCGACTCCTTGCGCGACCTGCAGGCCGGCTTTGTCGTCGGCTGCATACCGCACCTGGTACTGACCGGCAAAGGCAAAAAAACCCAGGCCACCGGCGGCCTGCCGCCCGGCACCATCATCCACGCCGACCTGGCGAGCATGGTGGACAAACTATTGCAACACTCATCCGACAATATCGCGACAGCATAGCCGGTATTGATACCGCTTGACTGCCGCCCATCTGGAGACACGATGACCCGCTTCACACAGATTTTACGTTCCGTGCTGTTCATGCTGCTGATGACCATCGCCACCATCATCTGGGCCATGGCCTGCTTTTTGTTCGCGCCGCTGCCTTACAATAAGCGTTATTACTGGACCTCGCGCTGGAATGTCTTTGTGATCTGGACCGCCAAGGTCGTCTGCGGCATACGATACCAGGTCAAGGGCATGGAGAACCTGCCCGATGCGCCGGTCATTCTATTGTCCAAGCACCAGTCGGCATGGGAAACCATTTTCTACCTGATGATCATGCCTCGCCCGCTGGTGTATGTGTTCAAGAAGGAATTGACCTACATTCCGTTTTTCGGTTGGGGCATCGCGCTGCTGCGCATGATCCCCATCGACCGCAGCAAAGGCAAGGATGCGTTTGCACAGGTGGTGGTGCATGGACGCAAGCGCCTAGCGGACGGACAGTGGATCATCATGTTCCCGGAAGGCACGCGCATCCCCGTCGGCGAAAAAGGGTATTATAAGGGCGGCGGCACGCGCCTCGCGATCGAAACCAATACCCCCGTCGTACCAATTGCAATGAATTCAGGTGAATGCTGGGCAAAGAATTCTTTTGTCAAAAAACCGGGCTTGATTACCGTCTCCATCGGCAAGCCTATCTCTCCGGAAGGTCTGACTTCACAGGGATTGATGCAGCAAGTGGAGCGCTGGATAGAAGCGGAAATGCGCGTGATTTCACCGCATGTTTATAAACAGGACTAGGGCAGAGGCAGTCTCTGCTGCTCTAGCGTTTAACTGAGCCCTGAGAACCCCTACTTGAAAGCACGACAGCCCCTGTTGAATCAACCGCTGCAGCTTGCGCTGCAACTGGACCTCTTTTCCGAAGGTCCGGCCGTCCCGCCGACTCTCCCGCCCAGGCAGCCGCCGATAGAAAAACTGCCTGGCGGACCAACGGCTTCGCCGCCGCCTCCCGCCCGCCCGCCGGCGAATTCCGATAAACGCCAGATCCTGATCCAGGATTACTGGCTGGAATACAGCCTGCTGCGCTCCAAGCGCCGTACGATAGGCTTCCTGATCAACGAGGACGGCCTCAGGATGACCGCCCCTAGGTGGGTGACCATCGCCGACATAGAACAAGCGATACGCGAAAAGCAGCGCTGGATCGTCAGCAAGCTGAATGAACGCCGGGAACGCACCAATCAACGCATGCAGCCGCAGATGACCTGGAATGACGGCGCCAGGCTGCCCTATCTGGGCGGCGACATCACGCTACGCATCCAGTCCACCCAGGCGGCGGGCGTACGCTATGACGGCGACAGCCGGGAGCTGACGGTCTGCCTGCCGGGCGACGCCTCCGAACAGCAATTGAAGGATAGAGTGCAGTCCTGGCTGCAGCAGGAGGCGAAGCGGATCTTTACCGAGCGCCTGCCGATTTATGCGGAAAAACTGGGCGTGCGCTACCAGTCGATGTCGCTGTCCGCGGCAACCACCCGCTGGGGCTCCTGCACCGCGCAGGGCAAGATCCGGCTGAACTGGCGGCTGATCCATTTTTCGCTGACGCTGATAGACTATGTGATTGCCCACGAGCTATCCCATCTGCGCGAGATGAACCACAGCCCGCAATTCTGGGCCACGGTACAATCCATCTTCCCCGACTTTGAGCAGGCCAAACAAGCCCTGCGCAACCATGCGGCTGAGGAGCTGCCCGCTTTTTAGTCCAGGGATTTATAATCCGGCTATATACCCAATCAGGAGTTACATCATGCGCATACTGCACACCATGCTACGCGTCGGCAACCTGCAACGCTCTATCGATTTTTATACCCAGGTTCTGGGAATGAAACTGCTGCGCCAGTCCGATAATCCCGAATACAAATACACGCTGGCCTTCGTCGGTTACGGCAATAACCCGGACCACGCGGAACTGGAGCTGACCTACAACTACGGCGTGGACCAGTACGACATAGGCACAGCCTACGGCCACATTGCGCTGGCGGTGCCCGATGTCTACCAGGCCTGCGAAGCAGTCAGGGCCAAGGGCGGCAACGTCACGCGCGAAGCCGGGCCGGTCAAAGGCGGCACCACGGTGATCGCATTTGTGCAGGATCCGGACGGCTATAAAATTGAACTGATAGAGCGCAAAAATGAAACCGGCGGCGTGGGCTTGCGCTGATGGCATAAGCCCTGCAGCACCGTCAGGTTTGGTCCGCCCGCAGCATAAAGATCGGCAGCGGCCACACAAATAAAAAGGAGATATTGCCAGTCGCAATATCTCCTTTTTATTTGCAGCATTTACCTAGAACTCATTTCATCAATACCAGTGAGATGCGTTAGCCCCAGAAAAGGCGCTGGCAAGGCGTGCGAGGCAGTGAATAGCGGGGCTATTCACAACGAGTGCAACGCAGTCCAGCGTCTTTTCTGGGGCTAACCCTCCGGGAACGGTCTATTTGGGCGCATTGCGGCGTTGCGCCGCTCGCAAAGGGATGACCATTTGCGTCGCGACGCGCCTTGCACTGCATCCCAAATAGACTCGTTCGCACTCGCTGCTATTGATGAAATGAGTTCTAGACTCAGACATGTCCATGCCGTCTGAAATAGGCAATCAGGCCGCTGGTGGAGGTGTCCAGGTTGACGTCATAGGCCTGGTCGCCGGTGATTGCCGGCAGCAGGCGATTGGCCAGCTGTTTGCCCAGCTCCACGCCCCACTGGTCGAAGGAGTTGATGCCCCAGATCACGCCTTGCACGAAGACTTTGTGCTCATACAAGGCCAGCAACATGCCCAGTTGGAAAGGGTCCAGGCTAGGCATCAGGATCGTCGTCGAAGGCTGGTTGCCGGCGAACACCTTGTGCGGCAATAGTTTGGCGATATGCGCACCGCTCAAGCCCGCAGCGGACAACTCTTCGCGCGCCTGCGCTTCAGTCTTGCCGAAGGCCAGCGCCGAACTCTGCGCCAGGCAATTCGCCAGCAACGGCGCCTGGTGCCCCGGCAAAGGATAGTCGCTGGAGGCCGCCACCACGAAGTCGCACGGGATCAGCCAGCCGCCCTGATGCAGTAGCTGGAAGAAGGCATGCTGGCCGTTGACCCCGATCTCGCCCCAGACGATGGGATTGGCGCGGCAGGCCAGGGGCTCGCCGTCGCGGCTGACGGTCTTGCCGTTGGATTCCATTTCCAGCTGCTGCAGGAAGGCCGGCAAGTGGCGTATCGATTCGTTATACGGCAGGATCGCGGTAGTTTCAGCCCCCAGGAAATTGGTGTTCCAGATGGAGATCAGCGCCAGCAATACCGGCAGGTTTCTTTCCAGCGGCGCTTGCCGGAAATGCTGGTCCATGGTTTCTGCACCTTTCAGCAGGCGCTCGAAACCATTCATGCCTATCGCCAGTGCCACCGACAAACCGACCGCCGACCACAGTGAATAGCGGCCGCCGACCCAATCCCAGATCTCCAGGATATTGCTGTCTGGAATGCCGAACTCATGCGCTTTGATCGGACTGGACGTGACCGCGATGAAGTGCTTGCCTATCGCCCACTCTTCCATCGCCGCCGCCAGCAGCCAGTTGCGTGCGGTTTGCGCGTTGATCGAGGTCTCTTGCGTGGTAAACGTCTTGGAGGCGACAATGAACAAGGTGGTGCGCGGGTCCAGCTGCTCCAGCAGGGGCGCCAAGTGCGCGCTATCCAGGTTGGACACATAATAAAACGTCAGGCCGGGATGCTCCAGGGCCGACAGGGCCCGGGTCGCCAGCTTGGGGCCGAGATCGGAGCCGCCTATGCCGATATTCACGATATTCTGTATCGCATCGCCCTTGAAACCGCGCCACAGTCCGCTGCGCACCCGTTCCACGATATCGCGCATCTGCTTGCGCACCGCCCTCACCTGCGGCATGACGTCATTGTCCTCGCTAGGGAAAGGGGTAAAATCCAGATGGCGCAAGGCCGTATGCAAGACTGCCCGGTCTTCGCTGGAATTGATTTTTTCACCGGCGAACATGCGGTCGCGCCAACCCGTCACATCGGTCGCGCGCGCCAGTTCCACCAGACTGCCCAGCGTGGCCGCATCTATCCTCTGCTTGGAATAATCGACCAGCAAATCATCCAGCTCGACCGAAAAATTGGCAAAGCGCTCTGCATCGGCGGCGAACAGGTCGCGCAAATGCACATGCTCCAGCCTATCTCTATGGGCCAGCAGGGCCTGCCATTCAAGGGTATTCGTTATGTTCATAGTGTTCCTGGCCAATCCGGTGACGATGCAAACTATATCCAAGGGAATCATTGCCGATGATTATAGGTGAAAGTTTGTCATTACAGAAACCGCGGCCTGCATTCAGCAAGCTGAATTGCATTTATGCACGACAATGGACGGGCCGCAGTGCGGCTATGCCGCGAACAAAACGGGATAGCCGACCGACCGGGATGCCGTCAGGCTGGCAGGCGACACAGGCAGGCTAGCGCGCCGCAAGCAGGACCGCCAGAGCCACATACTGCTCCAGCGGGATAGTTTCAGGACGGGCCTGGGGATTGACCCCGGTCGCAATCAGCTCCTGCTCGGTAAACATGCCCGCCACGCAATTGCGCACGACCTTGCGGCGCTGCGAAAAGGCTTTGGTGACGACTTCTTCCAGTCTCTTTACATCGCAGGCGAGCCGCTGCGCCTTGGGTATCATCCGCACGATCGCAGAGTCGACGCGCGGCGGCGGATCGAACGCGGTGGGCGGCACGACAAACAGCAGCTCCATGTGATAGCGCCATTGCAGCATCACCGACAGGCGGCCGTAGGCCTTGCTGCCCGGCTCGGCCACCATGCGCTCCACCACTTCTTTTTGCAGCATGAAATGCTGGTCTTCCACCTGGTCCACATAGTCGGCCAGATGGAACAGCAAGGGGCTGGAAATGTTGTAAGGCAGGTTGCCCACCACGCGCAGCTTCTGGCCGGCGGCAACCGTGATGGCGGCAAAATCAAACTGCAGGGCATCGCCTTCATGCACGATCAGTTTCGCCGCATCGAAATTCTTCTTCAGCCGCGCCACCAGGTCCCGGTCCAGCTCCACCACGTGTAGCGTGGTCAGCGACTCCAGCAACAAGCTGGTCATCGCCGCCAAACCCGGCCCGATCTCTACCATGGACTGGTCCGGTTTGGGATCGATGGAGCGGATGATGTTGCTCAAGACGATCTGGTCGGTCAAGAAGTTTTGGCCAAAACGTTTACGTGCGATGTGTTTCATATATGTTCTATTTTTATTACCGATTATGCAGTTGAGTATTTGAACTCACCCCGCAAGGCCAACTTTAAATATTGCGCTACGCTTCGTGGGTACAGGCCGGGGGTGGCCCGGCGGCCACTTACCTTTTTTTGCTTCGCCAAAAAAAGGTAAGCCAAAAAAAGGCGACCGCAGACTTACCCTACGGGTGATGGCGCAAAGCGCCATCACATTTTATGCATTACAAAAAATGGGAAACAGACGAAACTCGCCTGCGGCTCAGACAACGTCTGTTTCTGATCCATTTTCTGTAAAGCACAAAATGCTGCGTCCCCAGCGGATGAAAGTCAAAAGCAACCCCAACACCCACACCAAACCATCCCAACTTTAAAAGATTAGTTCCTTCAAATATTGGAGAGTCTGGTTGCCGTTGTTTTTGAATTTGCCTTTGACCTTTAACCGCTTGGAG
>DATHMC010000138.1:0-15347 GCA_035487495.1 Undibacterium sp.
TGCCGGTAGTTTATCGCGGCGCGTATGCATACAGCGTACCCGGCGCGCGCGAAGACTTCATCCCCCAGAATGCGCCGCCTGAGCCGGGCGTCATGGAGCATGACGAAGAGAATTTGCCGAAAGGAGTGCCGGCATGAGCCAGAGCGCAACCCTTGGTCCCGGCAGCGGATACGACGCGAATCTTGGCCATCGCATGGAGCGCAGCGCGGTGCTGAGCGTGGCGATGTGGATATTCATCCTGGTGGCGTCCACGCTGTTCGGCTTGTTCCTCGCGGCCCTTGTGATGCGAATGACAGCGCCGGACTGGGCGCAGGTCGGCATGCCCTGGCAATTATGGCTGAGCTCCAGCATCCTGCTGGCCGGCAGCGCCAGTTTCCAGGCCTCCGGCTTCGCCGCGCGGACAGCGCAGTTGACGCGCGCGCGCGTCTTGCTGTCACTGGCCGGCTTTTGCGCGCTGGCATTCCTGCTGGCGCAACTATGGGCGTGGCAAGTCTTGCGGTCCATGCAGGTTACCGCCAACGGCAATCCCGCGGGCAGTTTTTTCTATTTGTTGACTGCGATGCACGGCTTGCACGTGATCGGCGGCCTGATCTGCTGGTTCCTGGTGATGCGCTTCGCAATGCGCAGCCAGGATAGCGCCGGCATGTCCTGGCGCATCGCCTTGTGCGCCCGTTACTGGCATTTTCTGCTGCTGTTGTGGATCGTCCTGTTTGCCGCGCTGAACTGGCTGACGCCTGAACTGGTCCGGTATATCTGCGGCATCCGCTGATTTAGAAAAAACCTTTGACGGCAAGAGCGCCGCCAAGGGAGTGCAAGAAAACAAAACCGAAACAGGGAGGGCTACATGAGTGCTGCGTCCCCAACTCAGACCAGGGAGGGCTACATCAGTGCTGCGCCCCCAACTCAGCCCCCGGTTGCGGTGGCCGGCTTGCGCGGCCTGGTAGCGGACTGGTCGTCCGACCGCGAAGCCTTCAAGGTGTCCTGGGGCAAGGCGATGATGTGGATCTTCCTGCTCAGCGATACCTTCGTCTTCAGCTGCTTCCTGACCGGCTATATGACGGTGCGCATCTCAACCACCGCAACCTGGCCCAATCCCAGCCACGTGTTTGCGTTGAACGTGGGCGGCACCGATTATCCGCTGCTCCTGATAGCGATCATGACCTTTGTGCTGATCAGCAGCAGCGGGCTGATGGCGATGGCCGTCAATTTTGCATATCAGCGCCAGCGTGCGCGTACGGCGGCGCTGATGTTTGGAACGGCGGCGCTGGGAGCGTGCTTTGTCGGCATGCAGGCCTTCGAATGGACCAAGCTGATTGTCGGCGAGGGTGTGCGGCCTTGGGGCAATCCGATGGGGGCGCCGCAATTCGGCTCGGTTTTTTTCATGATCACCGGTTTTCACGGGCTGCATGTCACGATAGGCGTGATCTATTTATTGGTGGTGGCCTGGCGGGTATTGCAAGGACGCTATGAAAAAAGCGGCAACTACCAGATAGTCGAGATCGCCGGCTTGTACTGGCACTTCGTCGATCTGGTCTGGGTATTCATTTTCGCGCTGTTCTATCTCTGGTGAGGCCTGCCATGACCACTACCGCCCACGGACAAACACATCCCATCAGCCTGTATCTGAAGATATGGGGCCTGCTCTTCGTGCTCAGCACCATGTCCTACCTGGTGGACTACTTTCACTTTGAGGGGTATCTGCGCTGGGGCCTGATCCTGCTCTTCATGGCGCTGAAGGCTGGCTTGATTGTCGGCGTCTTCATGCACATGGCATGGGAGAGGCTGGCGCTGATCTACGCCATCTTATTGCCGCCGGGGGCGCTGCTGGTGCTGATAGGCTTGATGTCGGCGGAGGCCGACTATACTTTTGCGACTCGCTTGATGTTCTTTAAATAAGTTCGATTGATTCGCCATGCTTGTCGTCCGTGCAAGCCTTGCGGAAAGCGGAAATTGGGCACACAATTGTAGCCAGGCAGCAACGTAATTCAGGCTAGAGCCTGCCTAAAAAAAACAGAAGTCCAACTTCATCTGCCCCCACGAGACGCCATGACCTTCCTGACTAATGTACGCATTTCTACTCGCCTTGCGATCGGGTTTTCGATCCTGCTGGCGCTTTCCGTCGTCTCGACTTCTTTTTCGCTGATCAACGCCAGGAGCAATGCTGCGGCGACGCGGCAAATGATGGAAAAACCCTTGGCCAAGGAAAGGCTGGTGGCTGACTGGTATGTGTTGATTTATTCTGCCATCGCCAGAACCTCAATGATCGCGCGCAGCACCGACGAAACCCTATCGGCCACTTTCAGCGACGTGATTTCAGCCAGCACCAAAAAAGGCACTGAAACGATGAAAGGCATAGAGGCTTTATTGAGCAGCGATGAAGAAAAAGCCTTGTACAAGGAGATTGTTGAATTGCGCGTCAAATACCAGGGCGGCAAGGACCTGGTCATGAACGCCCGCAAAGGCGGCGATGCGGCGACAGCGGAACGTGCCTATAACGAAACCTTCGTACCGGCCAGCAAGAATTACCAGGACAAGGTCATGGAGCTGTTGTCGATGCAGCGCAAGAGCATAGACCAGACTGCAGCAGCCATCGACCAGGCCAACGACAGCAGCAGCAGACTGACGATATTGCTGAGCGTATTGCTGATAGCGATAGGGGTGATCGCCGCAGTGATCATCTCGCGCAGCATTACCAGGCCGTTGAAGCAGGCTGTGCATGCTGCGACGATGGTGGCAGCCGGCGACCTGACTACTTCGATCGATACGTCGAGCCGTGACGAGATCGGGGAACTGATGCGGGCGCTGGAGGCGATGAATAGTGCCTTGCGCAACATCGTGAGCCAGGTAAAGAGCGGCACCTATGCGATTGCCGGTGCCGCCGGCGAAATCTCCACCGGCAACCTGGACTTGTCGGCGCGTACCGAGCAACAGGCCAGTTCGCTTGAGGAAACTGCCGCCTCAATGGAGGAGCTGACATCCACCGTCAAGCAAAATGCCGAGAATGCAGGGCAGGCCAACCAATTGGCATTGACCGCGTCGGATGTGGCGGTGAGGGGCGGGCGCGTGGTATCGCAGGTAGTCGATACGATGGGGTCAATCAATGAATCAGCCAAGAAAATCGTCGATATCATCGGCGTCATCGACAGCATCGCATTCCAAACCAATATCCTGGCCTTGAACGCCGCAGTGGAAGCAGCCCGCGCCGGCGAGCAAGGACGCGGCTTTGCCGTCGTGGCTTCTGAAGTGCGCAGTCTTGCGCATCGCTCCGCCGAGGCCGCCAAGGAAATCAAGCTGCTGATCGGCGACTCGGTAGACAAGGTCGGCGTCGGCGCAAAATTAGTCGATGAGGCGGGAGCGACCATGGTGGAAGTCGTCGCCAGCGTCAAGCGCGTGACCGACATCATGGGGGAAATCACCGCGGCTACCAAGGAGCAAAGTGCCGGTATCGAACAGGTAAATCTGGCGATTTCCGATATGGACAACACGACGCAGCAAAATGCCGCGCTGGTCGAGCAGGCCGCCGCTGCCGCGCAGAGCATGCAGGATCAAGCTGCGGCGCTGGCCGACGTGGTTGATACGTTCAAGCTGGAGCAGACGGGTCCGGCATCGGCAACCGCCAAGCCGGCGCCTGTCAGGCGAGTATTGACCAACAAGCCAGTCGCGGTCGCCTTGCGTTAGTTGCGCTGCACGCTAGCGTACTCAAACATAGCGCACTCAAACGCCGAAGCTGCTATTCGCCGCCGGTCCGGACCGCGGGAGAATCAGTCCGGCAAAGCACCAGCCTTGTATCAGGGTGCCGGCCGCGCACCCGCAATTCCTGTCGCGGCCATCCAACATTTCCCCTCATTGCTGCGGTCCTGTTTCAGCGGCCCGCACCCCACCCGCAGTTTTCCTCGCCCATCGACGAGATCTCGCAGGAGAGCGGGAATTCAACTCACAGGCATGCAATGGACCGCGCCTTGCATCCGTAAAATCAAATTCGGCATGCCGTGTGGAATGGCGGGCATGAAAAATCAACACCGGGGGAAAATCGGAAGTATCATTAAAAAGAAAATAATTGCTTGAAGGATATGCAATTTTTTCTATAGTATGAGTGCTGCAAGGTAATAATCCAAGCAAGCAATCATTCCAAACCCGTTAGGAGACACGCATGACAAGCTTGAAGAGAAGAACCGTCCTCGGCACCCTGGCTGCCGCGCCGTTCATTTCCCCTTTCTCTGCATGGGCTCAGGCCACGACATTGAAGATATCCCATCAATTTCCCGGCGGCACACTGACCGAAGGCGATTTCCGCGATCGCCTGTGCCGCATGTTTGCGGCTGAGGTGGAGAAGCGCAGCAAGGGCTCCTTGAAGTTTGAGATTTATCCCGGCTCTTCATTGATGAAGACAAACTCGCAGTTTTCGGCCATGCGTAAAGGCGCGCTGGACCTGTCCCTGGTTCCTCTGTCCTATGCCGGCGGCGAGGTGCCCGAGGTAAACATCGGCCTGATGCCGGGCCTGGTGCCGTCGTACGACGTCGGCGCTGCGTGGAAAAATAATGAGATCGGCAAGGAGCTGAACAGGCTGCTGCTGGACAAGGGCATCGTGCTGATCAGCTGGATCTGGCAAGCCGGCGGCGTGGCATCACGCGCCAAGGCGATGGTCGATCCCGAGGATGCAAAAGGCATGAAGATACGCGGCGGCTCGCGCGAGGTGGACCTGATGCTGAAGGCCGCCGGCGCTGCAGTAGTAAGCCTGCCTTCCAATGAAATATACGCAGCCATGCAAACCGGTGCGATGGATGCGGCGATGACTTCGTCCACATCGCTGATTTCCTTCAGGCTGGAAGAAGTGTCCAAGTTCCTGACCAGCGGCCGGGGGCAAAGCTATTGGTATATGTTTGAGCCCCTGATGATGTCTAAAGCGATCTTTGATAAGTTAAGCAAGGATCAGCAAGCCGCCATCATGGCGGTTGGCGCGGAACTGGAGGCTTTTGCGACCAGGGAAGCCAAACAGGATGACGTGCTGGTTGCCAGCGTGTATGAGAAAAAAGGGGCCAAAGTGGTTGACCTGAGCGCGGCCTCGGTCAAGAAATGGCAGGCGATAGCCCGTGCCACAGCGTGGAAGGACTATGCCGATAAAAGCGAAAATTGCGCCAAATTCCTGAAACTGGCGGAGAAGCTGATATGAGTCACGGCTTTGAGCTGGAACCAACCGAGGGCCCGGCCAGGCCCGATAGTCCGGCGCTAGCGGGCATACAGGACGCACTGAACCGTATCAACCTGGCGATAGTCCGGGTGTCGATGGCGGCGATGCTGTTTACTGCGCTGATCCTGACCTATTCCGTGGTGGTGCGCTATTTTTTCAAGGTACCTACGGATTGGCAGGACGAGGCATCGGTCTTCTTGCTGATAGGCGTCACTTTTTTTTCCGCCGCGTATGTACAGTCCCATCGCGGCCATATCGGCATAGAAGTGCTGTCGTCCCTGTTGCCGGCATTTATCAATCGCCTGCGCCTGATCCTGGTGGACATTCTCAGTTTCGCGTTTTGCGCTTTCTTTTGCTGGAAATCGTGGACGCTGTTTCATGAAGCCTGGGTGGATGGGCAGACCACGTCGTCCACCTTGGCGCCGCCGTTGTGGATACCTTATTCCATGATGTCGCTCGGCATGACGCTGTTGTCGCTGCAGATACTGGTCCAGGTGTTGGCTGCAATTACCGCCACAGCCGCATCGGCTGCGCCCACGGCGGGGAAGCGTGCATGAGTCCGTTGAGTCTTGGCGTGTTGTATGGCATCGTGACGCTGGTAGTGATGTTTTCGGGTATGCCCATCGCGTTTGCACTGGGGGTGGTGGCAACCGGCTTCATGTATTTTTTCATGCCTGCGGCGTCGCTGGATACGATTACGCAGAACGTGTATGAAGAAATGGCGTCCATCACGCTGCTGTCCATCCCGCTGTTTATCCTGAAGGGCGCGGCGATAGGCAAATCGCCGGCCGGGCGGGACCTGTATTCGGCAATCCATGCCTGGCTGCATAAGGTGCCCGGCGGCCTGGGTATCGCCAACGTATTTGCCTGCGCGATGTTTGCCGCAATGGCCGGCTCTTCCCCCGCCACCTGTTCGGCCATCGGCTCTGCCGGTATCCCCGAGATGCGCAGGCGCGGGTATTCGCCCGGATTTGCGGCCGGCATCATCGCCGCCGGCGGCACCTTGGGGATTCTGCTGCCGCCATCGATTACGATGATCTTGTATGCAGTGGCGGCGGAGCAGTCGCTGGGACGGCTGTTCCTGGCTGGCATCGGCCCCGGCCTGTTGCTGGTGGTCCTGTTTTCCGGCTATGCCGTGTACCGCGCGCGGCGCGAATACAAATTGGCGTTTGCCGTTTACCAGCAGGGTGGGGTCAAATCCGCTTACCTGGATGACGAGCATTTCACCTTGCCGCAGAAGGTGGAAATGTTGCCGCGCGTATTGCCTTTCGTTACCTTGCTGATAGGCGTCATGATTGCGCTGTATGGCGGCTATGCCACGCCCTCGGAAACCGCCGGCCTGGGAGCCTTGCTGGCGATGGTATTGATCGCCATTGTGTATGGCGTATGGCGTCCCGCGCAGATATCGCCGTTCATCGCATCGACCATCAAGGAGTCGACGATGCTGCTGTTCATCATAGGCATGTCGCTGTTGTATTCGTATGTGATGAGCTACTTGCATATCAGCCAGTCTGCTGCGCAATGGGTAGTGGACCTGCATTTGAGCAGATGGATGCTGCTGTCGGTGATCTTGCTGATGGTGATCGTCTTCGGCTTTTTCCTGCCGCCGGTATCCATCATCCTGATGATGTGCCCCATCATTTTGCCGCCGTTGAAGGCCGCCGGTTTCGATCTGATCTGGTTCGGCGTGGTGATGACGATAGTGATGGAGATGGGCCTGATACATCCACCGGTGGGGCTGAATATTTTTGTGATCAAGAATATTGCACCGGATATTTCATTGCGAGAGATCGTCTGGGGCGTGATGCCGTTCCTGTTATTGATGCTGGCGGCGGTGATTTTGCTGTGCGTTTTTCCGCAAATTGCCACGGCTTTTCCTGATCGCTTGATGGGAGTGAAATAAATCGATACCCCCCCGGAAATGCCCTGCATGGACCGGAACGCGGCTGTGTGGAAATCAGGGGGCGGCGGCACTGTCCCGCGTGCGGCGGCCGTACTGAAAATCTGAAAGAAGTCAAAAACGCGTATCCGGCCGTTTCCTGCGATATCATAGACGCCGGATAGGCACAACCTATGACAGAGGAAACCTGTGACCCCTGAAATTCGGACGGAAATTCAGACGCCGGAACCCCGGACTTTTTCGCGCAGGCTGCAGCTTAAACTTACTGCCGGAACGGTCATCATCAACCTGCTGGCGTTTTGCCTGGCGGGCGTATCCCTCTATCAAAGCTGGGATCAGTTTCATCAGCGTGCCATCATCGAGGCCAGGAATCACTTGCAGATACTGGAGCGCGACATCGTCAATTCCCTGGACCGGGTGGATTTTGCCTTTCTCTCGGTCTCTGATCAATTTGAACAACAAAATAGCGATGCAAGGGCCGATCAAGCCGAATTAAGCAAGACGGTTGCCAGGATATTTGCCCGGCAACCGGACCTGGAAGCGGTAAGGATAGCCGATGCCCAGGGCCGGGTCGCCATCGGTAGCGGCAAGCTCAGTACCCAGGTCTTCAGCATCGCCGATCGCGAATATTTCAAGCAGTTGCGGGATAACCCGCAGGCCGGACTGGTCGTTACCAAACCCTTGCAGGGCAAGGTCGGCGGCAAGTGGGGTGTGATCCTGGCGAGGCGCCTGAATAGCCATGACGGCAGCTTTGGCGGGGTTGTCTATGTCGGTTTTTTGCTGGAACGGTTTCAGGAGATCGCTTTGGGGGTGGCGCTGGCAGAGCATGGCACGGTCGATATTTACGATCGCGATCTCGGCCTGATCATGCGGCATGGAAAACATCAGGAAGAAAAAATCGACATCGGCAATCGCGCCGATGCAAAACTCCTGAGCGAGCATTTGTCCAAAGAACCTGAGCAGGGGGTATTTTTCAGGCAAAACGATGGCAAGGACAACCTGAATGCCTATCGCAAGCTGGCCAAGTATCCGTTTTACCTGAGGCTTGAAACCAGGACCGACGATTACCTGGCTGACTGGTACAGCCAGGCCCGCTGGACGATGGCCCTGGTGTTCGCCTTTTTTGCGGTGACCATCGTGTTTTGCTGGCTGATATCCCGTTTATGGATACAGCGTGAAGGGGTCATGCACGATCTGCGCGCGGCAAAAAACCTTGCCGACAGTTCCAGCCGGGCCAAGAGCGAATTTGTCGCCAATATGAGTCATGAGATCCGCACACCCATGAATGCGGTGCTGGGCATGACGCACCTGCTGTCCAAAACGCCGCTGGGTGCTGACCAGAGGAAATACCTGGATATGATCAGCGCGTCCGGGCAGTCGTTGTTGACTATCCTGAACGATATTCTCGATTTTTCCAAAATCGAAGCCGGGCGCCTTGAGCTGTCCAACGCCAGTTTTGATTTGGGCAATGTAATAAATATGCTGGCGACCATCATGACCGTCAATGCCGGCGACAAGGACCTGGAGCTGGCCATCGGCACCGAGCCCGGCGTACCCAGGATCGTGATAGGCGATGCGCCAAGATTGCAGCAAATCCTGATCAACCTGGTGGGCAATGCGGTTAAGTTCACGCAGAAAGGCGAGGTTTCGCTGTTGGTGCAGAAAGCTGCCACACAAGACGACACGGTGACGCTGCGATTTTGCATACGCGATTCCGGTATAGGAATGAGCGCCGAGCAGCAGGCCCGGCTGTTTTCCGCATTCACGCAAGCCGACACGTCCACCACACGCATTTATGGCGGAACCGGGCTGGGGCTGGCGATATCCAGGCGGCTGGCGGAGCTGATGGGGGGCACGATAGAAGTGCAGAGCGAATTGGGCAAGGGCAGCGAGTTCATTGCGACTATTCCGTTCAAGCAGGCAAGGAATGCAGCCGCGGAGAATGGCGCGGACAGATTCCCACCTGGGAAATCTGAGCTGCGATTGCTTGTGGTGGACGATAATGCCACCAGCCGCGACTACTTGTGCAAAACCATACTTTCCTGGGGCTGGGAAGCCGACAGCGCGGCATCCGGTGCACAGGCGCTGGACAAGATACGGGAAAACAGAAATGCCGGGGAATACTATGATGTCGTGCTGGCCGATTGGAAAATGCCGGATATGGATGGTCTGGACACCATGCGGGAAATTCGGTTGGCCTTGCCCGATGATCGCATGCCTGTGATCATCATGGTCGGTGTTTTCGGTCGCGACAGGCTGGTGCGAACGGCAACCGCGGCGGATGCCGACGCCATCCTGATCAAACCGGTAACCAGTTCCAGTTTATACGACACCGTGCATGAAGTATTGGAGAACAAAATGGGATTGGATAAAAAACCCGCAGGGCAAGTGAAAGCGGCGGCAAGCGGTGCCAAACTCAAGGGCGCGCGCGTGTTGCTGGTGGAGGATAATGGCCTGAACCAGATTGTGGCAAAAACCCTGCTGGAGCAAGAGGGCGCCAGCGTGCATGTGCTGGCGGATGGAAAGAAGGCCGTGGATCTTTTGCGCACTTCCGCAGCCGATTTCGACCTGGTATTAATGGATGTGCAGATGCCGGTCATGGACGGATTTGCTGCTACCCGCCTGATACGGGGCGAGTTAAAGCTGACTTTGCCCGTGCTGGCAATGACTGCCGGCGTGATGGAGGCGGAGCGCGAGCGTTGCGCTGCTTCAGGCATGGACGATTTTATTGCCAAACCCATAGACCCTGAGAAAATGTTTGCGGCCATCGCCCGGCACCTCCCGGCGCAAACTTCACCTGGCCCTTTAAACCCGGCTCTTAAGGCCGACATGGATGCCAACATGGAACCGAAAGATGCTGAAGAGCAGCAGCGCGACCAGATTTTTTATCTCGATCAGCTATATGAGATGGTCGAGAAGAGCCCTGTCCATAGCGCCCAGATGCTGGACGTCATGCGCAGGATATCTGAACACGGACCCAACACCATGAATCAGGCCCGCCTGGCTTGGGCGGAAGGCCGTCGCGACGACGTGCTCCGGATTTTTCACGCGATGCGCGGATCAGTGGGCACGCTGGGAAATTTTCGTTTTATCGATGCCGCGCTGGGGCTGGAGGCCGCCATACGGAGCAAGCAAAATGACCAGATCGACAGCTTGTTTGCCGCTGTGGAAAACGAACTGGACATGACGATCTCCACGGCGCGCGCGTGGCTGGAAAAACACGCCAGGAATCCGGGCTGAGCCGCTCCATCCAGGAATGTGCGTATGGCGCCTTACCTGTCTAGCTCAGGATAGCGGCGGAAGATGCCGTCTTCGTTAAAAGCGATGCGCCGTTTTGACTGCAGATAGGCCGCAATTCGCGGCCGCACGGCTATGCGGTCGTGCAAGGCGATCAATCCCGGGTAGCCCGGTTCCAGTTGGCTCATTGCGCGTGGGAACCCATAGCGCAAGCCTTCCAGCAACTGGAACACGGACAGGTCAACATACGACAAGCGCCCACCGACCATGTAGTTCCCGCGCCCGGCATTCGCATTGAGCACCTGCTCAAAATAATCCAGGAATTTGGGTAGGCGATTTTTCCGGAAATCAGCGGCTCGTTTTACCGCAGGCGCCTTCTGCTCTTCGTAATACAGGGTGGTGGCGATAGGGTGGTGCGTGTCATGCACTTCATTGACCAGGTCCGCGATGGTCAGTTGCAATTGGTGCGCCCATAGCCGTTCCGTTTCCGCCCTGGGTGCCAGGCCAAGGCGAGGGCCAAGGTAATGAAGAATATTTGCGGTCTGACCTATGACGACTTCGCCATGCTTCAGAAAAGGCGGCGCAAACATTGGCTTCGCGGTTTCCGCTCCCGCCATCAGGCGCATCATCGCCGCTACGCCCATGCCATCGCGCTTGGGCAGGCGCGCGACGTCCAGGTATTCGACCGCTGCTTCCTCCAGCGCAAGCCTTACAAATTCGCCGCGTCCCTGAATGCCGGGCCAATAATAGAGTTCATAGATCATCGGTTTCGTGTCCTTTCATATTCCTGCTACATGAAAAAAATCAAGCCGGTTTTACATTCGTTTCGAAAAGTGGCGTCAAGTAAAAAGCTCCTAAGGCATGTAAGCGTGTGTAATCAACCGCATGCTGCAGCCATGCCTGCTTGGCCCGCTGTCTTAAGATGTTTGCTTGCTGCAGCGCGGAAAATTCGCCAGAAACCCCATGTTATCAAGGCATACATCTGGAAACATTTCTGTACAAAACCACACACCTCATTATTTTCGACAGACTATTATCAAATCGCTGCATCGCAGACATGCTTTAGGTATTTAGATAAATAGCTTAATCGAAAAGGTGGTACATGATGAATAAGAAAGCACTCCTCTTGTTGGCAACGACAACCCTGGTCTCTTCAGCCTATGCTGAAAATCTCTACGTGGTCGGCTCCGTCGGCCAGTCCGATTTTAAAGGGGTCAATGAAGCCAAGTATGACGCAACGCTGAACAACAGCGGCGGCGCGGTCCAGTCCTCCAGCCTAAGTAGCACAGACACGGGATTCAAGCTGCTGCTGGGACACCAGTTCACGCCCAACTTCGCGTTGGAAGGCGGTTACGTGAACCTGGGGAAGGCAAAATACAATGCAGCGCTGGCCGACGGCAACGCTTCCGCCAATTATAAGAATTCCGGCGCGGTAATCGATGCGGTCGGGATCGTACCCCTGACCAACGAATTTTCCTTGTTCGGCAAAGGCGGCCTGTATTACGGCAAGACTTCGCTAGACGTTTCAAATGGTTCGGCAGCAGCCGGCAGCGCATTCAGCGGCCTGGACAACACCTGGAAGACTTCGCTGAACTACGGTGCAGGCGTGTCGTACGCGATCAATCAGAACGTCAGCCTTCGCGGCGAATATGAGC
This sequence comes from Undibacterium sp., assembly GCA_035487495.1. GTDB lineage: Bacteria > Pseudomonadota > Gammaproteobacteria > Burkholderiales > Burkholderiaceae_D > Undibacterium. Next base: position 11,981 of record DATHMC010000138.1, read on the forward strand.
GCTTCTCGCACGTCGGCGATAACGTTAGTACGGGCGGAAAAAGCAATGTAGACCTGCTGTCGGTCGGTATTGTCGCCAAGTTTTAAGATCCGGGAGATCGGATCGGTAGCCCCTTTGCTGGGGCTACCCCGGCAATCCCCTCGTCAGGGGTTGACCAGCTTCCAGTTGCCGTTTTCTATCGTCAGCAGGACGCGTGCATTGTCCTGCAAGCCAAAGTGGTCCTTGGGGGTATATTTGATCAGGCCTTGCGTGATCGCGATGCCATTCGTGGATTCCAGCGCATCCTTCAATGCAGTACGGAAGGCTTGGGTGCCCGGTTTTCCTTTTTTTAGTGCTTGCGGCACGACGTGCTGCAACAGCAACTGTGCATCATAGCCATGTGCGGCAAACTGGTTGCGTGTGCCGGCGCCGAATTGCTTCTCGTAGCGCTGCACAAAATCTACGGCAATCTTCTTGCTCGGATGATTGTCGGGCAGCGCTTCCGGCATGACTGCCAGCCCCGCTACCACGAACGAGCCTTCCACATCTTTGCCGCCCAGGCGGATCAGGTCGCGAGAGGCAGCTCCGTGGGTCTGGTAAATCTTGCCTTTGTAGCCGCGCTCTATCAAGGCCTTGTGCGGCATCGCTGCGCCGCTGCCTGATGCGCCAAGCAGGATAGCGTCCGGTTTTGCGGAAACCAGCTTCAGGGCCTGCGCCGTGACCGAGGTGTCGGCACGGGCGAAGCGCTCGGTGGCAACAGATTGCAAGCCGGCTTGTTTGGCGAGTGCAGTAAAGTCTTTCAGCCACGATTCGCCGTACGCATCGGAAAAGCCTAGGTAGGCGTAAGTCTTGACGCCAGTCTTTTTCATGTGCTCGATGATGGCGCCGGCCATCAGGCCGGTGGATTGCGCAACGCGGAAAGTCCAGGCGCCTTTCCCTTCCGGCAGCTCCACCGGCGAGGTTGAAATTTGCACCGTCTGGCCTTCAGCGGCAACATCGGCCAGGGCAATAGAGGCCGGCGTCGCCGTAGAACCGACGATCACGTCGACCTTGTCTTCGGTAATAAAACGACGCGCGTTCTTGTTGGACTGGGTGACATCGGAAGCGTCATCCAGGATGATGACTTTCAGTTTTTCACCGGCGATGCTGTCGGGCCACATGCTGATACCGTTCCTGGTGGGTATCCCCAGGCCCGATGCCGGGCCGGTCAGCGGCAGGCTGACGCCTACCGTGATGTCCGCCAGGGCCTGCGCGCTGATTATGCTGCCGGCCAGCGCGAGCAGCCGCGCCAGCAAGATGGGTTTGCTGAAATTTTTCATGCATGTCTCCATTTCTGTTTTAAGGGAACAGCGCAGTTTGCCGATTTTCCTTGCATGGATATTGTTATGTGGCAGAACAGTTATTTACTATAACGATATCCTGCAGGATATGCAAGATCGGAAAATGTGAACGATAGGGCCGCCTTTGTAGCTGCGCGGCAATGAGCTGCATGCAGGGGAAAACCCGGCTGCCTTAGTCTTTTGGCTCAACGCCAAGTTTTCTGAGCAAACGGCGCAACTCCTGCTTCTCCGCCGGGGTCAAATGCCGTGCAATTCGATCATCATGCGTTTCAACGATCTTTTTGTATTTCTTCAGCTCTTTTGCTCCCGATTTGGTCAGGTGCAGGTTGTAGGAGCGGCGGTCATCGGCGGCCTGTCTTTCCACAAACCCGGTTTTTTCAAAACCGTCGATGATGGAAACCACTCCCGAGCGGGCTATGCCCATTACCTCGGCTAATCTGGTCTGGGAAATGCCGGGATTATTTTCTATGATGACAAGTGAGGAGAAACGCTGGGGCGTCACATCTTCGGCGGCCAGCGACCTCGCGAAATCTTCGTAGATGGTGAGTTGGGCGCGACGCACCGCATAACCGATCAGCTGATCAAGGATGTCGTAGTTGACGCCGGCTATCCTCGCGTTGAAAGAAAATGCTCCCTGCGCTGGGGAGGTGAGCGCTCTTTCTGCCGACTTTCTGCCGCCATTTGCCGGTTTTTCTTTTTTTGGTTCTGGCATATATGCACTCTATTTGGTTGGTCCAGGCCCATTGTAGCGCCTTCAGGCCCATAAAATAAGGGCCACCGCGGCATGCCTTGCTTGCGGTTCCTGGATTTTTGTTTCATAGTACAATTGTTCTGTTGCATAACAATATGGCCTGGTAAATCCTGGCAGGAGACGAATATGAGAGTTGCAATTGCGGGTGCGGGAATCGGCGGTTTGGTGCTGGGCTTGATGCTGAAGGAGCGCGGCATGCAGGTTGATATCTTCGAAGCGGTCAGCGAAATCAAGCCATTGGGCGTAGGCATCAACCTGCTGCCGCACGCCAGTCAGCAACTATGCGAACTGGGCCTGGAAGACTGCTTGTCGCAGCAGGGCATACAAACTTCCAGCCTGACTTACTTCAATAAATTCGGCCAGGAAATCTGGACCGAGCCGCGTGGCCGTGCGGCCGGCTATAGTTCGCCGCAATTCTCCATCCACAGGGGGAAACTGCAGATGAGCCTGCTGGATACCGCGATTGCCCGCATAGGCAGAGAGCATATCCATCAAGGCCATGCGTTTCAGTCGTTTGCACAGGATGGCAACTCGGTCATTTCCAGCTGGTTGCGCCGTGCCGACAATGCGGAAATCAGGGTGGAATCCGATGTCCTGATCGGCGCCGACGGCATTCATTCTGCCGTCAGGAAATTTTTGTATCCAACCGGCGATCAGCCGCGTTTTTCCGGACGCATGTTATGGCGCGGCGTTACGGAGGCGCCTCCATATATGGATGGCCGCAGCATGTTCATGGCGGGGTACCAGGACCAAAAATTCGTTGCTTATCCGATTTCAGAGCCTTTGCGGCAGCAAGGGCGTTCATTGGTCAACTGGATCGCTGAGCTGAAAGTGGCGAACGGCGAGCTGCCGAAGACAGACTGGAACCGGCAGGTGGACAAGCGCATATTCAGCCCGGCCTTTGCCGACTGGAGATGGGACTGGATAGATATTCCGTCCGTCATCGACGCGGCCCACGCAGTGTACGAATTTCCGCTGGTCGACCGCGACCCCTTGCCGCGCTGGACTTTCGACAGGGTCAGCTTATTGGGCGATGCGGCACATCCCATGTATCCGATAGGCTCCAACGGTAGTGCGCAGGCGATACTGGATGCGCGCTACCTGGCAGACTGTCTGGCGGGTGAAACCAATACCTTGTATGCGCTGCGCGAGTATGAAGCCGAGCGATTGCCGCGCACGACCGGCATCGTTTTGCGCAACCGCATGAATGGCCCGGAACAGGTGATGCAATTGGCCGAGGAGCGGGCTCCACAGGGATTCAAACACGTCAACGATGTCATCCCGCAGGAAAAATTGG
>DATHMC010000139.1:0-12323 GCA_035487495.1 Undibacterium sp.
TCCGAAAGCTCGGCCTCTTCCGCCAGTTGCGGCAAATCGGCGCGACCGTTGAACGGCGCATCGGCCAGCAGATCGAGCACCGCTTCGATGCGGCTGACATCGGTTTCCGGCAGACGATAACCGTAGTGCTTGGGCACCGGCAGGCCGGCCGCAGCTTCCTGTACGGGACGCATCGTCATCAGGCCGTATACCTCATCGATCAGCGCGCGGACCTCGGCGGAGTCGACATTCCGCGGGCGCGGCAAATCTATCTTCACTTCGCAACGGATGCAACCGGGATCGCTGGAGAGCATGATGATGCGGTCCGACATCATGACCGCTTCCTCTATATTATGCGAAACGATCAATATGCCCTTGGTCGGTATGCGGTCTTCATCCCACAATTCCAGCATGTCGTTGCGCAGGGTTTCGCCGGTCAACACATCCAGCGCAGAAAATGCCTCATCCATCAGCAACACATCAGGATTGGTGACCAGCGCCCGGGCAATGCCGACGCGCTGCTTCATGCCGCCGGACAGTTCGCGCGGCAAGGCGCCGCCGAAGCCGGCCAGACCGATCATTTCCAGCACGGCATCCGCCCTCGTCTCTCGCTCGTCGGCGGGCACGCCTTGCGCCTCCAGTCCCAACTCCACGTTCTGCTGCACCGTCAGCCACGGGAACAAGGCAAACGACTGGAACACCATCGCAATGCCGGCCACCGGCCCATAAATGGGGCGCTCGCGATAGGCGACCTTGCCCGCATCCGCGGGAATCAGGCCGGCAATGATACGCAACAGTGTGGATTTTCCGGAGCCGGATTTACCCAGCAAGGCGACGATCTCGCCCTCCTTCAGCTCAAAATCGACCTTCTCCAATACGCTGCGGGCAGTGCCGTCGGCGGCACGAAAAGACTTGGCCACGCCCTTCAGGTCTATCAATAAATTTTGATTCATCTTGCATCCTCAACGGCTACGGTCTTCGGCGAGCAGATACAGCTTGCGCCAGAAAAAGCGGTTCAACAACATCACAAACACACACATCACTCCTATGCCCAGCGCTATCCTATGGAAATCGCCGATCTCGGTCATCTGCTTGATATAACTGCCCAAGCCGTCCGCAATCAGCGTGGTCTTGCCCCAGGTCACATATTCGGCCACGATACTGGCATTCCAGGAACCTCCGCTGGCGGTAATGGCGCCGGTAATATAACTGGGGAATATCGCCGGCAAATACACGCGCTTCCATTTCAGCCAGCCCTTCAGGCCCAGATTGTCTGCCGCCAGCCGCAATTCATTCGGGATCGTTGACGCGCCCGCCACCACGTTAAACAGGATGTACCATTGTGTGCCGAATACCATCAAGGGACTTAGCCATATATTCGGGCTCAAGTCCAATGATACAACCACAAACACGACCAGCGGAAACATCAGGTTGACCGGGAAAGCTGCCAGAAATTGCGCCACTGCCTGCACCTGCTGAGAATACTGCGGACGCAGCCCTATCCAGACCGCTATCGGCACCCACACGACAGAAGCGAGCGCAATCAGCAGCATCACCCTGAGCAGGGTGATCAGGCCCAGCCCGACTACATGCCCGGCCTCGCCCCAGCCGACGTCGCTATGAATGAAAGTGACCATGCGATATGCCGCCCACAGACAGGCGAACGCCAGCGCCACATCCCATGCCCGCGACCATATGGGATTGATCTGCCGCACGCTTGCCTGGGCGGAGGTGCCGTCATGGCGTACGCTAAACCAGCGCAACGGACGGCTCAGCGAGGCCCACAATCTATCTGTAAAAGCGCGGAACCAGTGACTGCTGCGCATCCATTGCAACAGCCAGGACTCCTGTGCGGTTTCCGATTGGGATTCTTCGAAACGGAACTTATCAGCCCAGGCCAGCAAAGGACGGAAAAACAATTGATCGTACAGCAGGATGCCGGTCAACATCGCGCCGATCGCCCACGCAATGGCTCCGCCATTTTTTGCCTCAATCGCTACGGCAATATAGGAGCCTATGCCGGGCAATTTGATGTCCTGCCCGGCGACGGAAATGGCTTCAGCGGCGACCAGGAAGAACCATCCGCCCGACATCGACATCATCATGTTCCACAGCAGGCCCGGCATCGCGAACGGCAGCTCCAGGCGCCAAAACCGCTGCCAGCTGGACAGCCGGAAAATGCGGGAAGCCTCGCTCAATTCGGAGGGTACGGTACGTATCGACTGATACAGGCTGAATGCCATATTCCAGGCCTGCGAAGTGAAGATCGCGAAGATCGCAGCGCACTCGACGCCCAGCAAATTCCCGGGAAACAAGGCAATGAAAGGCGCAATGGCAATCGCCTGAAAACCCAGAATCGGCACGGACTGCAAAACATCCAGCATCGGGATCATGACCTTTTCGGCCTGTGCATATTTGACTGCAATCGCGGCAAACGCCAAACTAAATAGCAGCGAAAATCCAAGCGCAGTGAACATGCGCAAGATGGTGCGCAACAAGTAGTAAGGCAGATAGGCCGGATCCAGCGAAATCTGGGAAGTCTCACCCACTGAAAATGGGTGGCTCATTTGCATCGCGCCAAAGGCAAACACGACCAATAGCGCCAGCACCAGCGGCAACAGCGCCCAGTCCCAGCGGTTCGGACCCCGATGCTGAGCATTGTCGCCGGTTTTTTGCGGGCTGAACAACTCAAACATGCGCGCCTCCCAATTGCACGGCAAATGCAAAGGCAGCATGAATGCTTGCCAGCGAAACCAGCCCTACCTGTTTGTTGATAACGAAATACAAATAACCTCCCTTACCGGCAAACGACGACGCAAACATCATCCTGAGCGGCTCCGATCAATACGGAATCTCACAAGCGGTCACCATGCAGACTCATACTGGCCAGACATAGTCTGAGGCGGACTATATAGCAAGTGCGAGAGTTTTGCGTGGCGACACGCAGAAAATAAATTGGGTAAGTAAAAATGCAGCTGCGATGAGCTGATTGACACCGCTACCCGCCATGTTGGCAGATGAGCGGCAGGATGCGCGCCTACTCTGCCATTATGTGGTCGATACAAGATCGACTACTATAACTATCCACAGAATGTGCTCCATTAAAGCGAAGCGCGAACTGTAGCACGATGGCAAAAGGCTGGCAATATCATTTGATACGGTATTTTCCCGAGGCCGCAATATTGCCAAAAATCGGCGGCGGCTGCGCTATTTGCCGTGTTGTTTTAACGCCGAACGCAGCATCCCGGAAATCTCTTTCAGCTCCAAATCCACTGCAAAATCGAGCGCTGTCATACCCACGTCATTTTTCAGTGTTATGTCGGCACCCTCATCCAGCAGCAATTTCACCGCCGGTGTTTTTCCCGAGCGCACCGCCATCATCAAGGGCGTAGTATGGTTGGGAGAGGCTGCATCGATATAGGCATAATTTTCCAGCAGCACCGCAATGATCGCGGGATCGCCTTTGGCCGCCGCATAGTGCAATGCGGTCCAGCCCGGGCGGTTGATTTCGGCATCCGCCGCGATCAGCTTATTGACTGCATCGAGGTTCCCCATAAAACTGGCCAGCATCAGCGCCGTATCGCCATTCTTCGACTTGGCTTCGATATTGATGCCCGGCGCCGCCAGCAAGGCGTCGAACACCTTCATCGAATTCTCGCGCAACGCGATCATCATGCCGGTCTCGCCGCGCACATTCTCTATTGTGTTGGGGTCCATGCCGCGCTTGAGCAGGGAGCGCATGACACTAATATCGTCAAACTTGAGCGCCACCAGAAAATCGTCATACGCGCCGGCGAAGGCGCTGTGCATCATGCTGCAACTCAAGAGCGCAACGACGACGGCAAGCGTGATCCTGATACGGTAGGCAAGCGTCCGGATGGATGAGCGGTAGTTTTGATGCATGCGTATTTTCATTCGCCTGTCATTGCGCGATCTTGAACAGCTTGAAGAAATTTTCTGTCGTGATTTGCTGCACCTGTTTTAACGGCACCTGCTTCAAGTCGGCCAGATATTCCGCAACGTGCCTGACGAAGCCCGGCTCGTTCATTTTACCGCGATGCGGCACCGGCGCCAGGTAGGGCGAATCAGTCTCTATCAGGATGCGATCCATAGGCAGCGCCCGTGCTACCGCCTGCAGGTCTTTTGCACTTTTAAACGTGACGATGCCGGAGAAGGAAATATAAAATCCCATTTCTATCGCTGCTTGCGCCACCTCCAGCGACTCGGTAAAGCAGTGCATTACGCCGGCGGCGCCGCCCTGGTCCGTGCCCGCGCCTTCCTCCTGCATGATCCTGATGGTGTCTGCGGACGCCGAACGGGTGTGTATGATCAGCGGCTTGCCGGTGATCCTGGATGCACGGATATGCTGGCGAAACCGCTCGCGCTGCCATTCCAGGTCGCCCTGCAGGCGAAAATAGTCCAGGCCGGTCTCGCCTATCGCGACAATTTTGGGGTGCTGCGACAATTGCACCAATTGCTCGGCACTGGGCTCTTCGGTATCGGGATAGTCAGGATGCACGCCCACCGAGGCATAAATATTCGGGTATTTTTCAGCCAGCTCCAGCACTTGCGGAAAATCGGGCAAGTCCACCGACACGCACAAGGCGTGCGTAACCCCGTTTTCCTCCATTTTTGCCAGGATTTCAGGCAAGCGGGAGGCCAGTTCAGGGAAGTTGATATGGCAATGAGAATCTATATACATGCGATGAACCAGGAGTAAAACGGGTTGCGGGCAAAGTTCATGCCCTGCGGCTTGCCATCAATTCTAATACGGCCTTCGCGGACACGTTGGCTGTGTCCAGCAGCAGGCTGTGATGCATGTCGGTAAAGCGTTGCTTCAGCGCATCCCGCTGCGGCGCATCGTTCAGTTGCTTCCACAACGCATCCGCCAGCGCTTGCGGGGATGCCGCGCGCTGCAGGAACTCCGGCACCAGGAAGTCGCGTGCAATAATGTTCGGTAAACCTATCCACGGCTGATAGCCCAGATGGCGCAATATCTGCCAGGACGCTTCCATCATCTTGTAGGCGATCACCATTGGCTTCTTGAACAGCGCCACTTCCAGCGAAGCGGTGCCCGAAGCGACCAGCACCGCGTCGGCGGCGGCGATCGCCGTGTGGGACCGGCCATCGATCAGTAGCACCGGCACTTCTTCCAGGCCGGCTTCCACCACCAGCTTGATGTAATAGCTGCGCTGTTTGGCGCCGGCCATCGGCACCACTATATGCATCTTAGGATCGCGCTTGCACAACAGCTTGGCCGCAGCGATAAAGGCCCCGGTATTATGTTTCAGCTCCGACATGCGGCTGCCGGGCAGGATGGTCACTATCGTCGCATCCTGCGGCAGCCCCAACTCCGCCCGCGCCGCCGCCACATCCGGCTCCAGCGGGATGACCTGGGCCAGAGGATGGCCCACATAGGTCACGGGAATGCCGGCATCGCGATAAATCTGCTCTTCAAACGGGAAAACGACCAGCATGTGCGAGACCGCCTCGGCAATTTTCTTGATGCGCCCGCCCCGCCAGGCCCAGATCGAAGGACTGATGTAGTGCATGGTAGGAATGCCGGCCTGCTTCAGCTGCATCTCGAGATCCAGGTTGAAATCCGGCGCATCCACACCGATGAATACATCCGGCTTCTCAAGCAGCAGGCGTTGCCGCAACTGCTTGCGAATGCCGGCAATTTCGCGGTAATGCGCCAACACCTCAAACAAACCCATGACTGACAGCTTGTCCATCGGCCAGTCATTGACGAAGCCGTGCTCGGCCATCCTGGGGCCGCCGATGCCGTGCATCAGGGAATCTGGAAGTTGCGGCCGCAGGCCCGATAAGAGGCGGCCTGCCAGCATGTCGCCGGAAGTCTCTCCGGCAACCATGGAAATGATGGGTCGATTACTCACTTGGCGGCTTATCGAACTATGCCGCGAGTCGTCGTATCCAGGAAGCCGCGCATTGCCTGCACATGCCCGGCCTCGCTGGCGGCCATTGTCGCCAGCTCGGCATCCAGTGCAGCCTTGGCCTCTTCCAGCGTCAGGCCGGATTTGTAGATCAGCTTATATGCCTGGCGGATCGCAGCGATCTGCTCGCGGCTGAAACTGCGACGCTTCAAACCTTCGGCATTGATGCCGTGGGCTTCGGCCGGGTTACCGGACAGCATGACGAAAGGCGGAACGTCCTGGGTCAAGGTCGTGCCCATGCCTGTCATCGCATGCGAACCGACACGGCAGAATTGATGAATATTGGTGAAGCCGCCCAATATCACCCAGTCGCCGATGTGGACGTGGCCCGCCAGCTGCGCATTATTGGCAAATATCGTGTTATTGCCGATCTGGCAGTCATGCGCCAAATGCACATAGGCCATGATCCAGTTGTCGTTTCCTACCTTGGTCACGCCTACATCCTGGGCCGTGCCGAGATTAAAGGTGCAAAATTCGCGGATCACGTTGCGGTCGCCGATTTCCAGGCGCGTGGGTTCACCCGCATATTTCTTGTCTTGCGGAGCAGCGCCTATCGACGAAAACTGGAACAGCGTATTGTCACGGCCTATCGTAGTGTGCCCATCAATCACGACATGCGGGCCTATCTTGCTGCCGGCGCCGATATTGACGTTGGGACCGATGACGGAATAAGCGCCGACCTCTACCGAACTATCGAGGTTGGCTTTGGGATCGATCACTGCACTTGGATGAATGGCCATGCTTACTCTCCGACAGTGACGCCTGCAGGCAAGCCCATAGGAACATCATTGGCAGTGCGCATGGTGCACATCAACTCGCCCTCTACCGCCAGTTGTCCATCCACCGTACCCTTGGCCTTGTATTTCCAGATACCGCGCGCCACGCGCACGATTTCCACTTCCATCTTCAACTGGTCGCCTGGTTCCACTGGGCGCTTGAAACGCGCGCCGTCTATACCGAGGAAGTACACCAGGGTACTTGCATCCGGTTTTTGGTCCATGGTCAGGAAGGACAGGATCGCGGCGGTCTGCGCCAGCGCCTCTATCATCAGGACGCCGGGCATGACGGGTTTATTGGGGAAGTGTCCGTTGAAAAATTCTTCGTTCGCGGTGACGTTCTTGATTGCAGTAATGGATTTACCGCTCTCCCAATTGATGACGCGGTCTACCAGCAGCATGGGGTAGCGGTGAGGAAGATACTGCTTGATCTGATTGATGTCTAAGGTATTCATTATTACTTTTCTGTGAGCGATTTGATTGTTTTTTCCAATTGGCGGATTTTTTCTCGCATCGTCGTCAAATTGCGGACGATGGCGGCAGATTTCTCCCAGTCTGCATTTTTTGCCAAAGGATAGAACCCGGTGTACTGGCCTGCTTCCAGTATGGTGCGGGAGACCATGCTCCCGGCTGAAATATGAACGTTGTCGACTATGGTCAGGTGCCCCAACACCATCGCCGCACCGCCGAAGGTGCAATGCTTGCCGATCTTCGTGCTGCCGGCCACGCCGACGCATCCCGCCATCGCCGTATATGCGCCTATATGGCAGTTGTGCCCGATCTGGATTTGATTATCCAGTATGACACCCTCTTCAATAACGGTATCTGCGAGAGCGCCACGGTCTATCGAGGTATTGGCGCCGATCTCGACGTCATCGCCGATCAGCACGCGGCCGGTCTGGGGAATCTTGATCCACTTGCCGCGTTCATTCGCGTAACCAAAGCCTTCGGCGCCGATCACCGCGCCGGACTGGATAGTGCAACGCCGGCCGATGACACAATAATCGTAGACGGTAACATTGGCAAACAGGTGGCTGCCGTCGCCGACGCTGACACCGCGTCCCAGGAAGACGCCGGCGCCTATGACGGCGCCCTCGCCGACTATCGCCTCGGCCTCTATCGTCGCGTGCGGACCTATGCTGGCGCTGGCGGCCACTATCGCGTGCGGGCTGACAAAGGCGGTAGGATGCACGCCTTGCTCGGCCGGTATCGCTTGCAAGGCGGCAAAATGCTGCGCCACATGGGCGAAATAGGCGTAGGGATTATCGGCGACGATGCGAGCCCCGGTATAAACCGGGCCAACATGCTCCAGATCCTTCGCCGCCAGGATCAGCGCGGCGGCGCGCGTGGACTCGGCCTGGGAGCGAAATTTGGAATTGGATAAAAATGTCAGGTAACGCTCATCCGCATCGCTCAAAGGAGCGATGCCGGCTACCTGGATATCGGGGCTGCCAATTAATTGACCACCGAAGCGATCGACCAATTCTCCCAGCCGAATGCTTACGGTGGTCATGTTATTTACTTGGAGATGGCTTTAAGCACTTTCTCGGTAAGATCTACGCGAGGATTGTAATAAATCGGTTCTTCCTGCAAAACAATATCGTATTTTTCAGTTTCCGCGATTTGCTTGACCACTTTCTTGATGCGATCGGAGAAACTGGCCAACTCCTCGCTGCGGCGCTGGTTCACGTCTTCATTGAAGATACGCTGCTTGCGCTTGAAGTCCTGGTCCAGATCGGTCAATTCCCGTTGCTTCTTGATACGGTCTGTCTCGGACATGACGGGAGCATCCTTGTCATATTTTTCAGCCATTGTCTTGATTTTGACGGCCATGTCCTGCAATTCCTTGTTGCGCTTGGAAAATTCCTGGGCCATTTTTTCCTCGGCGGCTTTTGCCGGAGCCGACTGCAACAAACGCTGCGCATCGATATAGCCGATTTTTACATCCTGCGCATGCGCCTGACCCAATATGCCCAAATACACCAGGCACACGATCAGGCTCCGGAACAAATTGGTTGAGGTAGTAAATTGCTTCAAAATATTTCTCCGCATTGCTTAAAATAAATTACACCACCATTGTATCTTTAGAAGCCGCCACCCAGATTAAACTGGAAGGCTTGCTTCTTGTCTCCCGGCTTGGCATTGATCGGCTTGCCAAAACTGAGCTTCAGCGGACCGACCGGAGAAATCCAGCTCAGGCCGACGCCGACAGCCGCCCTTAGATCCTGTACCCGCATCTTCTGGCCTTCATCAAATACATTGCCGAAGTCGAAGAACGTGAACAGACGCAAACTCTTGTCGTTACCGGACCCCGGGAAAGGCGATTGTAACTCTATATTACCAAACACCCTCGATGCACCGCCCAGCGAGTCGCCCTGCGGATCCTTGGTGCCCAAAGTGGAAGATTCGTAACCGCGCACCGAACCGATACCACCTGCATAATAGTTTTTGAACAAAGGATAAGGATTGCCGCCCAAGCCATGTCCGTAGTCAAATTCGCCGTTCAAGGCCAGCGTCAGGGAACGATACACCGGCTGGAACAATTGCGCCTGGTAGCTTGCGCGATAATACTTGAAGCTGCCCAGCGCCGACACCTCAAAGTTGGCACGCTGATAGCGTCCGATAGTCGGCACCAGCGCACTATCCCGGCTATCCCTCTGCCATGCGGCGGTCAATGGGACGGAATTGGTGACTGCATTGCCAACACCATAGTCCAGAGCAGTCGGATCTTTATCTGCACTGCCGTAGTCGGCGACATACTTCAGGTAGCGGAACGGGCTGCCGAAAAAGGTCTGAACATTGGTCCGCTCAAAACCGAGGCCAAAAAAGACCGTATCCACTTCTGAGAACGGCACGCCAAAACTCAGTTTGGCGCCGGTCGTCTGAATCCGGTAGTCACCCGTGCTACCGATAAGCGGCCGGGTTGTGCGCACATACAATTCCGTGCTCTTGCTGACGCCATCATCCGTAAAATACGGATTGGTGTGCGACAGCGCAATGGTCCGATACAAGGAACTGGTATTGACTTCCAAGCCTATGGTATCACCGCTGCCGAAAGCATTCGCCTGCTGGATGGAGCCAGACAGGGTCAATCTTTCCGTCTGCGAGTAACCCGCACCAAGCTGGATATTGCCGGTAGGCCTTTCAGTTACCGTCAAGTTCACATCAACCTGATCTGTACTGGTGGCAACTTCGGGCGTTTCTACGGTAACTTCCTTGAAATAACCCAGCCTATCCACCCTGTCCCTGGACAGCTTGATTTTTTCGCCATCATACCAGGAGCTTTCAAATTGACGGAACTCGCGTCGAATTACCTCATCCCGGGTCCTGGTATTGCCGGCAAGATTGATTTTACGCACATACACGCGCTTGCCCGGATCCACAAAAATGGTAAACGCGACTTCCTTCTTTTCCTTGTCCAGTATCGGGTTCGCATTCACGTTGGCAAACGCATAACCGAAATTGCCCAGGCGCTCGGATATCCTCTTCGTACTTTCCGTCAATCTCGCTGCATTGTAAGTGTCGCCCTTTTTCAGCAATAACAGCGATGACAATTCCTGCTCGCGGCCAAAGACCTCGCCTTCGAGCTTGACGCCTGACACAGTATATTTGTCGCCTTCGATGATATTGACCGTGATGTAGATATCCTTTTTATCCGGCGTAATGGATATCTGGGTCGATTCCACCTGCATTTCCAGGTAGCCGCGGTTTTGGTAGAAAGATTTCAGCGTCTCGATATCGCCAGACAGCTTTTGCTTGGAATACTGGTCGGCCTTGGTGTACCAGGTAAACCAGCCCGGCGTAGTCAGGCTTAGCATCTCGCGCAATTCGCTGTCGGAAAAAGCCTTGTTGCCGATGATATTGATCTGCGCAATACGGGCTACTTCGCCCTCGTCCACCGCGAACGTCACGTTGACGCGATTGCGCTCGATAGGCGTGACGGTCGTGGTGATCTGCACCCCGTACAGGCCGCGCGACAAATACTGGCGCTTCAATTCCTGCTCGGCGCGATCCACCGTCGCCTTGTCGAAAATTCGCGATTCACCCACGCCGATGTCTTTCAGCGCCTTGATCAGGTTATCTTTTTCAAATTCCTTGGTGCCGGTAAAATTCACGCTAGCGATAGACGGACGCTCTTCCAGCAAGACGATCAGAACTCCATCCTGCACTTCGATCTGCACGTCCTTGAAGAAACCCGTCGCATACAGGGACTTGATCGCTGTAGTGCTTTTCGCATCGTCAAAAGTTTCGCCAACACGCACCGGAAGATAGCTGAACACCGTTCCCGCTTCGGTACGCTGGATACCTTCAACGCGTATATCTTTTACTACGAATGGTTCAATCGCCATTGCGCTACCAGAACATACAGCGAATGCAGCCAATGCCAACACATGTCGGCGTAATTTAGGCAAAGTAAAGTGCTCGAAGTTCTCGATATGTAATTTCATTGGTTGTTATTTAATCTTAAGGCCTGTTGACAATCAAATTGCTTATGGGAGTGAAGCTAAAACCTTGCCGCGACAGGCGCCGAACTGATTAATGCCGCAGCGTATCATCCTGGCACTCAGCGTGCCGAAGACGCTCAGTCACGCGGTGTTTTCTTCTCACCCCCTCCGAGTTCAAACCAAAAAGCACGCCGGGCGCATTGCGCATCCGCCAGAAGGATTCCCTTCATTTACGCAGCATGCCGCCCCCATGCGTTTTGGTTTGAACGCATCACCAAATTTCACCGCCAGCAAGCTTTATATTTCTATCGGGAAATTTTACTTACCCAGCCTGCCCGGCTGGGCATTATGACATCAGTCGAACTATGTCATTAAAAAAAGCAAGCGCCATCAGGGTCATCAATAATGCCACCCCGGCACGCTGCGCAATTTCGCCAAAACGCTCGGACACGGGTTTCCCCGTCAAAACTTCCAGCGAATAATACAACAAATGCCCCCCATCCAACACTGGAATAGGTAGCAAATTCATTACACCGAGACTGATACTGATTAATGCAATGAAACTGATATAGCTGATTGCACCGGTTCTGGAGGTCTGCCCGGCATAGTCCGCAATGGTAATCGGACCGGTAATATTCTTCCAAGACACCTCGCCGGTCACCATTTTTCCCAGCATTTTAAACGTCATAATGCTGGTATCCCAAGTTTTTTGGGTTCCCCTGCCCAGCGATTGCAATAATGGCGTCTGGATAAGTTGCATCTCAGGGCCGGCCATCTGCACCTGCAAACGCCCCATCTTTACGCCATTCGTTTCATAGGGCTCGGCGACGACGTCGATATCCAGCTCATCCGCACCGCGTTTTACCAGCAAGCCAAGCGTGCGTCCCGGTGAAGCGCGCACAATTTCAGTAAATTCCTGCGCATTCGCCAGATTCTTGCCATCCACTTCCAGGATGACATCGCCGGCTTTCAGCCCGGCCTTCATGCCGGCGCCGCCTGCCAGCACATCCGTCAACGTTGCCTTCGGTAAGGCGACCGAGATCCCCAGCTTCGCCAGAAAGTCCGCCTCCAGATCCTTGCTGGAAAGCTGTCCCAAGGGCAAGACTAGCGTAAGCTCATCGAAGCTGCCTTGCCGGTCTGGATTAGGCCTTTTGATGCCCACATCCGCG
>DATHMC010000140.1:0-6335 GCA_035487495.1 Undibacterium sp.
CAAGAAAATCGCTGTGATGGTGCCACAGCCGGAACTGCATATACGCGGCGACCAGAACGCCCAGTATAAGTATGTCGGCAAGGTGATCCTGACGGCGCAAAGAGCAGGCATAGCCAAGGTCGCGTTTGTGACCGAACCGCCCCCACGCGGAGGTTAGTGGACTGTAACAGCCGATTTGAAAGCGCCTGCCGCGCCCATAAAACGCCTGACTGTGTTGCAAATGCTAGCGATAGCCTGCTATCGCTGCGCTTTGCGCCTTGTCACGCATTTTATGGGCACACCCTTCGCTACCATATCGGCTGTTCCAGTCCACTCATCAGCCCAGCTCCTCTCCCTGCAAGGGGAGAGGAACCAAGCAGAAAAGCCATGGCTATAATTAACGGAAGAAAGGAACCCACATGGGAATGAATGTACGCTCAGGTAGCAGTTCAGCCGAACCCGATGTGATGATAGAAATGAACATGACGCCGCTGATCGACGTCATGCTGGTGCTGATCATTATGCTGATCATCACTATCCCTATCCAGAACCACGCAGTCAACCTGAACATGCCGACCAGCAGCCCGGCCAAGCCGCTGCAGGAACCGGTGGTGATCACGATCGACGTGGATTTTGACGGCACGGTGCTGTGGAACGGCTTTGCCGTGGCTGGCCGCGACGAGCTGGAAAGCAAGCTGCGCGAAGTGGCGGCGCAGTCGGACCAGCCGGAAGTGCACCTGAAACCCAACAAGCTGGTGGCGTACAAGTCGGTGGCGGCAGTGATGGCATCGGCCCAGCGTCTGGGCGTGACCAAGATAGGCATGATCGGTAACGAGCAATTCATCAACGATTGAAAGACGGTCACGGCCTTTTCCTGAAACGCCAGGCTTCCAGGAGGGGTAAATGTGCGGAAAGATCGCCCCGCTGTTCGATACCCCATTGCAGGTGATCAGCGAGGACATCCCTATAAATCGATTTTCGCGCTCAGCTTCACCAGTCGCGGTGCTCCGGCGGCAAGCAGGCTGTTGCCTGCGGCAGACCAATACACCTTATTCGAGAGGTTGTCGACATTGAGCTGAATGCTGAACGGATGGCCGGCAACCTTGGTCCGGTAGCGCACGCCTGCGGTCAGGATGCTACCGCCCGGAATGTAGGCCTGGTTAAGATTGTTTACTGCCCGTTTGCTGGTGTAATACGTACCGCCATTGAAGCTGAATCCGGGCAGCGCATCGGGGCTGTATTCGAGGAAGATGCTGCCGCTTTGTTTGGCGGTGTTTTCAGGCGTCTTGCCGATCAGAGCCTGATTGGCCGCATTTTGCTGGGTCGCATTGAGAAACAGGCCGGACATGTATATCGCCAACTCTTTCGTCAATGAGCCGTTGGCGGACAGCTCAAGTCCCTTGTATTCGGCTCGGCCGTCGAGCACGAAGTAGTTGGCCGCATTCACGTAAGCGGATGCGCGGTTGATCGTGAATAGCGCGGCAGACAGGCTGACATCCTTGAAGTATTCGGTGCGGATGCCCAACTCGTTTTGTTTGCTGACTGCCGGCGGCAGCGTTTGCAACGCGTTGGCGGTATTCGGCGAGGCGGTGCCGGTTTCTTCAATGCCCTGGATATAGGTTGCATACAAACTGGTGTCAGGACGGATGCGGTAAATCAATCCGGCCGATGGCGATACCTTTTTGACTGCGTAGTTCGACGTCGGCGAGATGTTCGTATAGTCGCTAGAGCGGGCTCCGGCCAGCAATTGTAGCTTGTCGGTCAGGCGGATCCGGTCGAACACATACACGCCCTTGTCGTCGATATTTTGTGGACTGTAAGTCAGAGTCGTCGTCAGCAAAGGCTCGGGTAATATCCGCGGGTTGTAGATATTTTGCGAAAGATTGTATTGCTGGGAACTAGGGGTGTTGGCGAAGCGCTTGTTTTCCGACACGCCAAAGGTCAGCTCCTGGTCGAGGAAGCCGGTGATGAGGCGCCCAGTCAATTCGGCGCGCACATTCTTGTTCACATAGACCTGGCCGCGTGTCACCGCGGTGCGCAGCGTGCCTTCGCCGGTCACGACGTTGTAGTTCTGCATCGAGCCGAAGTCGCGGGTATCGCGGTCGGTTTCGGCGCGTCCAACTTCCAGCGACGCGGTCCAGTTATCGGAAATCGTATATAGCGTTTTCAGCAGGACGTTCTGCGCCGAGCCGCTGTAATTAGCCCAGGTGCCTGAGAGCAGGCGGTGGCTGTTGGGGATTTTCGGCAGAGTGATCACGTTGTTGACGGCCGGCAGCAAGCCGATACCGCCATCCTCGACCGCATTCTTGCGGATTGATTCGACATCGAGGAAGAAATTGAGATCCTCCGTCGCGCGCCAGTCCAGCGCTGCACTGCCGAAGCTGCGGCTGCCGGAAAAACCGTCCATCGCGCTGCGCAACCTGCCGTCGGCAGCGTTGACGCGGAGTCCGAATTGCTTTTGGTCGCCGAACTTGCGGCCAACATCCACGGCACCGATCAGCTCGCCGTAGGCATTGGCGCTCGTTGACACGCTGGCGTTGGGCTCGTCCTTGGCGCGCTTGGTGACCAGGTTGATAATGCCGGACGGTGCGCTGAAGCCATAGTAGAGCGCCGAGGAGCCTTTCAGCGCTTCGACGCGTTCCTTATCCTCGAGCGGCATTTCAATCAGGTTGTTCAGCGGGAGCGTGCCGTTCAGGCGATAGTTGGTGCGCGCATCCACTGAGATGCCGCGGATCGATAGGGTGTCGATGACAGAACCGCTGGTCTGGGCGCGCGAGACGCCGGCCGCATTTTTCAACGCATCATACATGCTCAGGGCGTCCTGCGACTCGAGTAGGGCGCGCGGAATGACGTTGACCGTGAGCGGTACGTCGAGCAATTCCTGGTCGCGAAAGGCACCAACTTGTACGTATTTGGTCTTGAAGCCTGTACTGCGGTCACCGTTGACCGTCACAGTCTGGAGTCCTTGCTTGTCGGTAACAGCAGCAGGGGGCGACCCGGCTGCATCCTCCTGTGCTGCGGCGTGCGCACTGAGTGCGAGGCAAGCCAGGGCGACGCTCAATGAAAGGGTATTACGTTTGAAATGCATGCTCATGTTCCAATTCCCCGTGATGGTGATTGATGCGTTGATGATTGATGCGTTGATTTGAATATTGGCCGGTCTTTTCTCATGCCTGCTTGAGTCCGGTTCTTGGTAATTGCAGCCTTGCCGTATTTGCATGGCCAAGAATATGTATGTATTTTTTCTTTGTCAAATACAATTTATATATTTTTGATTTTGACCGTTGCGTTTTACTCAAATTCCTCTTTTTAGTGCTAATCTACGTGTGACTTTCCCTATGAAATGGCATTGGTGCCCCGTAATATTGCGGTATCTGGGGAACTTTATTGGGTAATTTTTATTGCGCTTTTATATTGAAAAGTACAATGTCAGAATTGTGTTGAGGTGGCATCACTTAATGCACTGCGCTGGCCGCTCTCGCAGGCGTCAGGGTGTGCTGATGCAGCATCGCTGGCTCAGCGAACACCGTTTTCGTCGGCTTTTTGCCGGGCCAAATGGTCGGGCGAGCGGACCCTTACGCTCATCGTGTGCGCAGTCCTTCGTATTGCTATGGGGTACCGGTCTTCTTGCGCGTTGATGGCGATGAGTGTCGATCATGCGGTCTCAATCGGACTGGGCAGGCTTCTGCACTCGGTTGAGGCCAGGCACCAGGCGGTTGCTCGGCTTGGTTCGATGATTCAGCTTTTTGTTTACCGGTATCGTCGTGACCACGTGCTTTGCCTGCATGCCACATGCTGCATGCATGGCTCATCCGGGTTCGGGAATATCGATTCCTGCATTGAGAAGGCTGTGCGGTGGAAAAGGACGCCGTCGGGCGGTAAGCAAGGCCACGTAGTTGCTTGTCAAATGTGGGCTCATCGCGGCCTTGCTGGCAGAGTTCTTGATTTTCGGACGCAAGCTTTCTTCCGGTAGAGCCGGTTGACCAGTGACGGCAGCCTGATCCACATCGATTCGACCGCAGTTTTCTCATGCCATGGCAGCAGCGACTGCGGTGACTACAACGCAGGCTTGCCGCATGTGCGGTCTACGGGTTACGAGATTTTCTGGTTGTTGCTCAAGCCTGTCATCGCCGGCCATTGAGACCGGATAGTGGGTCAGTATATCTTCCGATCCAATGGTGTAAAAAATTGTACGAAATTAGTGTTGAATACATTGATTCAACACTGCAGGCATTACGAGCTCTTGCTTGGTTTGGGCGTAGCGATTTTCAAGTGGTGGCGCATCAGGGCAGATGCCAGTTCGCGGTCGTCCTGCTCAATTGCGTTGATGATTTCCAGGTGTTCGGTGCATGAACCCTGCACCCGCACAGTGCGATAGAAGGCAGCTGTTTCATCGAGCCGGCGCAGGTTATTTTGTTGTTGCATTGCTTGCAGGATGTAGCGGTTGCCTGAGAAGCGCGCGATCATTTCGTGAAATTCAGCATTGAGGGCGAAAAATTCGCCCGAGGTAGGCACCACATCAAGGGCATCCAGCATGCGCTGGTGCGCTGCCTTTACCCGTTGCAGTTGGGTGTGGTCTACCTTGTAGGTCGGCTCGAGGAAACTGCCGCATTCCAGCAGCATGCGGAAACGATAGCTATCGGCCCTGGCCTGCGAGGTTCCTAGCGAAGGCAGGAATTGCCAGCCATGGCCGCTACGCTTGACGATCAAGCCTTCCGAGGCCATTCGCATTAATGTCTTAGTCATTAGGCTACGCGGTGACGGGTAGCGCGACAGCAGTTCCTTCTCGGTAATGGAGTCCGGCAGCGCCTCCCGGATGCGGTCGACCACGATCGTCTTGTACAGTTCGTCCACCGTTACCGCCCCGTCGTTGAGGTCGTCGATTGCAATCTCGGTCCCGCCCTTGGCCACAAAATAGCCGGCGTTGGCTCGGTATTCGATCATGCCGCGTTCGGCCAGTAGCTTGAGGGCGGCGCGCACCGGCGTGCGTGAAACCCCGTAGCGCAGGCCGAACGATTCCTCAGTCAGGTGCGCGCCGAGCGTCAGCGAACCATCGCGAATTTCCTTGCTGATGCGTTCAGCCAGCTCGCGCTGGAGTGCGCTGGGGGCGGCGACTTGGGATGTTGATCTCATTGCTAGGGCGGCTTTCAGTAAGGGAGGGGCAGGCTAGTTGTTTTACTCGCATTATGCCAAATTTTTGTACGGAAGAAAAATAGAAAACATATTTATTGCATTTAATAGAGATTTAATACAAAATGAGGGCATCAACAACTAAGGAGTCTAAAACATGTCGATCGACGCAGGTTTTCCCCTGGTGGAAGTGTCAGGTTCTGCTTATGAGCGGGGAGTACAGCATGGGCGTGCAGTACCGGAGCGCGTCAAGGGCAGCGTTGCTTTGTACCGGGATCAGTTGGCGCGGCGTGGTGTCAGCATCGAGGTGACGGATATGCTGGCCAGGCAGGTCGTGCCCAAGATCTGCGCGTTTGACGAATCATATTTCGACGAGATGAAGGGTATTGCCGACGGCGCCGGCGTCACGATCGAAGAAATCATCCTGATTAACTGCCGTACTGAAATGATGTATGGTCACGCGTCACTGGGCGCGGCGCGCGAGGCGCTCGACGACGGCTGCACCGGCCTGATCGTGCTGCCGGCAGCGTCGGAGACTGGCCGGCTGATCCATGCTCACAACTGGGACTGGCGCGACGCGTGCGTCGATACCGGCATCGTGCTCAAGGTCAAGAAGAACGGAGCTGGGCCGGACATGCTGATGTTCACTGAAGCCGGCACGTTGGGGCGCCACGGCTTCAATGAGGCTGGACTGTCGCTGTCCGGCAATTTCCTGACCAGTGACCGCGACTATAAAGGTGAGGCTGACGTGCCGCTGGGCTTGATCCGCAGGAAAATGCTGGAGCACGAGACAATGACGGGCGCCATGCGCACGGTGCTTGAAACGCGGCGCTATTGTTCCAACAACCTGATGCTGGCGCACGCCGACGGCGAGGCTGTCGATCTTGAGTGCGCGCCGGATGAAGTGTTCTGGATCTCGCCTGAGAACAATATCCTGGTGCACGCCAACCACTGGATGAGCCAGCCAGCGCGTGCGAAACTGGTTGATAAGGGTTTGGCCGTCACGCCCGATTCAATCTACCGCCAGCGCCGTGTGACCCAAACCCTGCTGGCGGCAGACGGCAAGATAGGCTGGGACGTGGTCAAGGCGGCCCTCGCCGATGAGTTCGGCAAACCGGAAGGCGTGCTGAGCTGGCCTTCAAAGGCAAGCTTCAATAGCGTTTCCTGCACGGTGGCGACCACACTGATGGATCCGGGCGCTAAAGTCATGTGGGTGGCCCGCAAGC
>DATHMC010000141.1:0-6978 GCA_035487495.1 Undibacterium sp.
CCGCTGGCTGGCCGTCGCATGTACCTTTGGCGATTACCACGCCGTCATCCGACTGTGTGACCACGCCTTGCAGCGCCAGCCAGGGCGATGTCACGCGGTCGAAGGGTCCGATCAATTCGCGCATGGAGCCAGCGTCGAGCAAGGCACTGGCCCGGCTACGCGCATTGAGTTCGATAAAGCTGTCGCGCTGCAGCAATTGTTCGGTATTCATGGCTGCCTCACTTTGCACTTGCATGCTGCAATTCTTCGAACGCTTGCTCAATCCGCATGCGCACCACTCCGGGCGTTGCACCGAAGTCATTGATCTCAATTTTGGCGGCGGGCAGCGGCGACGCGGTAAAAATGCGCGTCAAAAGCGCCGCCCACACTTGGCCCATGCCATCGACCGAGGTGTTGATGGCGACACTGGTGGCGCCGGCAGCACGGGGTTCCAGTAGTACTTCCAGATCGCCCGAGCCGACCACACCGGTCAACACGCGTGCTTTGGCAGGCTCGCCTGCCGGATATTCATAGAAAATCTTTTCCATGGTTTCCCTCTTAGATTTAAGTCCTGATACCGTCCAGGAACAGGGCCGCCGCCAGCAAATCCGCCGCGCCGCCCGGTGAGACGTGCAGTGCCAACAGTTCCTGTTCGAATTGTTGCAGCGCGGTGCTGCCATGACTGCTGGCGGCGCCGCCAGCGGTCAGCACTCGTAGCGCACCGGATTGCACTGCGGTTAATGCCGCCTGCCCGCCGCGCGACAGGACGCAGGTGTCGTCGAGATCGGCGACCACCGCCAGCAGTGCGTTGAGCCGGGCAGCGTTTTCATCGTCGCCGCGAGCGCGAGAGCGTTCCAGGCAAGGCAGCGCAACCTTGATCACATGCGGGAATCCGGCTTGTGCCTGCGCACGAGCGCCACCAACGCTGTATTGCCGGCAAGCGCGCTCGCCCTTGTTGCCGGTTATGGTTGGGGCAAAACGATCGTGACGGCGTGCCAGTGCGGCAGCGCGCGCGGCCACCGATGCCGGTGCGAGCGCGCCGCTATCCTGGGCCGCTGCCGTGACCAACAAACCGAGCGCCCAGATTGCGCCGCGATGGGTGTTGATGCCGCCGGTAGCGGCCATCATTGCAGCTTCGCCCTGGCGCCCGATGAGGCCGATCTGTTCGCGTAATTGTTGCGGATCGGCCATGTTTTGTCCGGCGGTCGCCATGGCATGGAAAGTCGGATGCAAGGCCCAGGCCGAATGACACATCAAATCCCAGTTCAGGTCGCGATGAGCGCCGCGACCGCGCATGTCGACCAGGCCCGGTTTAGGCGTCAGCGTGGCCTCATCGATCAGCGCTGTCACAACTGCAACGGCAAGATGGTCGACCGAGGCGGCGCGTGCAAGCGGCTGGCATTGCTCAAGAACGGCTGCCATCACCAGCTCCGAAATTTGGCTGGGGGTTCATACAAGCCATCGGACCAGCTCACCAGGTCCGCAACGCTCTTGGCTGCCAGTAGCGAACGGGTCGCCTCGCTACGATTGACGCCCATGTCCTCTGGCAGCGCAATGAGACCCTCTTGCCGCAAGTGT
Source organism: Undibacterium sp. (assembly GCA_035487495.1). Classification (GTDB taxonomy): domain Bacteria; phylum Pseudomonadota; class Gammaproteobacteria; order Burkholderiales; family Burkholderiaceae_D; genus Undibacterium. Next base: position 1,558 of record DATHMC010000141.1, read on the forward strand.
GCAGTGCTTGCCGGATCATGGGTCATGCCGATTGGCGTTACGCCAGCGACAGCAGCCAGCATGGCTTTGCGCTCCTCCAGCGAGCGCGCTTTATAGAGGTAAGCAATCCCCTCCTCAGTGAGCACGTGTGTCACGTCATCGCCATAAATCATCACAGGGGCGATGGGCATACCGGCTTCGCGCCCGACATCCACTGCGTCTAAGGTTTCGACGATGGTCGGCTGGCCGCCGCCCTGAAATGTTTCCACCATCTGTACCACCAGTTTTTTGCCGCGCGCAAGCGGGTCGTCGGTCTCGATCAGGTCAAGCCAGGCCGGACTAGCGTGACGGCGTCCACGCGGGTCGTGGCCCATGTTGGGTGCGCCGCCAAAACCTGTCAGGCGGCCGCGCGTCACCGTGGACGAATTGCCCAGCCCATCCATTTGCAATGTGGAACCGATAAACAGATCAACCGCGTACTGACCCGCCAATTAGCAAAAGGCACGATTGGACCGCATGGAGCCGTCTTTGCCTGTGAAAAACACATCGGGGCGTGCTGCAACGTAATTCTCCATACCTAGTTCGCCACCGAAGCAGTGAACGCTTTCGACCCATCCAGTTTCGATCGCCGGGATCAGTGTCGGATGCGGGTTCAGCGTCCAGTTCTTGCAGATCTTGCCCTTGAGCCCCAGCTTTTCGCCATAGGTCGGCAGGATAAGTTCAATCGCAGCTGTGTTGAAGCCGATGCCGTGATTGAGCGACTGCACCTGATGGCGTTCATACACGCCGCGGATCGCCATCATTGCCATCAGCACATGGACCGGCTTGATCAACCGGGGATCGCGGGTAAACAGCGGTTCAAGGAAAAATGGTTTGTCGGCTTGCACCACAAAGTCAATCCACGATCCGGGAATATCCACCCGCGGCAGATCAGCCGGATCATCAACGATCTCGTTGACCTGGGCGATCACGATGCCGTCGCGGAAAGCCGCCGCCTCCACCAGCGCCGGCGTATCTTCGGTGCTCGAGCCGGTATATAGATTGCCCTGACGATCCGCCTTGAAACCGGCCACCAACACCACGTTCGGCGTCAGGTCGACATAAAGCCGCGCATACAGTTCGATGTAGGTGTGAATCGCGCCGACTTCCAATAGGCCGTCTTTCAGGAACTGCGAAATGCGCAGGCTTTGCGCACCTGCATAAGCAAAATCCAGCTTGCGGGCGATGCCGCGTTCAAACAGGTCGAGGTGCTCCGGTCGACTGACGCTTGGCATGATCAGGTGCAGCTGGTTCACTTTGGCCGGATTAACCTGCGCCAGTGAACGGGACAGAAAATCGGCCTGTTTCTGGTTGTTACCTTCAAGCACGACACGGTCGCCAGGTGCAATCAGCGCTTCCAGTACGGCGATGATGTCGCCGGTAGGCAGTACCGGGCCATTGGCAAAATGGCGGACCAGATCCAGGCGGCGATTCTTTTCCGCCCGGCGTTTGCACCATTGCGAGTTAAGTTGAGGTCTGGCTTGCATCGTTACTCCGGAAAATCGATCATCATGGAGATACGATAGAATCTTAAAAGGCCCGCATCAATCAACCTTATGCGTAGTTCATTACTGTGATGTTAATGAATGTCGTGAAATACTCTATTGTTGCACCGTGCAGCAGATTAAGGCTGGCGTGGCCAGCGGCGAGGCGCTGCAATGCGGATCTTTCCAGCTCCCGGATCTGGTGTTTTTTACGAAATAGCACCATGAGTCTGAGTAATATTCAAGCTGGCCGCGATTTGCCGGATGATTTGAATGTGATTGTCGAGATTTCGATGAATGCCGATCCGGTCGACGTGCATGTGGGAAATCAGTACCTCCTACGTGGATGTCAACACGTTCTCAACTGGTCGCGCAATTGCCTAAAAGAAGTGGCTCCTTTTGGGAGCCACAAAGTCATGGTGATGAAGGAGAGGATGGATCAGAAAAAGTAGCGGGCGCCGAGGCCGACCTGGGAAATCTTCCGATTGCCGTTAAAGTAGCTAGTATTGTATCCACCGCCGACGTAGGAATAATCGAAAGCCAAATACAGATCTGTCTGCTTGTCGAGGCGATAAAAAGCCGCACCGTATACTGTGTCCCAAGTCCCACTGGCTGCTGAGGTGATGCCGTTGGTCAGGTCAAATGGCTGCAGAGTACTGCCGCCGGAGGTGCCGGCATTTTTGGCCTTGATGTGATGATAAGCCAGTGCATAATCAAACTTCCCGCCCGGATAAATCTGGGCCGATAGTGTGTACGCGTTGTCTATCCGTTTTCCAACTGCCTGCGGTTGCTCGATATCGGCATGGATAAATCCGCCGTTCAGACGTAGCCACTGAACCGGGCGGATGTTGCCTCCGACACTTTCCACAATTTTGCCGAAACCATCGTAATTGGCGTGGGTAACGGACGCATTGGCATGCCAAGTATCGTCGGTACTGTTGTAGCCTATGCCGACCATTTGTTGGGTGCCCTTGTAGTGCCCGGTATCAACCACGTCTGTACCACCATTGCTGGGTTGCGTATTTTGCAGTCCGCCGAACTGATAACCAAGATAAGAGACCCAATTACCCCCCCATTTCTTCTTCCAGACCGCTGCGCTATCCCATCGGTTTCCGGTAGGAGAACCGGAATATTCCATCAGCTGGTACATGACCTGGTTGTTCATCCAACCGCCTTCATCGTAGCCGTTTTTCGCGCTGCTGAAGGGATTGGCCCAAATCATGTTGATGTCGCGACCCGGCGAGTCCTGACGTCCAAAAGTCAGTTTTCCGATAGTAGGACTCTGCACACCGATCCAGGCATCGCGATTAAACAGAATCGGCGATGAAAAGCCGCCATCGAAGTTGCCGGTAGGGAGCTCAAACTCACTTTCCAGCCTGAAGACAAGTTCAGTATCGCTGGTCTTGTCGATCAAATGGCTCCCAGTCAAACCCCAGCGATTGCCGTTCATCCACGACACATCGAGGCCAACCCAGTGGCCATCGGTCCTGCCGTTGGTCGCGCTATTGGGATTAGCATTTGGCCCGCCGGTCGACGACGCTGCAAAAGTCAAATCGATCAAACCGTACAATCCCAGAGTCGTTGTCCCGGTGTCGATAAGTCGGTAGCCGCCAGGAGTTTCAGTCAATTTTACGGCATCCTTGTCAGGAGCGCTTAGCTGGGCGGTGGCGGCAGGTTCGGCCGCTTTGCTCGCCGCGGCCTGCGCTTGCATGGCCGTCGCATCGGCCTTCTTCGCCGTATCTGTGCTGGCCTTCACCTCAACGCTAAGACTTTGCAGTTGTTGTTGGAGCTGCAGGATCTGCTTCTGGAGTGTTTCGATCACCTGTTGGGTGGATTGGGTACTTTGAGCGCTTGCCGGCCCCGTCACTGCCAGCATCGCCCCCATGGCCGCACCATAAGCCACGAGGGTATTTTTTTTCATTCTCACGATTGTCTTCCTCCTCGGTTGATTGTTATCGTTCTCATCTACGCTCACTCTGGAAATTTGAGCTAGAGCGCCCCTAGAATAGGCTGATGATTTTCCCGATTCAATCAACCAAGTTGTTGCATCATTACCTTGAAATTAATGAATCACGAAATGGCCAGACTCTCTTGCCGCCTGGCTTCGGAGGCGCCGCAATCGGTGCGGCGGATAGTGACTACTCCTCTGGCGTCTTTGGGTTCGAAGGATTCGCCAACTAAGGAAATGTGTTGTTAAGAGCTTTTCTACGAAAATTTTCTTGCAACGACCAGAGCTCTCCTGATGCTTCCATCTCACGCAAAATCCGTCGAACTTGAGGCACCAATTTTTTGTGACGTTCATTGAGAAAATGGTAAACCTCGATTCGCTGCAAAGGCGGGAATACGACACGGATTTCATGGTCGAGGCCTAATTCTCTAAGTCTAATCATGCCGCTGAACAGGTCGGCGACTCCCAAATCAAACCGGTTCGCGTTAAGCATCTTGAACAACGAGTCAAGACTGTCGGCCATGGTGAGCGGATAAGCCCGCAAGGAATCGTTCTCAGCGTAATCAAGACCCCTCACGGTGCCGGTCTTGTAAGTTCGTGTCGACTTGCCGTCGCCGGTTGAAATATTGGGATCTTTTGCGAAAACCGATGGTTCGATGAAGTTAATTGACGGTGCAATTGGAATCAGAGACGGGTAGTCACCCGCGACGTCAATCGTTCTCGCAACCAGACCGTCCAGTTGTCCTGAGCTTCCGGACAAAAGGCAGCGTTTTGCTGGTTCATCCACAAATACGATCTTGATATTAAGGCGCCGGTATACCTGCTCCAAAATCTCGGAAGAAATGATTTGATCTGGAGAGCTTGAAATTCTTCCGAGGCGGAGAACCTGATTACCGTATGCCTGCGAGGTGCCGATGAAGAAGCACATCGCGATCAACCCGTTGCTTACGACCGGCAGCAATGTCAGCAGTTTTTCACGTCCTACTCCTAAGAACAGGGTAAAGAGTTTGAAGCGCCTTTTGACGACATCGCACCCGCTACTTCTTCTGAATTGCATCAAGAGCGTGCAAACTGATGCCAATCTTTCCAGGTCAGTGCTATAGGGGTGAATCTGTCGAACATTCTGGGTATTCACAATGCCACCTGAACTGCTAATGTTGCGTTGGATAATGCTTTACGTTGTCACCAGGAAGATCTTGGATAAGACCTCGCAATTATTCGCTTTTTGTGATTTGAATAGCTAACTCCTGCACCCTCTGCTTGACGGTGTGCGAGCTCAATTGGTTTAGCTGCATATGTTCCATTCATCCTGAAAACACTCACTACTTGGGCCAGGCTGCCAGCCTGATCCTGCAGAGATTGCGAAGCAGCGGCGGCCTCTTCCACTAGTGCGGCATTTTGCTGGGTCACATCGTCCATCTGGGTGATCGCTTGCTTGATTTGCTCAATACCGGCAGTCTGTTCCTGGCTGGCCGCGGTGATTTCGCCCATGATATCGGTCACGCTCTTGATGCTGTCGACGATGGCGTGCATCGTCGCCCCTGCCTGGTCGACCAATTTAGTTCCAGCCTCGGCTTTTTCGACGGAATCGCCAATCAAGGCCTTGATCTCCTTGGCGGCCTGAGCCGAACGCTGCGCCAGATTGCGTACTTCGGCGGCGACCACGGCAAAGCCGCGCCCTTGTTCGCCGGCACGGGCCGCCTCTACTGCTGCATTCAGGGCCAGGATATTGGTTTGGAAGGCAATGCCATCGATCACGCCGATGATGTCGACTATCTTCTTAGCGGAGTCGTTGATGGACCCCATAGTGTCCACCACTTGCGCCATCACATCCCCGCCCTTGATCGCGACCTCAGAGGCCGCGATCGCCAATTGGTTGGCTTGCCGTGCATTGTCGGCATTCTGCTTGACGGTACTGGTCAGCTCTTCCATCGACGAGGCAGTTTCTTCCAGCGAGCTGGCCTGCTGCTC
>DATHMC010000142.1:0-12901 GCA_035487495.1 Undibacterium sp.
ATGGTTCTGGCGTGTCCTGCAAAGAAGGGGTGCTGGTACAAGAAAATCCAGCCTGACGAATATCAATATTTGTTGCGAACACAGCCAAAGTTAACGACCTACCAAAGTTGAATAGCAGCTTTCTATTGACGAGGTTTTGACCGACACGAACGTCTGCTTTCAAGTATAACGACTGTCGCCTTTGGGCTGCGGATTCAACCGGCCGACGCAACAGCTTGGTGAAATCGTTGGGCGGGTGAATCAAATCGCACCAGCACCCGCAGCTAGTCAGAAAATTTGACACTAGCACCTGCAGCCCAGTACTCGCCCTCAGTTTCATGCCTGGCCTTCAAGGCCATTTTTCTCGCCTGGAACAGTGGATGTTCCAGCGCTTCTTCGGTGCGCAAGATCGGCGTGACGCAGCAATCTGCATCGGAGAATCTTTCCGTCCAGTACGCCATGCTGTGTTCGGCAAAGATGCTGTCCATCTCCGACTTCAATGCCATTGCATCGTCACCGCCGACGCGCTGACCGCTGGCCCAGTGCCTCGCCTTGAAGTCCGGTTTTTGCAACACGTCGCAGCAGGCTTCCCAGAACTTGGGTTCGAGTGCACCGACCGCCATGAAGCGGTTGTCGCTGGTGCGATAGACGTTGTAGCAGGCTGCGCCGCCGGTCAGCAGGTCGCGTCCGGGCGGCGCGGTCTTGCCGAAATTATTCACCGCCACCAGCGGCATGATGTTGTGCGCAAAGACGGCATCGGTCATCGAGATGTCGACAAAGCGCCCCCGTCCGCTGGTTTTGGCGCCGATGATTGCCGCCAGTATGCCTTGTACCGCGGCTTGCGCGCCGCCTAGCAGGTCGCCGATTTGCAGATTGGGCAATGCGGGTACGCCGTCCGGGCCGACGTTCTGGTCCAGCATGCCGGCATAACCTATATAGTTGATGTCGTGCCCGGCCAGTTGCGCAAATGGGCCATCCTTGCCGTAACCGGAGATCGCGCACATCACCAGCCGCGGATTGCGCTGCTTCAGCACGTCCCAGCCCACGCCCAGCTTGTCCATCACGCCGGGGCGGAAACTCTCCACGACCACGTCGGCGTTTTCCACCATCAGCAGGAATTGCTCGCGGTCGGCAGCTTCCTTCAGGTCGAGCCGTAAAAATTGCTTGCCGCGATTGACTGCGACAAAGAACTGCGACACCGATTTGCGCACATAGCCCATGCTGCGCGCGTAGTCGCCGATTCCCTTGTCCTCGATCTTGATGACTTCCGCGCCCATACCGGCCAGGTGCATCGTGGCGACCGGTCCGGGCAGCAGGCGGGTCAGGTCGAGAACGCGGATTCCTGCCAGTGGTAGATCGGTCGCTGAGGTCATGGGGGGCTTATGCGATGAGTTCCAGGTATTCCTGTTGTTGCAACCAGTCAGCTTCGGTCTGCTCCAGCTCTTTCAGCAGGTATGCCTGGTCCACCAGCAGGGTCTTGAGTTTTTCCTTGTTTGCTTCGTCGTAGATTGCCTGGTCGGCCAGCTTGCCGTCGATGTCCTGCTTGCGCAGGTTCAATTTGGCCAGCTGGTCTTCCAGTTTTTTGATCAGTGTTTCTATCGGTTTTTTTTGTGCGGACAAGCGTTGTCTCTCATCTGCCTGCTGCCGGCGCTTTTCCTTGTCGTCGATTTTCTCTGCGGCTGCGACCGGTTTCGCCAGCGGCAGTACATCCGCTTTCGCCTTGGCAGGAAGCGCCGGGGCAGGCGCAGCCTTGGCCAGCTTGTTCTTGAACAGCCAGTCGCGGTAGTCGTCCAGGTCGCCGTCAAACGGTTCCAGCTTGCCGTCCGCCACGATGATGAACTGGTCGGTGGTGGCGCGCAACAAGTGCCTGTCATGCGATACCACCACCAGCGTGCCTTCGAATTGCGCGAGCGCCTCAGTCAGCGCTTCGCGGGTTTCCAGGTCCAGATGGTTGGTCGGCTCATCCAGCAGCAGCAGGTTAGGACGTTGCCAGACGATCATTGCCAGTGCCAGGCGCGCTTTCTCGCCGCCGGAAAAAGGCGCAATCGGGCTGGTCACCATATTGCCGGGGAAGTTGAAGCCGCCCAGGAAGTTGCGCAATTCCTGCTCGCGTACATTCGGCGCGATATGCGCCAGATGCCACAGCGGCGATTCTTCATGGCGCAGCATCTCGACCTGGTGCTGTGCAAAGTAGCCGATGGACAGGCCCTTTCCGGTGTGCATTTCGCCCGCCAGCGGCGCAATTTCGCAGGCGATGGTTTTAATCAGCGTGGATTTGCCGGCGCCGTTGACGCCCAGCAAGCCTATGCGCTGGCCGGTCTGCAAAGAAAACTTGATGTCAGAAACGATCTTCTTTTCAGTAAAACTGTGATCGGTCTGCGATTCCATGCGATAGCCGGCATCGACGTCTTCCATCACCAGCAAGGGATTGGGGGCGCTCAAGGGCTCGCGGAACTCAAAAGAAAACTCGGCCTGGGCGCGCAACGGTGCCAGTTCTTCCATCTTGGCCAGCGCCTTGACCCGGCTCTGCGCCTGTTTGGCCTTGCTGGCCTTGGCCTTGAAGCGCTCAATGAAGGATTGCAGGTGCGCGCGCTTGCGGTTTTGCTTTTCTATCGTGCCCTGGGCCAGGATCAGTTGCGCAATGCGCTGGCGTTCGAACGCGGAATAGTTGCCCGAGTAGCGCTTCAGTTTTCTTTCATCGATATGCACGACCACGTTGACTACCTCATCCAGGAAGTCCCGGTCATGCGAGATGATGATCAGCGTGCCCTCGTAGCGTTTCAGCCAGTCTTCCAGCCAGATGATCGCATCCAGGTCCAGATGGTTGGTCGGCTCATCCAGCAGCAGCAGGTCGGATTTGCACATCAGCGCCTGCGCCAGGTTCAGGCGCATGCGCCAGCCGCCGGAAAAGTTGGCGACCGACTGTTCCATCTGGTCCAGGCTGAAGCCCAGGCCCAACAACAGCTGCTCGCCGCGCGAACGCACCGTGTAGGCGTCGGCGTCGGCCAGTGCGCCGTAGATTTCGCCTATCGCCAGGCCATTCTCCGGGCTCTCCGGCTGCGCTTCCAGCTCGGCCAGCTGCGCTTCCAGCTTGCGTAGTGTGATGTCGCCATCGATCGCATAGTCGATCGCCGAGCGCTCCAGCGGCGGCGTCTCTTGCGCTACGTGCGCCAGCTGCCATTTGGCCGGAAATTCTATGCTGCCCTGGTCGGGATGCAGTTCGCCGCGCAGCATCGCAAACAGGCTGGACTTGCCGGCGCCGTTGGAACCGATCAGGCCTATCTTGTCGCCGGGGTTGAGCGTGACATCCACACTGTCAAAGAGTGGTTTGGTGCCACGGGCCAGAACGACTTGAAGAAAACGTATCATTGAATTACTTTAAGAAATATGGACAAATGCCCATCTTGTGCGCGATAAACGCGCTTTTAAAAAATACCGGAAAAACAGTTCGTTATATTTGTTTTGTCGCGACACCTATTGCAACTGGCTGGCGTTCAGTAAAAACACCATGTCGTCGCCGGCGCTGGTCGAGAGCCAGGTCAGGTCCAGGTCGGCGAAGGCTTGTTCGGCGAAGGCTCGTTCATTGCCTATCTCCACCATCAAGATCCCGTTGGGCGTCAGGCGCTTGCCTGCGCCTTCGACGATCTTGCGCACCAGGTCCATGCCGTCAGTCCCGCCGGCCAGCGCAATTTGCGGCTCGTGCAGGTATTCCTGCGGCAATTTGGCCATGGAGCCGGAATTGACGTAAGGCGGATTGGTGATGATCAGGTCGTACTTCTTGTCCGGCACATTGGCATACAGGTCGGATTGGATCAACGTGATGCGCTCCTGCAGCTGATAGTCGTCGACATTGCGGCGCGCAACTGCCAGCGCATCCGTGGAAATATCCACCGCGTCGACCTGCGCATTGGAGAAGGCGTCCGCCAGCATGATAGGCAGGCAACCGGAGCCTGTGCACAGCTCCAGGATGTTTTCGACGGCCTCGGCATCTGCCACCCAAGGGGAAAAACGCTCCGGTATCAATTCCGCGATAAAAGAGCGCGGTACGATGACCCGTTCATCGACATAAAAATGGTAGGTGCCCAGCCAGGCTTCATTGGTCAGGTAGGACGCCGGTACTCTTTCCACGGTGCGGCGCTCTATCACGGCCAGAATCGCGTCAATTTCTTCCGGCAGCAGCCTGGCGTCCAGGAAGGGGTCGATCTTGTCCAGCGGCAGTTTCAAGGTATGCAGCAGCAAGTAGGCGGCCTCATCCAGCGCATCGGCGCTGCCGTGGCCGAAAAACAGCTTGGCGGTGTTGAAACGGGTTACTGCATAACGCAGCAGGTCCCGCAGGGTGGAGAAGGGCAGGGATGGATTGGTCATTTTAACTATTTCAGGGTGTTCTTGTGCGTAATGGTCATGCCGGTGTTTCGCCGATCAGGTCAGCAGGTTTTCCAGCGTGCGGCGATAGATGTTCTTCAAGGGATCGATGTAGCGCACTTCCACGTGCTCATCGATCTTATGGATGCTGGCGTTCGGTGGGCCGAATTCTACTACTTGCGGACATATCTTGGCGATGAAGCGGCCGTCCGACGTGCCGCCGGTGGTTGACAGTTCGGTATCCACGCCTGTCTCGGACTTGATTGCAGCGGCCAGCGCATCGCTGAGTTGGCCTTTCGGGGTCAGGAAAGGGTGGCCGCCGACGGTCCATTTCAGCTCGTATTCGAGGCCGTGCTTGTCCAGGATCGCATGCACGCGCTGCTGCAGGCCTTCTGCCGTGCTGGCGGTGGAGAAACGGAAATTGAAGTCGATCACCACTTCGCCCGGAATCACATTGGATGCGCCGGTGCCGCCGTGGATATTCGACATCTGCCAGGACGTCGGCAGGTAATAGTCATTGCCCTGGTCCCAGGCTTCTGCCGCCAGTTCGGTCAGCGCTGGTGCCGCCAGGTGGATAGGATTCTTTGCCAGTTGCGGATAGGCGATATGGCCCTGCACGCCTTTTACCGTCAGCTTGCCGGACATGGTGCCGCGCCGGCCGTTCTTGATCGTGTCGCCCAGTTGATCTACCGAGGTAGGCTCGCCGACGATGCAGTAATCCAGTTGCTCGCCGCGTTCTTTCAATCTGTTGCAAACCACTACCGTGCCGTCTGTGGCCGGACCTTCTTCGTCACTGGTGATCAAAAAGCCGATGGAGCCCTGATGGCCGGGATGCGCTGCGATGAATTCTTCGGTCGCCACCACCATCGCGGCAATCGAGGTCTTCATGTCGGCCGCGCCGCGCCCATACAATTTGCCGTCGCGGTGGGTGGGCACAAACGGCGCGGATTGCCATTGCCCAACGGGGCCGGTGGGCACCACGTCGGTATGGCCGGCAAAGACGACTAACGGTTGCGTGTTGCCCCGGCGCGCCCACAAATTGGTAACCTCGCCCGATTGTATGGTCTCGCATTGAAAGCCCAAAGGGGCCAGCAAGGAGATCAGGGTTTGCTGGCAGCCCTTGTCTTCAGGGGTGACTGAATCCAGTGCGATTAATTGCTCGGTCAGCGCTAATGTTTTGCTCATGGATATTATTTGAATAGTTGTTCGTACTGTTGCGCCGAAAAACCGACGTCGACTTGCCGTATGGCGGCGGCCTCGGCTTCGGCCCGTTGCAGCACCGGCCGCTTGATGATGGACGGCGACGCCAGCATCAGGGCGATGGCCGCGTCCGAGCCTGCCGCCGAGGCCTTTTGTTCATCGCTGAGCGCGCGCCAGGTCGTGCCTTTGCGGTTGATCAGCACATCCAGGCTGACGTGCTGCAGCCATTTTTCTACCGTGCCGCGCTCCAGGCCGTTTTTCTTGAAGTCATGGAAGACGAACTCAATGTTCTGCTGCTGCAGCCAAGTGCGCGCCTTTTTGACGGTGTCGCAATTGGGGATGCCATATAAAACGATACTTTGCATATTCTCTTTAATTTCTTTTATAGGACTTACGCGGAACTATCTCAGGCAGGGAATCCATTTTTTGCCGGAGTCGACAATGGGGCCCGCTGTCGCGAGGACGACGCTGTGGGATCTGCGGCGCCTCATATTTGCGTTAGCCCTATCTTACATATTCAACGTAAATTCGGTGAAAGACGCTTCGTCTTTCTTGTCCGGTTCCGGCTCCGGCTGGGCCGGGGCCTGCACCGCTTCATTGTTCAGCAGCCACAGCAGGTTATTGGCGGAGTCGGCATTGGCCAAACCTTCTTCCTGGCTGATCAAGCCCTCTTTGATCAATTGCACCAGCGCGCGCTCAAAAGTCTGCGAGCCCGGCGACAGGCTTTTCTCTATCGCTTCCTTGATCGCGAAAATATCGCCCTGTTCTATCAGCTCCGCGACATAGCGGGTGTTCAGCATGATTTCCACTGCCGGGCAGCGGCCGCCGTCCAGCGAGCGTATCAGGCGCTGCGAAATGATCGCGCGTATCGACGACGACAAATCCAGCAGCAGCGCATTCCGGCTTTCCATCGGGAAGAAGCTGATGATGCGGTTCAATGCCTGGTAACTGTTGTTGGCGTGCAGCGTCGCCAGCACCAGGTGGCCGGATTGCGCATACGCGATCGCCGCCAGCATCGTTTCCAGGTCGCGGATCTCGCCGATCAGGATGCAGTCCGGCGCCTGGCGCAGCGAATTTTTCAACGCGGTTTTCAGGCTTTCCGAATCCGTCCCGATTTCACGCTGGTTGACGATGGATTTCTTGCTCCTGAACAGGTATTCAATCGGATCTTCCAGGGTCAGGATATGCCCGGTCTTGACTTCATTCCGGTGATCCAGCATCGATGCTATCGTGGTCGATTTGCCGGAACCGGTGGCGCCGACCACCAGGATCAGGCCGCGTTTTTCCATGATCAGTTCGGGCAATATCGCCGGCAGATGCAAAGTGTCGATTGCCGGTATATTGCCGGGCACAAAGCGCAGCACCGCTGAGATAGTGCCGCGCTGTTTGAACGCCGACAGGCGGAAGCGGCCTATGCCGGGCGCGCCTATGCCGATATTGAGTTCGCTCTCGCGCTCCAGCACCTGCATGTGCTCCGGCGACACCACTTCATTGAGCAGCGACAGGATATTGGCCTGGTCCATTTTCTGCTGGTTGATGGGCAGCAAATTGCCGTTGATCTTCAGATGAATGGGCGAATTCATCGCGAAGAACATATCCGACGCATGTTTTTCCTTCATCAACTGGAATAAACGTTCCATTGCCATAGTCATTTCCTAGCTTGTTGTCGTGTTATCGATCAGAAAATAAGATGAAGAAAACCGGTCGGATACCTGACCGCCATGCGGGCCGCAAACGGTCTTGCCGATGGCGGCCTCAGGCACAGAATGCGGGGCGGCGCAATTACTCGCCGCGCAACAGCTCGTTGATGCTGGTTTTGGAGCGGGTTTGCGCGTCGACTTTTTTAACGATCACCGCGCAGTACAGGCTATATTTTCCGTCTGCAGAAGGCAGGTTGCCGGACACCACGACAGAGCCCGCAGGGATGCGGCCGTAGCTTACTTCGCCAGTTGCCCTGTCGTAAATCTTGGTGGATTGGCCGATATACACGCCCATGGAGATCACGGAGTTCTCTTCCACGATCACGCCTTCAACGACTTCCGAACGGGCGCCGATGAAGCAATTGTCTTCAATGATGGTGGGGTTGGCCTGCATCGGCTCCAGCACGCCGCCTATGCCCACGCCGCCGGACAAATGCACGTTCTTGCCGATCTGAGCGCAGGAGCCTACGGTGGCCCAGGTGTCGACCATGGTGCCTTCATCGACATAAGCGCCGATATTCACGTAGGAAGGCATCAGCACCACATTCTTGCCGATGAAGCTGCCGCGGCGCGCCACTGCGGGAGGCACTACGCGGAAACCGCCCTTGGCGAAGTCGTCCGCCGTGTAGTTGGCAAACTTGGTCGGCACCTTGTCGTAGAACTGCATATCGGCGCCGGCCGGCATCGCGATATTGTCTTCCAGGCGGAAAGACAGCAGTACGGCCTTCTTGATCCACTGATTGACCTGCCATGCGCCATCCAGTTTCTGCGCGACGCGCAGGCTGCCCTTATCCAGTTCCTGCAATACATGGGCGACGGCTTCGCGGATCTCGGCAGGGGCGGACTTTGGCGAAAAACTGGTGCGGTCTTCCCAGGCTTGATCGATAATTTGCTGTAATTGTTGAGTCATTTTTACGTCTTCGTTGATTGAGTTAATTGCGAATTTGATAAATTTTGTCGTTATGCGCTTTATGCGGAAGCCAGCTTCCGGGTAAAAGCCGCAATGCGATGGGCTGCTTCCATGCATTCATCGACCTCAGCCACCAGCGCCATGCGGATGCGGTTTTGCCCAGGATTGATGCCGTGCGCATCGCGCGCCAGATAACTGCCCGGCAATACCGTCACATTATATTCTTGGTAGAGGCGCTTGGCGTATTCTGTATCCGAAATCGGCAGCAGTTTGTCGACCCTGGCCCACAGGTAAAAACCGGCGTCGGGCAGGCTGACATCCAGCACTTCCTGCAGTACTGGCGTTACCTGGGCAAATTTCTTGATATATTTATCACGATTTTCCTGCACATGCACTTCGTCGTCCCAGGCGGCGATGGAGGCCGACTGTATGCTGGGGCTCATCGCGCTGCCGTGGTAGGTGCGGTATAGCAAGAATTTCTTGATGATTTCAGCGTCGCCGGCGACGAAGCCAGAGCGCATGCCGGGCACATTGGAGCGCTTGGACAGGCTGGATAGCGTAATCAGGCGCGGGTAGTCGTTGCGGCCCAGCGTGCGCGCGGCCTGCAGGCTGCCCAGCGGCGCCTCCGCCTTGAAGTAGATTTCGGAATAGCACTCGTCGGCGGCAATCACGAAACCGTAGCGATCCGACAATTCAAACAACTCTTTCCAGTCATCCAATGTCAGCACCGCGCCGGTAGGGTTGCCGGGCGAGCAGATATACAGCAACTGCACGCGGGACCATACATTGGCCGGGATGTTTTTGTAGTCGGGTGAAAAGTTGCGCGCCGGATCTGCATTGGCAAAATATGGCTCCGCGCCAGCCAAGTAGGCGGCGCCCTCGTAAATCTGGTAAAACGGATTGGGGCAGATCACCAGCGGCACGCCGCCCTTGGCGGCGGTCGGGTCTATGACCGTCTGCGCCAGCGCAAACAAGGCTTCGCGCGAGCCGTTCACTGGCAGTATCTGGCTTGCCGGGTCCAGTGCGGGAATGGCGTAACGCCTGGCCAGCCAGTGGGAAATCGAATTCCGCAGGGCCTCCGAGCCCGCCGTGGACGGATAGCTTGCCAGTCCGTCCAGGTGCCGGCTCAGCGCCTGTTGGATGAAGGCGGGAGTGGGGTGTTTGGGTTCGCCTATTCCCAGGCTAATCGCCTTAAACTCCGGATTGGGCTTGACTCCGGCAAACAAATGCTTGAGTTTTTCAAATGGATACGGCTGAAGCTTGTTGAGAAAAGGATTCACGGGAGTCACACTAAATAGGGATAGGCTAGGGCGCGTCGACACGCCCTCTACGAATAAAATGCGGCAAAATCATCTTTTATGGATGCGGGCCAGCCGTTTGCCAAGCCGTATTATAGCCCTTGCATCCGCCCAGCTTCACGCAATACGCACTTTGATAGCTTATTCAAATGGCAAAAATGGGAGATTGATGCCCTCAAAATGATATGATGCCGCTATCTAGCGTCCCGTTCCGTAAATTCGTCGCATAAAAGATGCCGATAGCCGGGCTGGATACTGCGTCAAAAATGCTCGCAAGGGGCCACCCTTGCTGTGCTTTTTTTCTTGCCCCAACCCGATTTCGCCACTTTTATTTTTGCAACGAACTTACGGAACGGAACACTAGCTGTGTATTAATATGCACTTATATAAGATATCAGGTGGAAATTGGGCAATGCTTGATTTTTTGACGGCAGGATTTGATCAGATAAAACTACAACAGCTTATAACGTGCGATTAACTTCTATTAAATTGTCGGGATTTAAATCTTTTGTAGATCCCACGAATTTCCAGGTCCCAGGTCAGTTGGTTGGGGTGGTTGGGCCGAACGGTTGTGGAAAATCCAACATCATCGACGCTGTGCGCTGGGTTTTGGGCGAGTCCAAGGCTTCCGAGCTGCGCGGCGAATCGATGCAGGACGTTATTTTTAACGGTTCCACCAACAGGAAGCCGGCCGGCCGTTCGTCGGTGGAGCTGGTTTTTGACAATAGCCTGGGTAAAGCCGCCGGCCAGTGGAGCCAGTATGCCGAAATTGCGGTCAAGCGCACGCTGACGCGCGACGGCACTTCCACCTATTACATCAACGGCCAGCCGGTGCGCCGCCGCGACATCCAGGACATCTTCATGGGCACCGGCCTGGGGCCGCGCGCGTACGCGATTATCGGCCAAGGCATGATTTCCAGGATTATTGAAGCGCGGCCGGAAGAGCTGCGCATTTTCCTGGAAGAGGCTGCAGGCGTGTCGCGCTACAAGGAGCGCCGGCGCGAGACTGAAAACCGCATCCACGACACGCACGAGAACCTGGTGCGGGTGGAAGACATCCTGCGTGAACTGAACAGCAACCTGGAAAAACTGGACGCGCAAGCGGTGGTTGCGAATAAATACAATGAATTGCAGTCCGACCAGGAAGAGAAGCAGAAGCTGCTGTGGCTGCTGCGCAAGAAAGAGGCGGCCAGCGAGCAGGAAAAGGTATTTGCAGAAATAGAGAAGACGCAACTCGACCTGGAAGAGCAGACGGCCAAGCTGCGCCATGTCGAAGTCGAGTTGGAGCATATGCGCCAGGCCCATTATGCGGTCGGCGACAGGATGCACCAGGCGCAAGGGCATTTGTACCAGACCAATGCCGAGATCGGCAGCCTGGAAGCGCAGATCAAGTTTGTCATCGAGTCGCGCAGCCGTTTGCAGTCGCAGTTGAACTCGCTGACGGCGCAGCGCGATCAATGGCAACGCCAGGGGCAGCAATTCCAGGACGATCTGGCCGAAGCGGAAATCCAGGTGGAGGAACTGGCCGAGCGTTCCGAGCAAGCGCTGGAAATGGCGCAGCAGCACAATGACAAGCTGCCGGCGCTGGAGCAGGTCTGGCGCGAGTCGCAGCTGAAGACTACCGAGTCGCGCGCCAAGATCATGCAGTTGCAGCAGCAGATAGAACTGGAATCTGCGCACCAGCGCAATGCGTCGAACATCCTGGCGACACTGACGTCGCGCCGTGAAAGGCTGACGCAGGAAAAGGGCGGCCTGGCGATGCCGGACAGTGCGCATCTGTCCAACCTCTCCATGCAACTGGAAGAGAAAAAACAGGTGCTGGAAGAGGCCGCGATGCAGCTGGAAGAGGCGCAGGAATCCCTGCCGCGCCTGGAGGAAGAGCGCAAGGCGGCCCAGGAACAGGTCAACAAGGATACGGCAGCCAGCGCGCAACTGGATGCACGCTTGCAGGCACTGAAGCAGCTGCAGGAAAAAATCCAGACCGAAGGCAAGGTTCAGCCCTGGCTGGAAAAACATGAGCTGGGCGGCTTGCCCAAACTGTGGCAAAAATTGCATATCGAGGCTGGCTGGGAAACCGCGCTGGAATCGGTACTGCGCGAACGCACCTCCGCGCTGGAAATGTCCAACCTGGACTGGACCAAGGCCTTCTTCAGCGACGCGCCGCCCGCCAAGCTGGCGCTATACACGCCGCAGGTTGCCGCTGCCAGTGCAGAGCCCGTTGCCGGTCTGAAACCCTTGCTGAATTTATTGCAGTTGAATGACGCTGGCGTGCGCAGCCTGATGCAGGACTGGCTGCACCAGGTGTATGCGGCTGAAGATGTGGCCGCCGCCTTCATGGACCGGGCCAAACTGCCGCAGGGTGCCTGCTTCATCACCAAACAAGGCCATGTGATCAGCAAGTCCAGCGTGCGTTTTTATGCGTCGGACTCGGAGCAGGATGGGGTGCTGGCCCGCCAGCAAGAGATAGAAAACATAGGCAAGCAAAGCCGCGCGCAGGGCATGCTGGCGGACGAGGCCAAGACGCGCGCCGTCAGGGCGGAGTCTGCCTATACCCAGGCCAGCCAGCGCTTGCAGGAACTGCGGCAGCGGGTCAGCACCTTGACGCAAGCGGTGCACAGCCTGCAGATAGAATTCATGAAGCTGTCGGAAGTGCAGGAGCGCTTTAACCAGCGCAGCACGCAGATCAAGAATGACCTGGCCGAGATCGCCGCGCAAGAAGCCGAGCAGCAGCAGGCCAGGGCAGAATCTGAAGAAAAATTCGAGCAGCTGGATGTGGAGTTGGCTGAGTTGCAGGAAAGCCATGAAGACGGACAAACCGTCTACCTGGAAAAAGAGCGGCAGCTCAACGATGCCAGGACGCAATTGCGCGAACTGGAAAGAGCCGCGCAGGAAGCGGCGTTTGCCGAAAAATCCCATCGCAGCAAGATGGAAGAGTTGCGCCGCAGTATTGCGACGGCGCTGGAGCAGGCTGCGCAGTTGTTTGCCAATATGCAGCAGGGCAAGCTGGAGCTGGAAACCATGGATGACCAGACCGCGCAAGCCGGCCTGCAATCCCTGCTGGAAAAGCGCAGCGACCAGGAACGTACGCTGGCCGATGCAAGGCACGAACTGGACCAGCTGACGCAGAAATTGCGCCAGCACGAAGAGTCCAAGATGCAGGTGGAGCGCAGCCTGCAGCCGCAGCGCGACCGCATCATGGAATTGCAGCTGAAAGAACAGGCGGCGCGCTTGAGCCAGGAGCAATACGCGGAACAATTGCGTAATTTCGAGGTCGACGAAGAAGCGCTGTCGCAAAAATTGCACGCCGACATGAAGCCATCCTATTTGCAAGGCGAGGTGACCCGCCTGACCAATGCGATAGCTGCGCTGGGGGCGGTCAATATGGCGGCGCTGGAGGAATTGGCCCAGGCGACCGAGCGCAAGACCTTCCTCGATTCGCAGCATGCGGATTT
>DATHMC010000143.1:0-12125 GCA_035487495.1 Undibacterium sp.
AGCAGCTGCACCGGCTGCAGCGCCAATTCGGCACGGATCACCTGGCGCGCCACCTTGGCCACCAGATCGACCACTTCCTTGCGTTGCGCGTCCCGGTAATCACTCCTGATCTTTTTCAGGCCTTCCAGCATCGCATCTACAGGCTGGGCCAGCGTCTCGAACGACACCAGGGTTTCCCGCCGGCCTTCATCGCGCCCCTGCTGCAAGCCTGCTGCGCGGCCCGCGTCAAAACCGTCCTGCCGGCCGCGTTCCAGACCCAGTTCGTAACCGTCTCTCTGGCCCTGCGCAAAGCCTTCCGATACGGCGAGCTGCCACTGGTCTTCGGTACCGGCAGCGCGCTCGTTGGCGGCCTTGAACTGGGCCAGCGGCGGAAACCGATATGGACGGAATTGCCTCATTCAACCACCGCTTCGGCAAACAGCTGAATTTCAATTTCACCCGCATCGGCCAGCGCCTTCACCCGGCTCATGATCTCCTGGCGCGTCTGCTCTATGCGGCTCAGCGGGATAGGACCGGCGCGGCGCATCATGTCCTCAAAACTTTGCGCCTGGCGGCGCGGCATGGTTCTCAGTATCGCGTCGCGTACTGCCGGTTCCGCACCCTTGAGTGCAATCGCCCATTGCTCCAGCGGCACCTCTTCGATGATGCGCATGATCGCCACTTCGGGCTGGCGCGACAGGATGAAAAAGTCATACATGCTGAACTCGATCTCGGACACCACTTCCGGATCATGGGCGCGCAGCAGTTCCACTAGTTGCTGGCGGTCGCCGGAAACGCGGTTCAGGATTTCGGCGACCTGACGCACGCCTTCGACGCTGGTGCTTTGCATATCTAGGCTGGCGAGGCAGCGCCCGACCAGCTCGTCCAGTTCCAGCAGCAAATCCCTGTCGATTTCATCGAGGCGGGCGACGTTCAGCAAGACCAGGTCGCGTCCTTCGACCGGCAGCGCGTCTATGATGCTGCCGGCCAGGGTAGGGGGCAGGAAGGCCAGGAAGACCGCCTGCATGCGCACATGCTCGTTGGCGATATAGTCGGCCAGCCATTTCGGCGAAGCCCACTGCAGTCTCGCCATCTTGGGGCGAATGGCATCGCCGTAGATGCTGTTCAGCACGCTATTGGCGATATCGCCGCCCAGCGCCAGGTCCAGCGAGCGTTTCAGGTAGGAGCGCGAGGCGCCGTGCACGCCGCTTTGCTGGCGGTAATCGTCAAAGAAATTTTGCATTGCCGTTTTTACGGTCTCGACCTTCAGGCCGCTCATGCGCGACATCACCTGGGTGACCTCCAGCAATTCTTCGCGCGACAGGCAGCGCAGCACGGCAGCAGCGGGTTCTTCGCCTATGCTCAACAGGACGATCGCGGCTTGCTCCACCGGGCTCAAAGCCGGATTGGCGGACAGTGCAAGGTCGGAGGGATTATTGAGTTCGGCCATTTTTCTGCATCCATTGTTTAACGACTTCAGCTACGCGCTCAGGTTCTTTTCCTGCCAGCACCTTCAGGTGGTCGACCATCACGTCAACCGCGGAGCCCGCAGGCGGCAAATCGTAATTTTCCAGCAGCGGCACGACCGGCATGGCGCCGGCTATCCTGGGTTCGGACGCTTGCGCAGGTTTGGCTTCGGCCGCTGATCCCGGCAAGGCCGCCGCAGCGGAAGCGCTGTTGGAGAGCTGTACGTCGCCGGTGCGCAGCATGGTCGGCGCCAGTCTTTGGGTCGCCAGCTTCAGCAGCGGGCGGATGACCAGGAAGAAGCCGAGCACCGCCGCCAACGCGTAGCTGGCCCAGGAGCCCATGTCGACGACATTGTCGCGTTCTTGCCACCAGGCGGCAGGCGCCTGCTTCGGCGGAAAGGCCAGCGTTGACACCACCAGGTTGTCGCCGCGCTGCGCATTGATGCCCAGGCCGTTACGCAGGATGCGGTCTATGCCGGCCAGTTCGGCCGCCGACCAGCCGTTCTTGGGCGTAGGCGCTGCGCGGTTGTTCAAGACTACCGCCACGCTGAGTTTATCCAGGCGTCCGCGGCTGCGCTTGATCTGCGTGATGCTGCGGTCATAGGCGTATTGACGCGAAGTGGCATTTTTGCGCGCGCTGCCCTGGTCTGCGGTCTTGTCCGTATCTGCGGTTTTATCGGTGTCCGGCACGGAGGAGGGCGGGCGGTTGCTGAGGGAGCCGGGGATGCCCAGCGCCATGCGGTTGCGGTCTTGCTCGTCGCGCATCGCTTCATTGGTCACTTTGGGATTGTCGCCGTATTTTTCCTGCGTCTCTTCCACCCGGTCGTTGTTGACGGCGGCCGTCACGCTGACCTTGAAATTGTCTTCGCCGAGTACCGGGCCCAGCAGGTCGCGGATATTGCGGCGCGTTTCTTCCTGGAAGCGCCGGGCGGCCTCATCGCCGTTATTAGCGGTATCGAAACCTTCCGTTAAATCCACGTGCGCGGACAGCAGGTTGCCGGCCTGATCCACCAGGCTGACGCGTTGCGGGCTTAGGCTGGCGACGCTGCCTGCGACCAGATTAATGACGGCGGCTATTTGCTCGGGGGCCATGGGGCGTCCCGGCTTCAATCCAAGAACAACGGAGGCTGAAGATTTTTCGCCATCGCTGGCGACGAATGAACTGGATTTGGCGATCGATAGATGCACCCGTGCCGAGGAGACGGCATCCAGCGTCATGATGCTTTGCGCCAGCTCGCCTTCCAGGCCGCGCCGGAAACGCACGTCCTGCACAAACTGGCTGACGCCCAGAGGGTCATTCCTGTCCATCAGCTCCAGTCCAGCCGGCAACTGGGCCGTTACCCCTTTGGCGGCCAGCAGCATGCGCACCTTGCCCAGCATGGCTTCCGGCACCAGTACCTGGCCGCTGTCCGGGTGCAGCCGATACGGAACGTGCTCTGCGTCCAGCGCCGACATCATGTCCGCGACGGCGATTTTTTCACGCACCCCGAAAACCGGCTTGTATCCGGACTGATCGCGCCAGAAATACATCATCACCAAAGCCGTAAGACCTATCGCCAGCACGACTATCGGGACGAGGTTTTTCAGAACCGCCGATGAAGCTGCAGGCAGGGCAGCAGGACTGGTGCGCAGGCGCGCCAAGCCGGACTTGAGAGTGGTAATCACTTGAAAATATCCCGTATGGACTTAGAGCGGAAGTTTGATCAGGTCATCGACGGCACCCATCACTTTGTTGCGAACCTGCATCAGCATGGAAAAAGACAGGCTGGCTTCCTGGCTCGCCAGCATGGCCCCCACCAGATCGTCGCTGCGGCCGCTGTCAACTTCCGACATTTTGTCGATGGCGAGCTGCTCCTTGCCATCGACTTTGCCGATAGCATCTTTCATGCTTTGCGCAAACGACATCCCAGCTTGTGAATTTGCGTCGCCGAACTGCATCGCGGCTGCCACGTCGGTACGGCTCAAGCCCAGGGCATCATTTTTCAACGACACCAGGTCTGTATGTATCAAATTTGTCAATTCGTATCCCATCTGCCTGCCTTTATTTTTTCTTGAAACATGAGCCTCAAATTGACCTCGACTCCCCGGCTGCTGAAGCACTCGGCAATCGACTTTTCTTGCCTGCTTGTGCAGCATCCCAAGTCTTTAGGCTGGATTTCATAATCTCAACCAGAAAGTATGTAAGTAATAATTCGTATTTAAGTAAGATTGAACCTTACAAAAAATATTTTCCGTATATTGATTAAACCATTTCTCAGGTGTAGAGCCCTTATTCAAATAAGGTACTGCGGTGCACACTCCAATTTCTGCACTTATATTTAAACCATTGATTATGCAGTGAAAAATCACAAAATAATGAGATAAAGCATTTATTGCAAAGCGGAAAATATACTGATGCTATGTTGATATATTACCTTGAGGCAACACACTTGTAAAGAAGTGTTTCAGAAGAAATATTTATGTATGGAAATGTTTCAATTGTTCAGGTATCATCTGACACAGAAGTCGTCTTACTTTATTTTTCGCCGACTTACAAATCCTATTTCGCGGCGAAATCTGCGCAGTGTTTGCTTCCTACTTAACGTACTAACGGCACCGCCGCCTATAAGCACCAAGCCCGCTGACATGAGCAAGATAAAACAGACAGATCAAACGCTGCAGCATGAGGTGCTGGACCCATGCCTGCTTGGGCGTCCCGTGCATTTGCTGCATACTTTCGCATCGCAGCTGCGAGAAGATTTCTCGCAGGCTTTCAGGATGAGCATGAATCGTCGCTACTGGGCATCGTTCCAGGTGGATGAGGTCGTCATGACGCGCGCAGAAGGGGTGACGGGAACGGACCGCTGGATCGCTTATGCTGCGCCCGCTGGAGCAATCTCCTTTTCCCTGGAGCGCAGCGTATTGCTGAGCGTGTTGAACTACCGGTATGGCCGGCGCGACGACAAGACGGCGCTGGATCCTGATGCGCCGAATGTGCCGATCAGGGTCACCGCAACGGAAGAGCGCCTGGCGATCACGCTGGGCCAGCAATTGGCCGGGACCCTGGCGGCCAGGATAGAAATGAATCTTTCGGCGGCCGGCGAGACGCTGCACTGCGCCGTCAAATCACAGGCTGCGCACCCGATGAAGGTCGCGGCCGGCCTGGCTCCCGCCAAGGGCGGCTGGATGGTTGGCGTAACGGTCCGCGATTTTTCTACCAATGAACATGGCCGGCTCTGGTTTGGGCTGGATCATGCATTGATGACAAGCGTGCTGCGAGGGCTAGCGAGTACGCGCGATAAATCGAAAGCCGCTTTGCAGAATACCCCGGCGCTCGCCTCGCGCCTTCAGGTCAGGCTCGCCGGCAGGTTGATCAGCCAGCAAGTCCTGCTCGGCGATTTGCTGGATATCCGTGTCGGCGACGTCATCCCCGTCAACATCGGCAAGGCGGATGTGCTGCTGGAAGACTCGCGCCTATTTACCGCAGCCGTCACTGAGCACAAAGGGAAGCTGTGTTTAACCTCTTTTGAAGATGCCGAATAATATGACCCTCTCCGAAAAAACCTCAGTTGAAACCCTGCTGGACGACATGGCCGAAGATGTCGTCATCCATCAATTTTCCGGCAACACGGCAGCAGAAGCGCCGCAGGCGCCGCGCCGGAATATCCCGGAAATGATGCGCAAGATCCCGGTAACCCTGACGCTGGAAGTCGGCTCGGCGCGAGTTTCCTTGCAGGAGCTGATGTCCATTGCACCCGACAGCGTGCTGGAGCTGGACCGGCTGGCCGGGGAACCTTTGGTCATCAAGGTTAACGGCACACCGATAGGCCGTGCCGAAGTCGTCGTCGCGGGGGAAAATTACGGACTGAAAGTGATTGACCTCGATGGACTCAATCTCGATCTGATGGCGCCATGACATTACGCTGGGCCCGCGGTCGGCAATTCCGCCAGCTGATTTCGCTGACGCTGGCCGCATTGCTGTTGCTGTTCTTGTGCCGGCCATCCTGGGCCGGTACGGTAGAGCTGCTGGGTTCTTCCGTCAACGGCGCGAAGTCCGAATATACGGTCAAGACTCAAATCCTGATCATCATGTCACTGCTCGGGCTATTGCCCGTCATGATGATGATGATGACCAGCTTCACCCGTTTCGTCATCGTACTGTCGCTGTTGCGCCAGGCGCTCGGTTTGCAGCAGGGCTTGCCCAACCGCATCGTCACCGGCATTGCACTGATCCTGACCCTGCTGGTGATGCGCCCTATAGGCGAGCAGATATGGACGCAGGCATTCCTGCCTTATGACCAGGAACAGATAGGCCTGGAGCAGGCCCTGAAAATAGCCGAAGTGCCCTTGTCCCGTTTCATGCTGGCGCAAACCAGCAAAGCCGCGCTGACGCAGATTTCTGCGCTGGCCGGTGAAGGCAAGGTCAGCAAACCGCAGGACCATGCGTTCACCGTGAAGCTGGCCGCCTTTGTGCTCAGCGAACTGAAGACCGCCTTCCAGATAGGCTGCATGCTGTTCATTCCCTTCCTGATTATTGACCTGGTGGTCTCGTCGGTGCTGATGGCGATGGGGATGATGATGCTTTCGCCGCTGGTCATTTCGCTGCCGTTGAAGCTCTTGCTGTTCGTGCTGGTGGACGGCTGGACGCTGACGGTCAATACCCTTGTGACCAGCGTGCAGGCCTACTGATGTTTACCCCGGAAATTGCGGTCGACCTGATCAATGAAAGCCTGCACATCGTGATGCTTCTGGTCGTTTTGCTGGTCGTGCCTGGGCTTATCATCGGCTTGCTGGTGGCGCTGGTGCAGGCGGCTACCCAGATCAATGAACAGACGCTGAGCTTCCTGCCCAGGTTGCTGGTGACGCTATTTGCCGTGACCTTGATGGGGCGCTGGATGGTGGGATACCTGATGGATTTTTGCGTATCGATCTTCCAGCGTGCGGCCACGCTGGTCGGATAGCCGGCAAGCAAGGCAAGGATGTCATGGAACTCGTGTTCAGTCAGCTGCTTCCTCTCCTGAGCGCATTGTGGTGGCCGTTTTGCCGGATACTCGCGATGCTGAGCGCGACCCCGATCATCGGCGACGGCATGGTGCCGATACCGGTGCGCATTTTGCTATCCCTGGTGCTGGCGGTGGTGATGTTGCCGATCTCGCACAGCGCGGCAGCGATAGATCCGATCTCCATGCACGGCGTGCTGGTGACAATAGAGCAGGCCGTGATCGGCGGCATGCTGGGGCTGGCTTTTCACCTGAGCATGTCCGTCATCATGATGCTGGGTTTCCTGGTATCCAGCCAGATGGGCTTGTCGATGGCGGTGATGAATGATCCGATGAACGGCAACTCGTCCGACGTCGTGTCCAGCATGCTGTCCATCCTGTGCATCGTCGTGTTCTTTTCCATTGACGGGCACCTGGTGCTGACCGGGGTGATCGGCTCCAGCCTGAAAGCGTGGCCGATCGGCGGCGGATTCAGCCTGATGAGCCTGCAAGCCGTTGCGTATAACGTTTCCTGGGTGTTCGCCGCTGCGCTGTTGCTGGCGGTGCCGATTGCATTCTCTTCGATAGTCGTGCAAATCGGATTCGGCTTCCTGAACCGGGTTGCGCCCTCGCTCAATCTTTTTTCGCTGGGTTTCGCGGTGATCACGATGTTCGGCTTGTTCATGCTCGCGCAGATCGTGCGCTTTGTCCCTGAACATTATGTCAGGATGACCGGCAGGATACTGGACATGTTGCAGCAGCAGATGCAGGGCGGGGTGCATGGCTGAAACGAGTCAGGCCGATAAAAGCGAAAAGGCCTCGCAGCAGAAACTGAAAAAATCCCGCGAAGAAGGGCAGGTTGTCCGTTCGCGCGATTTATCCACTGCGATAGGCATCTTGGTCAGCCTGAAATTGTTCGTCTGGCTGGTGCCATCTTATTTGCAGGATTTTCGCTCTTTGTTCGGGCAAAGTTTTTTGCCGCTGAGCAGCGAGGGAGCGTTGGACAATGCGATGTCCATCATTTTTACCACGGCGATGGGCTTGCTGATCAAGATGGTACTGCCGCTGTTTGTGGTTCCGCTGAGTGTCGTGCTCGGTTCGCTGGTTCCCGGCGGCTGGGTGATCAGCACCAGCCACTGGATGCCGAAACTGGAAAGACTGAGTCCCGCCAAGAACCTGGGGCGGCTGGTCAGCCCCAAGCATGGGTTTGAGCTGCTTATCTCCATCCTGAAGGCGGGCATGCTGGGCGCCGTGCTGTTCCACATGAGCCGGGCCGGCGTAAGCGACTATGTACAGTTGCAAAACCAGCCGCTGGATCAGGCGCTGACACAGGGGGCGGAGCTGATGCTGGACGGCGTGATGGCCTTGTGCTCCATCTTCATCCTGTTTGCGGTGATAGACGTGCCGGCCCAGGCATTTTTTTTCATGCGCGGCCAGCGCATGAGCAAGCAGGAAATAAAGGAAGAACATAAGAGCAATGAAGGCCGGCCGGAACTGAAGCAGCGCATACGCCAGCTGCAACACCAGATCGCCAGGCGCAGCGTGCGCAAGACGGTGCCGACCGCCGACGTCGTGATCGTCAACCCGGAACACTATGCGGTGGCACTCAAATATGACGAAGATCGCGCCGAAGCGCCTTTTGTCGTCGCCAAGGGCGTGGATGAAATGGCTTTGTACATCCGTCAGGTCGCCGCCGACAGCGGCATCGAGACGCTGTCCCTGCCGCCGCTGGCGCGCGCGATCTACAACACCAGCCAGGTGAATCAGCAAATTCCGGTGCCGCTGTATAAGGCGGTATCGCAAGTGCTGAACTATGTATTGCAGCTGCAGGCTTTCCGCAATGGCCGTCGTGCGGCCCAGCCGCTGTTTCCCAACGAGATGGTTGTACCGTCCCATTTGAGTGAGGTTAGTCCTTCATGAATTTCCTGAACCGCATTGTCGCCGAATTGAGACGCCACAAGTTCGTCACGCCTTTGTTCCTGCTGGTCATCCTGGCCATGATCATCTTGCCGCTGCCGCCGGTACTGCTGGACGTGCTGTTTACCTTCAATATCGTACTGGCACTGATCGTCATCCTGGTCAGCGTATCGGCCAAGCGTCCGCTGGATTTCTCGGTATTCCCCACGGTGATACTGGCGACCACGATGCTGCGCCTGACGCTCAATGTGGCGTCCACCCGCGTGGTGCTGCTGCATGGACACCAGGGCACGGCCGCAGCGGGGCAGGTGATCGAGGCATTCGGCAATGTGGTCATAGGTGGCAATTTTGTCGTCGGCCTGGTGGTGTTTGTGATCCTGATGATCATCAATTTTGCCGTGGTGACCAAGGGCGCGGAACGTATCTCTGAAGTATCTGCCCGCTTTACGCTGGATGCCTTGCCCGGCAAGCAGATGGCGATCGATGCCGACCTGAATGCAGGCCTGATCAACCAGGAAAAAGCCCAGGCGCGGCGCCGGGACGTTGCCGCCGAGGCGGACTTCTACGGTGCGATGGACGGCGCCTCCAAGTTTGTGCGCGGCGATGCGGTGGCCAGTATCCTGATCCTGATCATCAATATGGTGGGCGGCGTGGCGATAGGGGCGCTGATGCACGACCTGTCCTTCGGCGATGCTTTCCGTCAATACGCATTGCTGACCATAGGCGACGGCCTGGTCGCGCAAATTCCTGCCTTGCTGCTGTCTGCGGCGGCGGCGATCCTGGTGACCCGTATCAGCGACTCCGGCGATTTTGAGCAACAGGTCAGCGACCAGGTATTGACTTCGCCGCCTGTGCTGTACAGTGCCGCAGGCATCATGGTGGCGCTGGCGGTTACGCCGGGCATGCCGTGGCTGATGTTCCTGACCTTTGCTGCCGTGCTGGCGTACGTGGCATGGCGTCTGAACAAAAGGGTCGCCAAGCCGGAGGCGTCCAGCATGGCGGCGATCGAGGCGGCCTTGCTGGAAGAGCGGGTCGCCGAGCTGGACTGGCAGAGCCTGCCTGTCGTCGAGCAGCTTTCGATTGCGGTTGGCTACAAGTTGATCGGCTTGATCGACAAGGCGCAGGGCGCGCCGCTGGTCAAGCGGATCAAAGGGGTGCGGC
Source organism: Undibacterium sp. (assembly GCA_035487495.1). Taxonomy (GTDB): domain Bacteria; phylum Pseudomonadota; class Gammaproteobacteria; order Burkholderiales; family Burkholderiaceae_D; genus Undibacterium. The sequence goes on from DATHMC010000143.1 coordinate 9,482, forward strand.
AAAGCCTCAGCGAAAGCCTGGGTCTGCTGTTGCCCCAAATAGGTGTGCGCGACGACCTCGGACTGAAGCCGTCGCAGTATTCCGTGATATTAAGCGGCAGCGTGATCGCCCAGGCAGAAGTCTTTGCCGACCGCCTGATGGCGATTCCTTCGCCCAATGTGTATGGGCAGATCGACGGCATTCCCGGCGTGGAACCGGCGTATGGCATGCCTATTACCTGGATTGCGCCGGAGGACAAGGCGCATGCGCTCGGCATGGGTTATCAGGTGGTGGAGGCGCCGAGCGTGATCGCCACGCATGTGGCCAAGCTGGTGCGCGAAAACCTGGCCGAGCTATTGCGCCATGAGGACGTTCCCGCCTTGCTGGAAAGATTGAGCGCGCTGGCGCCAAAATTATCGGCGGCGCTGGAAAAAGCGCTGACCCATACCCAGTTGCTGAGGGTATTCCGGGTACTGCTGGCCGAAAACGTGTCGCTGAAGGACATCGTGCCGATTGCGACTACCTTGCTGGATAGCTCGGAAACCACCAAGGACCCTATCCTGCTGGCAGCCGAGGTGCGCTGCACCTTGCGCCGCCAGATCGTATCGGGTATTTTCGGCCAAAGGCCGGAGATGAAAGCCTTCAACCTTGGTGGAGAGCTGGAAAACATGCTGCTGGGCTCATTGAACCAGGCGCGGCAGAACGGCAAGGCGCCGCTGGATAATTACCCGATAGATCCGCATCTGCTGTCGCAATTGCAGGTCAATATGCCGGTGGCTCGCGAGCAGATGAAGCAGCAGGCTACGCCGCCGCTATTGCTGGTGATGCCGCAGATACGCCCTTTGCTGGCGCGGTACGCCAGGCTGTTTTCGCCCGGCCTGAATGTGTTGTCCTACAATGAGATTCCAGAGAACCGCGAAGTCAGCATCATCGGTACCGTAGGCTAACTTTTCCCGCTCAGGACTGCGGCTGGATCAGGAACACGATCACTTCCGCCATCGCCCGAAACAGCTCGGGCCGCATTCCCGCAATGCCGGCCTCCGCCCGCATACTATTGAGCGTGCTGATCGCCGGCAAGTTTTTGGACAGCCTGCAGCGCACAATGCTCAGGCCGGAGCGGGCAATCGCGCTTGCCAGGCCCCGTAATGCCTGCCGCAGGTGCTGCATGGCCTCGGGCTGTTCGGCGGCCAGGTCCAGTAGCACGCCTCCGGCAGCCAACTCCATTTGCACATTGACCAGACCCAGCTCCGGCAGCAGGAATTCCACTCGCAAGGCGATCTTGCTGCGGGGTCCTTTTCTTTGCGCCGGCTCGTCCTCATCCGTGCCCAGCACGCGCAGCATCAGTTTTTGCCCGTTCCAGGTATACGCCGCGAATAGCCAGGATTCCGCATCCATGTTCAGGAGCGTATTTGGGGGAGGGCGCAAGGTGCTGGCCGCCATATCGGCCATCAACAGGCCGCCCGGCACATGCTGGCCTCGGGCCTGTTCGCGCAAGGCATCCTGCTGCTGAAAGAAAGACAAGACCATCACGCGCCAGGAGGTGGCTAATGCCGCCGCATCCGGCGTGCGCCATACTATCTGGCGCGATAGCACGGCCTGGTCCAGCCGCATTGCCGATTGATCGGCGCCGGCATCGGCAACCGGTTTGGCGGCGGTATCGGCGGCGGCGTGTTCGCTTGGGTTTAATATGGCAAGTTCCAGCTGCGGCGCGATTGCCAGCACGCGCAGTTGCAGCACATCGCCTGGCGACAGCCGGCTTGCCAGGCTATCCAGTCCGGCCAGTCGTAGCGGCAATCCATCCGGTGTTTTGGCCAATAGCTCGTTCGCGCCAGCCTCGTCCAGCGTCAGCTGTACGGTTTCCCCTACCTTGAGTTGCGCTGCCCGCCCGTTTGCGCCCGGCTGATCCCTGACCGCTTGCGGCAATACTATGGCTGTCACCCTTGCTAACGCCATCACTCAATTCCTTTAAAAAAAGCCAACCGTCTTGACGGTTGGCTCCAACTGCGCGGCGGAGCCGCTTCGCGACAACGGCGAAGCGGCTATCCGTCAATCAGTATCCCTGAAGGATTATTGCAGCAGGGACATGACCATTGAAGACATGCTGTTGCTTTGTTTCAGCATGGCAGTGCCGGCTTGCATCAACATCTGATTGGAAGTCATGTTGGAGGTTTCGGAAGCGTAGTCCACGTCCATGATGCGGCCGGTAGCAGCCTTGGTGTTGGTGCTGATGTTGGACAAGTTGTTGTACACGTGATCCAGGCGGTTGGATGCTGCACCCAGGGACGAGCGGATCGTGCCGACGCTGTCAATCGCTGTGCTGAGCAGATCGATCGTGGCAGAGGCGGTACCCCCGTTCAGTTCTGAGCCTGCGGCGCCTACGCCGCCGGTTTTATCATAGCGCTTGCTGGCTGCCGTGAGGCTGCCTTGTAAAGTAGTGAATGAAGCGCTTAGGTCTACCGACATTGTTTCAGCGGTGCTTGCGCCGATCTGGAAATTGACTGCGCCTTTGGCCAGCGTGCCCGTGGTGTCTTTCAGCAGCGCAGTGCCGCCGAAAGAAGTATTTGCCATGACGTTGGTCAGTTCGCTGCCGAGCGCATCGAATTCGGACTGCATCGCGTCCTGGTCCGCCTTGGTGGAGGAGGCATCGGCGGCCTGGGTAGCCAGA
>DATHMC010000144.1:0-10206 GCA_035487495.1 Undibacterium sp.
GTCGAATAATGCCTAGTAATGCCACGTCGATCACTCCAATCTCCTACTCATCAAGATAAGTAGGATTGTGTTCTAAACGTGGGTCAGAATTACATGCAAATTTCCTAGCAAAGTGGGTCAGTTTTCAGTGCAAATCAACAGGGATTCAATTTTATGAAAAACGAGGCGACTAAATACAGTTCCTTTTTTCAGTACAATTTTCGCCTTTCCAAAATTAATCAATGTGCTTTGGAGTGGACCGTTAAATCCCGGGTCAACCAATCCAATATTTAAAGGAAGAATGCCTTCATTACATAGAGAAGTCTTAACATGCACATACCCTAACAAGCCATCCGAAACGCATATCTCTTCAGCTGAAATAACTTTTACAATACCTTGAGGAGGTATCTCAAACTGATCGACAAATTCTCCTTCCGACGTAACAATTTCTCCAATAGTAAGGTCATAACTTGCAGACCGGAAATTGGCTGCAACTGCGTCTTTAACGCAATCGCTTATTTTTATTTGCTCCCCGTTAAGAACCATATACATTCCTTCGTAGTTGTTAATTGTCGGAAAATTTAATGTCTAGTCGCACAACACATCCAAAAATCGCGTGGCCTAGCAGGCCGATTTATTCATAGATTATAGACGCCGTCCGTGAACCCAGTTTAACTCATCGAATTACTACTCGGCCTTCATATTCCCTCGTAAGTAGAAATCTAATATTCCCGTTTCGTTGGCCAACATGGTTCACTATCTGTGAATTATCCATAGGCTGATCAACGTTGTGCGGAATGGATGGTCATCACTAACGGAATGCGGAGTCGCTGAGGCAGAGCCGAGACTTTCTCAGATAAGTCTCCTTGGAGAACTAAATCAAAGTAGGCCTCGAATCAGATTTATGGAAACGCCTACGATCAAGCTCATGCTTGCTTGGTATCGCCGAAAGAATCGAAAACGTTTTGAGTTATTTAGAAATCAGAACCCCATGATGTATTGGGGTTAAAACTTTCCTCAAAAAAACGCCGCTAACGATAGCGGCGTTTTTTTTTGCTTGGAACCCAAAATGGAATTAGGATTTTTTCATGATTTGAGAGAATCATTTTTCACTTTAGTGAGAATTTTTTCACCTTCAGTGAGACCCTTCAACACGACAAATCAAATGTCAATATTCCCCGCCCTCAGCGCATTGCTTTCAATGAACGCCCTACGTGGCTCCACATCGTCGCCCATCAGCGTGGTGAAGATCTGGTCGGCGGCGATGGCGTCTTCTATCTGTACTTTCAGCAGGCGGCGCACGGTGGGGTCCATCGTGGTTTCCCACAGCTGGGATGGGTTCATCTCGCCCAGACCTTTGTAGCGCTGCTTGGAGACGCCGCGTTCGGCTTCTTCGCGCAGCCACAGCATGGCGTGGTGGAAGTCGGCGACCGCAGATTCCTTGGCTTTTTCGCCTTCGCCGCGACGGATGAAGGCGCCTTCGGTCAGCAGGCCCTTGAAGGTCTCGGCGGCGTTTTCCAGCACCTGGTAGTCGGCGCCTTCGACAAAGTCGGCATCGATGCTGCTGACCTTGATATTGCCGTGGTACATGCGCTCTATGCGCAGCGTGAATTTTTCCGACAGTTCATCGCTGCGCACTACGGCTTTCACCGCCGGGTCGTTGATGGCGGCGATCAGTGCCTGGGCGGAGATTTCTGCGTTTTCTGCGGTGTCCAGCTTCAGCGTGACGCCGGTCATGATGGCGGTGAGCGCTGCGCGGTCTATTACGCGGGTCAGGCGCATCATGATGGCGTTGGCCAGGTTGTACTTGCGCACCAGTTCTTCCAGCACTTCGCCGGCGATGGGGTCTTTGCCGGTGCCGGGGATCAGCGCGGCGCCGGTCAGCGCCACGGTCATCATGTAGCTGGCTTCCTCGGTGTCGTCTTTCAGGTAGCGCTCATCGCGGCCGGCTTTTACCTTGTACAGCGGCGGCTGGGCGATGTAGATGTGGCCGCGTTCCACCAGTTGCGGCATCTGGCGGTAGAACAGCGTCAGCAGCAGTGTGCGGATGTGGGCGCCGTCGACGTCCGCATCGGTCATGATGATGATGCGGTGGTAGCGCAGCTTATCGACGTTGAATTCGTCCGGGCCTATGCTGGTGCCCAGGGTGGCGATCAGCGTGGTGATCTGCTCGGAAGACAGCATTTTCTCGAAGCGGGCTTTTTCCACGTTCAGGACTTTACCGCGCAACGGCAGGATCGCCTGGAACTTGCGGTCGCGGCCTTGCTTGGCCGAGCCGCCCGCGGAGTCACCTTCGACGATGTACAGTTCGCACAGCGCGGGGTCTTTTTCCTGGCAATCCGCCAGCTTGGCGGACAGGCCGAGGCCGTCCATCACGCCTTTGCGGCGGGTCAGTTCGCGGGCCTTGCGGGCCGCTTCACGGGCGCGCGAGGCTTCCACGATCTTGCCGCAGATGATCTTGGCGTCGTTCGGTTTTTCTTGCAGGTAGTCGGCCAGGGTCTTGGCGACGATCTCTTCTACCGGGCCGCGCACTTCGCTGGAAACCAGCTTGTCCTTGGTCTGCGAGCTGAACTTGGGTTCCGGTACCTTCACCGATAGCACGCAGGTCAGGCCTTCGCGCATGTCGTCGCCGGTGACTTCCACCTTGGCCTTCTTGGCGTAGTCGTGTTCTTCGATGTATTTGTTGATGACGCGGGTCATCGCGGCGCGCAGGCCGGTCAGGTGGGTACCGCCGTCGCGCTGCGGGATGTTATTGGTGAAGCACAATACCTGTTCATTGTAGGCGTCGTTCCACTGCATCGACACGTCCACCGTGATATTGGTGCCCTGGTCGGACATGCGCTCGCCGGTGGCCTGGAAGATGGTCGGGTGCAGTACGCTCTTGCTCTTGTTGATGTATTCCACGAAGCCGCGGGTGCCGCCTTCAAACGCAAACAATTCTTCCTTGCCGGTGCGCTGGTCGGTCAGCTTGATGCGCACGCCATTGTTCAGGAAGGACAGTTCGCGGATGCGCTTGGCCAGGATCTCGTAATGGAATTCCACGTGCGAGAAGATTTCTTCATCGGCCCAGAAATGCACTTCGGTGCCGCGCTTGTCGGTGTCGCCGATGACCTTGATCGGGGAAGTGGCGATGCCGTCCACGGTTTCCAATTCGCGGTTTTGCGGCACGCCGCGCACGAATTCCATCGTGTGCACCTTGCCGTCGCGGCGGATGGTCAGCTTCAGCAGTTTGGACAAGCCGTTCACGCAGGACACGCCCACGCCGTGCAAGCCGCCGGATACCTTGTACGAGTTCTGGTCGAACTTGCCGCCGGCGTGCAGCTCGGTCATGACGATTTCTGCCGCGCTGCGTTTAGGGTCGTGCTTGTCGTCCCATTTGATGCCGGTAGGGATGCCGCGGCCGTTATCGGTGATGGAGATGGAGTTGTCGCTATGGATGGTGACGTGGATCTCGGTACAGTGGCCGGCCAGCGATTCGTCGATGGAGTTGTCCAGCACTTCGAAAACCAGGTGATGCAAGCCGGTGCCGTCCGATGTATCGCCAATATACATGCCGGGGCGTTTACGCACGGCTTCCAGCCCTTCCAGGATCTGGATAGAGGATGCGCCATACTGGCTTGGCTGCGATGGAGTGTTGTCTTGGGAATTCTCGGACATGGCTACCTTCTGAAATAATTTACTGCTTGTTCACATGAACCTGAGAGCCGGGCTCTCATTGCTACAAAGTTGCTACGTTTTACCTGGTAGTAAGTCACTGGTGACTTACTTCAAAACAGCGAAAATTGGTAGGGTGGGCATGTATGCCCACGCTGTGTGGCGCCTGGAAAATGGGCTTGGCAGGTTCGCCGGCCGCGTGGGCACGGGTGCCCACCCTACGGGGATTCGCTGGTTTTTAAATGCGCATAGGCATGACGACGTATTTGAAGTCGGTTTTTTCAGGGATCGTGATCAGCGCGGAAGAATTGGAATCGCCCAGCGCGACGTTGATCTGGTCGCACTTCAGGTTGTTCAACACATCCAGCAGGTAGGTGACGTTGAAGCCGATGTCGACGCTGTCGCCGCCGTAGTCGATTTCAATTTCTTCTACCGCTTCTTCCTGGTCGGCATTGGTGGAGCTGATCTTCATGCTGCCGGGGCTGATCACGCAACGCACGCCCTTGAACTTGTCGCTGGTCATGATTGCGGCGCGTTGCAACGAGCGCAGCAGCTGTTCGCGGCCTATCGTGAAGTTGTTCTTGTAACCCTTGGGGATCACGCGGTTGAAATCCGGGAACTTGCCTTCCACCAGCTTGGAGATCAGTTCGATATCCGCAAAAGTCAGCTTGACCTGGTTGTTGGCGATGTCCAGCTGTACCGGGTCTTCCTTGTCTTCCAGCAGGCGCTGCAGTTCCAGGATGGTCTTGCGCGGGATGATGACTTCCTGGCGCGGGAATTCCTGCTCCACTTCCACCTGGCAGAAAGCCAGGCGGTGGCCGTCGGTGGCCACGGCGATCACGTTCTTGCCGTCCACCACCAGCAGCAGGCCGTTCAGGTAGTAGCGGATGTCCTGTTGCGCCATCGAGAAGTGCACCATGTTGAACAGGTGCTTCAAGGTTTTTTGCGGCAGGCTGACGCTGGCATTGAAGTGCTCTGCCTGGGCCACGGTAGGGAATTCTTCCGCCGCCAGGGTTTGCAAGGCAAAGCGCGATTTGCCGGATTGTACGGTCATGCGCTTGTTGGACAGTGTCAGCGAGACGTCGTTGTCGTCCGGCAATGCGCGCAGGATGTCCAGCAACTTGCGCGCCGCTACCGTGGTCGCGGTGACTTCACCGCCCGAGCCGATCTCTGCATGGGTGGTGATCTGTACTTCGATGTCGGTGGACAAGAAAGAAACTTTTTCACCATCCTTGCGTATGAGGATATTGGCCAGAATCGGCAATGTGTGCCGACGCTCGACAATACCGCTCACAATTTGCAGAGGCCGGAGAAGGGTATCCCGGTGGGTTTTAACCAATTGCATGTGTATATCCCTCGCGTGTTGTAAATTGATAAAGGATGCTTTGTAAACTGTTTCTGTTCAATGCAGCTCTGTACCTAGTTGTTGCTTATCGTTGCTTCTGATTCTATGAACCGGTGTTCGCCTGCCTGATGCTGTCAGTTGTAGGGTGGGCACCTGTGCCCGCGCGGCTGCTTCAATTGCCTGCACCGCGTGGGCAGTCCCTGCCCGCCCTACTTGTTCTTGCTGATGAAACTGTCGTTCGCCTGCTAAATTCCGTGCGATGCCAAACGATTGCCCACCCGGTGCTTAACCTTTCAACGTCTGCTCCAGCACGTGCAGTTCGTGATTGCATTCCGGGTTCTTGCTGCGGTCTGCTGCTATCTTGCGCACCGCGTGCAATACCGTGGTGTGGTCGCGGCCGCCGAACAGTTCGCCGATTTCGGGCAAGCTCTTCTGCGTCAATTCCTTGGCCAGGTACATCGCAATCTGGCGCGGCCGGGCAATATTGGCCGGGCGTTTTTTGGAATACATGTCGGCGACCTTGATGTTGAAAAAGTCGGCGACGGTCTTCTGGATGTTTTCTACCGAGATCTGGCGGTTTTGCACCGACAGCAAATCCTTCAGCGCTTCCTTGGTGACGTCGATCGTGATCTCTTTGCCGTGGAAACGGGAATAGGCCAGGATCTTGCGCAGCGCGCCTTCCAGCTCGCGCACGTTGGAGCGCAGATGCTTGGCGACGAAGAAGGCGACGTCGTCGGAGAAGTGCACGCCTTCCGAGGTGGCTTTTTTCAGCAGGATCGCCACCCGCATTTCCAGCTCCGGCGGTTCGATCGCGACCGTCAGGCCGGAATCGAAACGCGAGATCAGGCGGTCATCCATGCCGCTGATTTCTTTCGGATAGGTATCGCTGGTGATGATGATCTGCTTCTTGGCGGCAATCAGCGCCTCGAATGCGTAGAAAAATTCTTCCTGCGTGCGGCTCTTGCCGCCGAAGAACTGGATATCGTCGATCAGCAGCAAATCCAGCGAATGGTAGTAGCGCTTGAACTCATCGAAACCCTTGCGTTGGTAAGCGGTCACTACGTCGCGTACATACTGTTCTGCGTGGATGTAGCGTATCTTCGCGCCCGGATTGTCGACCAGGATCTGGTTGCCTATCGCGTGGATCAAGTGGGTCTTGCCGAGGCCTACGCCGCCGTACAGGAACAGCGGATTATAGGAACCGCCGGGGTTGTTGGCCACCTGGATGGCCGCTGCGCGCGCCAGCTGGTTGGCCTTGCCGGTCACCAGGCTGTCGAAGGTCAGTGCGGAATTGATGCGGCTTTGTTCGCGCCGCGGCGATACTTCAGGTTGCGCTGCGGACAGTTCCAGCAGTTCGCCGCTGGCGTCGTTGTTGCCGCCTTCGCCGCGTTGCTCGCGCGCTTCGCGGTTGGCCGATTGCATGGAATTGGCGGCCGCCGACGGCGCCGGTTTTTTATTGGTGCGCGGATCAAGCACAAACTGGACGTCCACGGCCTCATCCCAGAACTGCACGGCGAGTTCTGTAATGCGGCTGGCGAACTGGGTCTTGACCCAGTCCAGCTTGAAACGATTAGGCGCGCCAATGCGCAGCTTACCGTCTTCAAAATCGATCGGAGCTAGCGGTTTAATCCACGCGCTATACTGCTGCGGCGTTAGCTCCTGCTCTAATTGAGAAGAACAGGCCTGCCAGAAATTTTCCATGAATACTCTATCTATCAATACTTGCACATGGCTCGCGGCCTCGTCTTCCAGGCGCATCGCGCGCAGGGATTCCAGGGCCGTCGGGCTTTTTGTTGTTTACAGTCGACACTCATTGCAGAGTTGTGGAATTGTAAAACTGGCAAAATAACCCAGCCACATTAATCCTCTATTCTACCCTTGCTCGGACGAGTTATCCACAGGCATGTGCGGAAATTTCTTTGCTGCAGAGCAGCTAGTGCTCCATATTAAATCGTGCTAAGTGATTGACAGGTAAGCAGAAACTAGTGAATAATTCAGGGTTCCCTACCCTCTTTTATTGAGTGGTGCGCTAATTTGCTGCATATCTGTTCTTTTGTCTGTCCTTGTGTTCATTCAAAATAATCAATATTCAGTGACGATACAGGTTAGTGCAGCACACCATGAGCAGCGGTTTTGGGGCAGTAGTGGTTAGCTAGTGGAAACAGTCTTACTCGACCGCTACCCGTAATTCCGATTTTTTATTTGCTCAAATAGCGAGACCAACATGAAACGTACTTACCAACCTTCCGTCGTTCGCCGCAAGCGCACCCACGGTTTCCGCGCACGTATGGCAACCCGCGGTGGCCGCGCTGTATTGAACGCACGTCGCGCCAAAGGCCGTAAACGCCTGGCAGCCTGATTTGTCGCAGGCCATGGTTAGCGGCATTTGCGGCAGCCCGGGCTAATTGCATGAACGACACTATGAGTGGCGATTTTGCACGCGTAAGGCGCATCGTTAAAACGGATGAATTTTCATCCGTTTTTCGTTTGCGCCCCGTGCAAAGAACCCCGCATTTTGTACTCTATGCAAGGCCCAATGAACTGACGCATGCCCGCCTTGGCGTTGTTGCGGCAAAGCGGTTTGCGCCGCGTGCCGTCACGCGCAATACGATCAAACGTGTCGCGCGTGAAATTTTTAGACGGTCTGCACTAATCAACATGGATTGCATTGTGCGCTTGTCAAAACCAGTCAATAGCAAGGCAGGCCCTGCCACTACCGCGCAACTCAAGCGCGAGTTGCGGGTGGAGATCTTGCGCCTGTTTGCTTCGCAGGCCGCCCCTGTCGCTACGCCCGGCGGCGAGCTCTTATGAAATCCCCGCTGCAATCCCTGCTGACGGTTTTATTGCGCGGATATCAACTGGGCGTCAGCCCCATGCTGGGACAGAATTGCCGTTTTTACCCGACTTGCTCCAACTATGCGATAGAGGCAATCAGGGTGCACGGTGCCGGCAAAGGCAGTTTGCTGGCAGGCAAGCGCTTGTGCAAATGCCATCCCTGGCATCCAGGCGGCATCGATATGGTGCCTCCAGCGTCAAACGACGCGAAAAAAGCTGAAAAACAGCAAGTCGTCCCCACATCCGATGACGGTTCTATACAATCCGCCGGTGCGCCTGCAGAAACAGGCCGGCCGCGCCCGGGCTTTTTAGAACCTTCCGGTCATTCTTCACCATTCTCCTGACAATACAAATGGATATCAAACGTACCGTCCTGTGGGTTGTTCTTACGGTGTCAATGTTGCTCCTCTGGGACAACTGGCAGCGTTTTAACGGCAAGCCATCGATGTTTTCCCCGACGCACGCAACCCAGAGCAAGGACTTGGCTGCATCGGCGGCGGGTAAAGGCGCTGCTGCGCCAGCCGCCACCACCGTTGCCGGCGCGCCCGGCACCGCCAGCGGCGATACGCCGGCCGTCAAGAGCGAGGTCATCACCATCACGACCGACGTGATCAAGGCCGATATCGACACGATAGGCGGCGAGCTGAAGCGCCTGGAACTGTTGCAGCACAAGGATGCGCACGACTCGACCCATAATATCGTGCTGTTCAACGACACCGCCACGCGCGTGTACCTGGCGCAGAGCGGCTTGCTGGGCGGCTTCCCCAACCACAAGTCGGGCTTCATCGCCAAACCCGGCCCGCGCGCGCTGGACGGCAGCGACCAGGTGCAACTGGTGCTGGAGTCCGAGCAAAACGGCGTCAAGCTGACCAAGACCTTCACCTTCAAGAAGGGCGACTATGTGATTGACGTGAAGCACAGCGTCACCAACGACACCGCTGCGCCGATCACGCCTTCGCTGTATCTGCAACTGGTGCATGACGGCACCAAGCCTGCAGGCGGCTCCATGTTCAGCGGCCCGAGCGAATTCTATGCGCCTGCCGTCTACACAGACGCGGACAAGTTCCAGAAGCTGGATTTTGAGAAAATCCATAAAGCGGAAGCCGAGAAAACCGGCAAGAGCAATGAGTCGCACGCCACCAAGGCCGACAACGGCTGGGTTGCGGTGATCCAGCATTTCTTCGTGTCCGCCTTCATCCCGCCGGAAAAAGTGCAGCGTGAAATCTTCACCAGCAAGGTCGGCGACAACCTGTACGCGGTCGGCAGCATCTTGCCTATGGGTACGATTGCTCCAGGTGCAACAACGACGGTGGACGCCAAACTGTATTCCGGTCCGCAAAATACGTCTTCGCTGGAAAAAATCGCGCCCGGCCTGGAACTGGTGAAGGACTACGGTTTCCTGGCGATCATCGCCAAGCCGCTGTTCTGGCTGATGGAGCATATCCACGCGCTGCTGGGCAACTGGGGCTGGACCATCGTGCTGTTCACCATCGTGATCAAACTGGCGCTGTTCCCTTTGTCCGCCGCCGGCTATCGCAGCATGGCGAAAATGAAAGTGGTGACGCCAAAGATGACCGCGATCCGCGAGCGCTTCAAAGGCGACCCGCAGAAGATGAACCAGGCGATGATGGAATTGTACAAAACCGAGAAGATCAATCCTCTCGGCGGCTGCTTCCCTATCCTGATCCAGATGCCGGTGTTCCTGGCGCTGTACTGGGTTTTGCAGGCCAGCGTGGAAATGCGCGGCGCGCCGTGGATGGGCTGGATACACGATCTGACCGCACCTGATCCGCTGTACATCCTGCCGGTGGTGTACGCAGTATCGATGTTCATCCAGACCAAGCTGAACCCGGCCCCGGCCGATCCGGTGCAGGCGAAGATGATGATGTTCATGCCGCTGGCTTTCTCGGTGATGTTCTTCTTCTTCCCGTCCGGCCTGGTGCTGTACTGGGTCGTGAACAACGTATTGTCGATTGCGCAGCAATGGGTGATCAACACCAAGCTGATCCCGCAGGCGCCGAAAGCGGCATAAGCCAGACGCCGAGTTCGGCCGCTACCAAAAAAGCCCGTGCCTTGCATGGGCTTTTTTGTTGGCGGAGCCGGAATCGGGTTAGGCCTGGCCCCGGTCCGGCGCAACGCCTATGGCATCGCGGGGTTTTTCTGTGTCATTTGCGTCACACCCCAAAAGATATTTACTCACAGCCTGCGCGCAAGCGCAGCTAGAATTTCACCATGACCTACGACTCTTCCCCCATTACCGCAATTGCCACCGCGCCGGGCCGCGGCGGCATAGGCGTTGTCCGCATTTCCGGCAAGGACCTCGGCGCGATGCTGCAGGCGCTGTTCGGCAGCCAGCAGTTCAAGCCGCGCCATGCGACCTATATTCCTTTCAC
>DATHMC010000145.1:0-14408 GCA_035487495.1 Undibacterium sp.
TGCCTGGGGAGCCGGCCGAACCGGATACTGCATCTTACGGTTTTGATCCCAGCAGCGGGGTGTACCGGCACCCAGCGATGACGCCGGAGAGCGTGGGACCGCATCCATTCAAGGATAGCCTGGATTACCTCGACCTGAATCAGTATGCGAAAAATGCCAAGGCCGAGGCGTTCTATCCCATTGTCGTGTCCAGCGGCCATACCTGGCAGACGATTTTCGATATGCATGGTCGCCGCTACATGTACGACTACTATCGAGACCAATATCAAGTGTATGACATCACCGATCCGCGCAAATTGACGCTGGTCGGTGAAAAACATTTCGACACCAAGAAAGGCGAGCATCCGTTCGGCCCTTTCAATATTCAGTACAACCGCCGTCTCGGCAAAAATATAGCAGTGCAATGCTATGAAACGCCGCGCTTCGGCTTGCTGAAAAATAAGTACACCGAGCCGGAAAAAGTGTCCGTCATCAAAAATCTTAAGTTCCTGCGCGGTTTCCGTATTTTTGAAGTGGAAAGCCCGACCGAATGGAGGCTGCTGTCCGAGGTAACGCTGGACCCGCATGCGACCGCGCAGCAAATGCCGCAGCAGGGTTCCGGTTGCCTTGATGTACCGTTTTATGTCGGCGACAAATACCTGTTCGTGGCCGGCGCTCCGGACGACTCTTATTCGCTGCAGGAATATAAGAGCTATCTGTATTCAGCCGCGCAGATCGCTTACGACATTTCCGATCCGGCACACCCGAAGCTGCTGTCAACCTGGTCGGCACCGGGGCAGCGAGTCGGCGAAGAAGATGCATACCGGAAAAACCCGCGCTATGGCAACAAAACCTCGTGGATGGGCGCGCGGATGCCGCTGTTCATCCCGCGCGCGGTGGAAAAAGGCGGGAAGTATGGTTATGCCGCGATGGGCGGGCTGGGTTTTTATGTGATCGATATTTCTGACCCCGGCCAGATGAAAGCCGTCGGCCATCTTGATCTGCCGGTCAGCGTAGCCGGCAACGAGGGCGACAACATCGACGTGACCAAGGCGGAAATCAACGGGATGGTGTATTTCAGCGGCTACCCGATGAGCGTCGACTGCTATGAGCCTTACAAGGATATTTACCAGATCGATGTGCGCGATCCTGCGCATCCAAAACTGGCCGGCGTGCTGCCGCGTCCAAAGCCTCCCGCCGAGGCCGGCTTCAAGGATTATTGCCAGCGTCGCGAAAGCTTTGGCCCCAAACGCAGCGGGTATCTGAATCAGCCCGGGACGCCATCAAGAAAATATATCCCGTACTCGTTCTACAACGCCGGCTTGCAGATATTTGACGTGTCGAATCCTGCCAAACCGGCGATTGCCGCTTATTTTGTGCCAAAAATGGGAGACCCTGCAACTAGCAAGGTGTCCGGCTTGTCCAGAAGCACTGGCTACGGTAATCCCGCTCACGGCATCTTCGTAGAATGGGACCGCAATCTGATCTGGCTGTTTACCAATCATGGGATGTATGCGGTCTCCAGCCCCTTGCTCGGCAAGCCGGTGTTCGGCATGCCGCAAGCCGCAAAATAAGGGGGGGCGGTCGAGCGTCCGACGGTTGTTTGGGGAACCTGCCGCCGACGCTCAGCTCGATTGATCGCGACCTGATTTGCCGCCTCGATTCCCGCCTCAGCAACAGGATGCTAAACGCTAAGATACTTGTTTAGCCCCTCAAGGTTTGTATTCAGGCTTGCCGAATTTCCTTTCCATACAACCAGTCCTTTTTCAAGGATGTAGTGCATGTCCGCCAGCTTTGTCAGAGGCCCCAGATTTTTATCGATACATATGACGGACAGGCCGGTATGCTTGAGCTCGCTCAGGCAATTCCATATTTCTGAGCGTATCAGCGGCGCCAGGCCTTCGGTGGCTTCGTCAAGAATCAGCAGTTGCGGATTGGTCATCAGGGCGCGGCCGATTGCCAGCATTTGCTGTTCGCCTCCGGACAGGTTGGAACCAAGATGGTGTCTGCGTTCACGCAGCCGTGGAAACAAGCTGTCGATGCGTTCCAACGTCCAGGGGTTATTCGATTGCTGCCGGTTATGTGCAGTAGCAATGAGGTTTTCCCGCACCGTCAGATTGGGGAAAATATGCCTGCCTTCAGGCACTAGTCCGATACCTTGACGAGCGATCTGATAGCTCGGTAACGCATGAATCTGCCTACCCTTGAACCGGATCGTGCCGCGCTTGGGGGAAATCAATCCCATAATCGATTTGACCGTGGTCGATTTACCCATGCCGTTGCGGCCCAGCAGGGTGATGAACTCACCCTGCAGCATCTGCAAATTGACGCCAAACAACGCCTGGCAACTGCCATAACATGTCTCTAGTGCTTCGATGCTCAATAGCTCGCTCATTGTGCTGGTCCCTGAGGTGTCAGTTGTCGTCGCCGAGATAAGCGGCGCGAACTTCGGCGTTTGAGCGAATGGCTGCAGCGCTATCGCACGCAATTGGCTTTCCGTAAACCAGTACGGTAATCCGATCGGCAAGTGAAAATACGGCATGCATGTCGTGCTCAACCAGCACCATCGCGTAACTGCCCTTTAAGTTAGCCAGCAACGCCATCATCTGTTCCGATTCGCCCTGGCTCATGCCTGCCATGGGTTCGTCCAGCAACAACAGCCGCGGCTCGGAAACCAAGGCCATTGCCAATTCAAGCTGGCGATGCTCGCCGTGTGCCATCTCTGCCACACAGGCATGCAGGCGGGAGCCCAGGCCGACCAGATCGAGTACGTATTTGGCGCGCTCACGTAGCGGCCGGGAGTCCATCATCGGTTCCCAGAAACGAAAGCAATGTCCCGCTTGCGCCTGCGCGGCCAGCATCACGTTCTGCAACGCCGAGAATTCATTGAACAGGGATGTGATCTGATAGGAGCGCGCCAATCCCATTCTGGCGCGCCGATAATTCTTTTCTCGCGTGATGTCCTTTCCATCAAATATGATGCTGCCCTCATTTGATCTCAATTCACCGGACAATTGACCTATCAGGGTCGATTTTCCCGCGCCGTTTGGACCGATGATTGCGTGCGTTTCTCCGATGTCGACTGTCATATTGAAATGATCCGTCGCCAGCAGTCCGCCGTAGCGTTTGACCAAATTGCTGACGTTCAGCAAATTCATTGCGCCTCTCCCTGCTTGTCATACTTGGCGGACGTGACAGCGGACCCGGAAAGAGAAGAGGAGGCCGCCCCAAATTGCTCCCAATCTTGTATGAATCCATAAATGCCGCGCTTGGTCAGCAGGACAATGCCAACAATCAGCAGGCCTAAAATCATCATCCAATGCTCGGAATAGGCTTTTAATGCCTCTTCGAGCAGCGACAGGCTGATTGCCCCGAGCACCGGTCCCATCAGGCTTGCAACGCCGCCGAGCACCACCATGACGATCAGGTCGCCCGACATGGTCCACGACAGATAGGACGGGGAGGAAAACAGCGTCAAATTGGCATATAGCATGCCTGCCACCCCGCATGTCATCGCGGACAGCACATACGCTGTCAGCCTGTAACGCAAGGTCGGGAATCCCAGAGCCAGCATGCGTCGTCCATTTGACCTGGAGCCGCGCAATACCATGCCGAAGCGCGCGTGCACAAGGCGAAATCCGGCAAACATGACCGCCAGTAGAGTGACATAACAAACATAGTAAAAAACAGTGCCGTTATTGAAATCCACGCTGCCGAAATTGCTTCTTCCGCCTATCGATAGTCCGTCGTCGCCGCCGTATTGTTTCAGGCTCACGAACAGAAAATAGAACATCTGCGAAAACGCCAGCGTAATCATGATGAAGGCAATTCCGTTTGTGCGCAGCGCGACCAGGCCCGTCAAAACAGCGACGATTGCACAGCAGGCTACTGTTGCCGTCAAATGCATCCAGCCGTTCAGCAATCCGTGACTCGCCAGGATTCCAACTACATAGCTCCCTATGCCAAAGTACAAGGCGTGACCAAAGCTCACCATGCCGCCGTAACCGAGGATCAGGTTGAGCGAGGAGGCTGCAATCGCGAAAATCAACATTCGGCCGAACAGGGTCAGGTAAAACGGTTCGCCTAGGTATGCCGCATATATCGGCACCAAGCCGAGCAGCACCAATACCAGCGAAGCAAAGTACATTCGGGGACTTGGTTTCATGGAGATATCCTCAGCCGTTCTTGACAGGGAAGAGCCCTTGCGGACGTAGTGCCAGGACGGCTGCCATCAACAGATAGATCGACATCGATGCCAAAGCAGGTCCGGCGGCGTTCGCCGTATTGCGCTCGAGGTATTGGCGAAGAATGAGTGGCAGCGCAGTACGGCCAAACGTGTCAACCATACCTATAATGATGGCGGACAAAAAAGCTCCCCGAATCGATCCGACGCCTCCAACGACGATGACAAGCATCGTCAGGATCAGCACGGGCTCGCCCATTCCAGGTTGCACCGACATGATAGGGCCAGCCATCAGGCCGGCAATGCCGGCTAGTGCCGCACCCAATGCAAATATCAGGGAATTGAGCAGCTTGATATTGACACCCAGTGCGCCCACCATCAGGCGATTGCTCGATCCGGCTCGAATCAGCATGCCGACGCGTGTGCGGTGGATCAGGACATAGCAGGCGGCGGCAATCAGCAGTCCGACGAGGATAATGACAAAGCGATATGCCGGATAGGGGATGCCAAACAGATCGACGGTGTCGGATAGTGCGTCCGGCACTTGCATATAGTAGGGCGTTGGTCCCCAAATAGTGCGCGCAAGTTCGTTAAAAAATAAGATCAGGCCAAATGTTGCGAGAACTTGATCAAGATGGTCCCGGTCATACAGCCTGCGCAGAGCGACATATTCTATGGCCAGTCCGAGCAATAACATTGCCGGGAGCATGCCGATCGCGGCCAGCCAGAATGAGCCGGTGAAGTTATACAGGCTCGCGGCGATGAAAGCGCCCATCATGTAGAGCGAGCCATGCGCCAGATTCACAAAATTCATGATGCCGAATACCAGAGTCAGGCCGGCGGCCATCAGGAATAGCAAAATACCAAACTGAAGGCCGTTCAGACCTTGGACAAAGAGTAGCGAAAAAGACATGGCGGGCCGCTGCCTTCATGGTAAGTGGATAATGGGTGGGGGAAACTTGAAACCCGTCTAGAGCCCATCCCGCGTCGCAATGAGCCGATCAGTGGATAGCATCAACCTCCTATTTCATGGCGCACTGTTGCGCATATCCGTCTTTATGGTTTTCGAGAATGACACCCTTCGTTGAAAACATTGCGTGGCCGTCTGCGCCCTTGATCACGTCAACGCGGTAAAAATTGGCGATAGGGAACTGATTGGAGTTGTACTTGAACGGGCCGCGTACCGACTTAAAATCCGCCTGCTTCAGCGCAGCGCGGAAAGCCTCCTTGTTACGCAAGTCGCCCTTCACTTTTCGAATCGCCGAATCGAGCAGCATTGCAGCATCGTAGGATTGCGCTGCATACAATGACGGCAGGCGCCCATACTTTTTTTGAAAAGATGCGACGAATGCCTTGTTCTGTGCGTTATCGAGGTCGGGCGCATAAGGGGAACTGGTGATGGCGCCGATGGCGATATCTTTCAGCGCAGGTAGCGTGGTGCCGTCAACAGTGGAAACCGATAATAACGGCAGCTTTCCCAGCAAACCGGCTTGACGGTATTGTTTGATGAAGTTAACCCCCATTCCACCCGGATAGAATACATAGACGGCGTCCGGTTTGGCCGCCTGCATCTGGGCGATTTCGACCGAATAATCGGGTTGATTTACCTGGGTGTAAATTTCGTCCAAGACGATTCCCTTGTAGTAGCGCTTGAAGCCGGATAGCGCGTCCTTCCCGCCCTGGTAATTGGGGGCCATCAGGTACATTTTCCGGTAATGCATATTGGTGGCCAGCTGGCCTCCCGCCTCATGCAACTGATCGTTGTTCCAGGAGGTTGAAAAAAAATACGGAGAACATCCGGTGCCCGCCATTGGCGCCGGGCCGGCATTCGATCCGATCAAAAATATGCCGGCCCTGGAAATCGGTTGATGGATAGCCATCATGACATTGGAATACACAATGCCAGTGACGATGTTCACTTTTTCCTTTTCAATTAATTTTTGCGCGATCTGTACCGCAACATCGGGTTTCAATTGATCGTCTTCCTTGAGTACCTGGATGGCGGCGTCACCCAGCTTCCCGCCGCGTTGTTCGACCGCCAGCATAAAAGCGTCGTACTGGTCCTGGCCCAATGCTGCGCCCGGGCCGGACAGGGTTGTTATGAATCCGATCTTGATTTGAGCTTGAGCCGGTAACCCGTTGAGCGCGGCGACTATTGCGGTCGCGATTGCGAAAAATGGTTTGTTGAATTTTGCTTGCATGACACCGGCTCCAGTTCGCGATTTACATTTGCATGACGAAATATTTCTTTTGGCCGCCCATGCAATCAAGCGCCAAAGTCAACAGACAGAGTTCCAGTCAATTTCTTGCACCAGCACCAGCAACAGCGCCAGGGACCTGGGTCGATATGAGTTTGTAGCGGCGCGATCTCATCCCATATCAGCCTATTCCCCTGTCCCTAATGGCGCTTTGGCGCTATTGGGGACGTGCCTCAAACGATTCGTTGCATGCTCAAATGCTAGTGCAAATAAATTTATATGTATACGTATAAATTAATATAAGTTTTTATTTGTCTATAAAAAGACGGATAATATTGAAAGGCACGCGGCCTTGATATAAAAATATGGAATATCTGGGGCTAAATTATTCATTTTCACTTATTCCAGCAGCGATGCATACTCAAGTCATCAAGCTTGGAAATGGGCAAAAAATCTTCGAAAAATGGGCTGTGAATGCTAGCAGGACAGCATGTGTGCGCAGTCCACGGTTCATGGGGAAATGCCATTGCCGGCTGCAACCTTAAGGATGATTCATATGAAGTTGAACAGGCAAGACTGCATCGCTCTGGATGCGCAGGACCAGCTCGCGGCGTATCGCGAAAAATTTTCCCTGCCGGAATCTGAAATATATCTGGACGGCAACTCTCTGGGCGCCATGCCATCGCATCTGCCGCAACGCATGCAGGATGCTGTCGCCAGCGAATGGGGCAACGGTTTGATCCGCTCATGGAATGACGCAGGCTGGATCAGCCTGCCGCAACGCGTGGCAGCAAAAATTGCGCGGCTTATCGGCGCTGGCGATAACGAAGTGATGGTGGGCGACTCTACCTCGGTCAACTTGTTCAAGGCCCTGGCATCGGCCCTGCGCCTGAATCCCGGGCGCAAGGTGATCCTCACTGAGCGCGGCAATTTCCCTACCGACCTATATATAGCCCAGGGCATCGCCGATCTGTTTGACGCCCAGATACGTTATGTGGAATCGGACGAAGCGGCCGTCCTGGCGGCGCTGGACCGGGACGTGGCCGTCCTGATGCTGACCCATGTGAACTATCGCAGCGGCCGCATCTACGACATGCAGAAAATTACCGCGTCGGCCCATGCCGCAGGCGCCTTGTGCATCTGGGACCTGGCGCATAGCGCAGGCGCCGTGCATGTGGAGCTGGATGCCGCGAAGGCCGACATGGCGGTGGGCTGCGGCTACAAGTATCTGAACGGCGGCCCGGGAGCGCCGGCGTTTGTGTACGTCGCGAGCAGGCACCTTGATCAGGTGCGCCAGCCGCTGTCCGGCTGGCACGGCCATGCGCGGCCGTTTGAATTTGTACAAGAATATCAACCGGCTGCCGGCATCAACCGCATGCAGTGCGGCACGCCGCCTTTGTTGTCGATGATAGCGCTCGACGCGGCGCTGGATGTGTTTGACGGCCTGGACATGCAGCAATTGCGCAGTAAAAGCAGGGCGCTAGGCGACCTGTTCATACGGCTGGTAGACGAAAAACTGGCCGACTACGGCTTCGGCATCGCTTCGCCGCGCGATAGCGCCTTGCGCGGCAGCCAGGTGGCGCTGACACACCCGCAGGGATATGCGATAGTGCAGGCCCTTATCGCGCGCGGCATCACCGGCGATTTCCGCATGCCGGACATTTTGCGCTTCGGCTTTGCTCCGCTGTACGTGCGTTTTGTCGATGTCTATGACACGGTCGCGGCCATCGCTGAAATCATGGCGGGCAGTGAATGGAATCAGGAGAAATTTTTAACTAAGAAAGCAGTGACCTAGATCGGCCGGGCTGGCGCATGTCTTGGTTCATGCATCGCTATTCAGGCAGCAGAAAAGTTCCAAAAATGAAATTGATGCGTTTTAAAGAAATCAATCAATGGGATCAGCAAGATTAATTAAAATCTTTAATGGAGGAGGCAAAATGAAGTTCAAAGGGATAGTTGTATCAGCACTACTCACTGCCGGAGCGGGTATGACGGCAGACGTACTGGCTGACGAGGGCGTGAGGATATCGGGATTCGTCGATTTGAATCTGGAGCGGCTTTCGACTCCGCAAAGCAGTACCAGCCGCATATCCAGCGGCGGCCTGAACGCGTCGCGTCTGGAATTTAGCGGCAATGAAGACCTTGGCGACGGTAATCAGGCGTTCTTTGTACACCAGATGCAGTTCCAGGCCGATACCGGCGCCGGTCCAACCCCGCGTGAAACCTATGTCGGCTTGAAGGGCGGCTGGGGCGCTCTGTCGCTGGGGCGTCAAAATACGCCTTCCTACTGGATTGCAGGCT
This sequence comes from Undibacterium sp., assembly GCA_035487495.1. Classification (GTDB taxonomy): domain Bacteria; phylum Pseudomonadota; class Gammaproteobacteria; order Burkholderiales; family Burkholderiaceae_D; genus Undibacterium. The sequence goes on from DATHMC010000145.1 coordinate 8,662, forward strand.
ATGCAGACCCTAGCTGGTCGGCAGATTACAGTGTCGTCAATAGCATGCAGTTCTTTTATGCGCCGTATCGGGAAAATAATTCCATTCTGTACGTCACCCCTGTCGTCAGCGGCTTTAAAGGACGCTTTATGGCGACTGCCGGCCAGGAAGACGGCACCAAGAACGGACGCGTCCTCAGCACCGGCGTGGAATATCGGGATGGAGCGTTGTTTGCCGGCGCTGTGAGCGACCTGAAATATCTTAAAAACATCTATTCCAGCAATATCGAATCTGCGCGAGACAATTATTTTTCGCTTGCCTATAAATTTGGCGCGGTCGAACCGACATTCATCTACCATACTTACAATGGGTATTATGCCTATCCGCCGTATGTCGGCTTCCAGAGCAAGGGATGGGATGTACAGCTAGGTGCGCGCTGGAAAATCGATGAACTCAACAACATGTTTTTTAGCTTCGTCCACAAAAAAGACAACAACAATGTCAAGCTAAGCGATGCGGACGGCTTGCTGGTGGGCTATGGCTACAAATTCTCCAAACGGACGAACGTGTATGTCAACTACGGCCGCATCGATATCAAGAACCATCCCGCCGTAGCTTATCCATTGACCTTCAACAGCAGCGGCGCCGCTCCTGACAAAGGCTTGCAATTGGGTATACGGCACGCCTTTTAATTTTCTGGCCTGAGCCGCGTGGCTGATTTTGGATTGCAGCCACGCCTGTCCATTGAATGAATCTGCCTCTTTTGCAGATTTTCGGATGAAAGAAAGAGCAATGAAAAATAGAATTATTCAACATGTCATGATGACCTTGTGTGTGGGCTTGATCGGAACCGCCTACGCCCAACAGCCGCGTAGCGGCGCCAATCTGAACGCGCCGGACGCGCCAAAAGCCGTCGACAGCAAAGATCACGTACTGCTGCCGGGCGAACCGGCCTATCCCACACCGGGCAGCTATGGCTACGATAAGGCCACCGGCAAATTCAAGAGCCCGGAAGCGACCCCGGATGCTTACGGTGCGCATCCGGTGGAAGGCAGCTTGCCTTACCTGGATCAAAATCAGTACCTGAAAAACGTCAAGGTGGAAAACTTTACCCCTTCCGTCGCCGGCGCCGGCCACAGTTGGCAGGCATCGTTCGATTTCAATGGCCGCCGCTATTTGTACGACTACGAAACCTGGATGTATAACCTGTTCGACATCACCGATCCGCACGACATCAAGGTGGTGCAGCAAAAGACTTTCAACACCCGTGCCGGCGAACATCAATTCGGCCCGTTCAACGTCAAGTTCAACAAAAAGCTGAACAAGATGATCGCGGTGCAGTGCTACGAGATCACCCGCTACGGCTTGCTGTCGAACAAGTACACCAAGCCGGACGAGGTCAAGAATGTGCGCGAGCGCAAGATGCTGCGCGGTTTTCGCATGTTTGAAGTAACCAGCCCGATGTGGACCGACTGGAAACTGCTGTCGGAAACCTCGCTCGATCCTTACCACTCGGCCAAGGACCAGCCGCAAGAGGGTTCCGGCTGCCAGGACGTGCCTGTCTATAACGGCGACCAATACCTGTTCGTCGCCGGCGCGCCCGACAACAGCTTTGCCAACCAGGAATACAAGACTTACCTGTACACCGGCGGCCAGATGGCGTTCGACGTGTCCGATCCCAGCAATCCAAAACGCTTGTCGATGTGGTGGGCGCCAGGTTCGCGTTTGGGCGAAGAAGCGGAATACAAGAAAAACCCTCGCGCCGGCAACAAGACGTCGTGGATGGGCTCGCGCATGCCGCTGTTCATTCCCAAGCCAGTGGAGCAGGGCGGCAAATACGGCTATGCCGCAATGGGCGGCTTCGGCTTCTACGTGATCGATATCTCCGATCCGAAGAACCTGAAAGCGGTGTCGCATATCGATATGCCCGTCAGCGTCACCGGCACCGAAGGCGACAACATCGACGTCTCCAAAGTCGAGGCTACCGGCATGGTCTACTACAGCGGCTATCCGATGAGCGAAGACTGCTACGAGCCGCTCAAGGCGATTTATTCGATCGACGTCCGCGATCCGCTGCATCCGAAGATTGTCAATACCTTGCCGACGCCGACGCCGCCGAAAGAAGCGCCATTCACCGATTTCTGCCAGCGTCGCGGCAGCTTCGGACCGAAGCGCAGCGGCTATGCGCAGATCCAGCCTGGCACGCCGAGCCCGCGTTACATGCCTTACTCGTACTACAACGCCGGCATGCAGATGTTTGATGTCAAGAATCCGCTGAACCCGACGATTGCCGCCTATTTTGTGCCAAAGATGATCGACGTCAATCGCAAGACGACTGACGGCCAGACCTTGTCGATTCGTGCGCTGCCCAATCCTGTGCACAGCATCTTTGTCGAGTGGGATCGCAACCTGGTCTGGGTCTTCTCCAACCACGGCATCTATACGCTGTCCGTTCCTATGCTGGGAGAGCCCGTGTTTGGAATGCCGCAAGCCAAAAAGTAAGCAGGGGTAAGTGTAAGTAAAGCTGTGTTGTGCGACTGCCTTGAAGCAAGGTGTCGCTCAACACAGCTTTTTTTATTGGGAGTTGATGGCAAAGCCTGCCGCCGGACGGCGTCCGGTTTTGCAACGAACTTACAGGGCATGACACTAATATCGGGAGCAAGACATCATGAAAACCATCGCCGTCGCCATCGCTGCCGGCCTTGCCTGATCCGGGTTTGAAGAATTGCCGCTCCCGATCCGCAGGCGTTAACTTGTAGTAGCTCCGACTTGATATGACAGCGCTTGTTTGATTGTAAATGTCAAAAATACGCCGCACCTCCCAGTCAAGCCGGATTCCTCAATTAGCTGCAATGCAGAGGAAGATGCCCTTTGATTTTTTCTTGCGACTGAGTACAATCGGCCAGAAGCAGACACCTAATCATCTCGAGGTTCAACGAGCGCGATGGACGAAAAAATGAATCACGAGCAATACGTTCACTCTATCCGCCAACAGATTGTGGAGACTGCAAAGGCTATGCTTGCCGGTGAGTTATCTTACCTCCTGGGTTCTAGAAGGCTTGCTGCGCTCAGGTACGAGGCTGCAGTAAAAGATAACGACCCAGATTTCATGATATTTGTAGCGATTGATTCTGACACGGACGATTTGCCGCAGGGTTCAGTTCGAGAGTATTGGGATAAACACGCACTAGAAAAGCTTCAATCAGAAATTGAAGCTGCTGAAGTGTGGGCAAAAGAGCACGCCGAGACTGAATGCACGAAGCTCGTTGTACGGTTCAGTTAATCGCTGGGCGTCTATAGCCGACCAGGAGCGGACACTTGAAAATAGGACAAATAGTGGTGGCGCAGATGACTTCAGCAGGGTGGATTCTTATCGCAATTGGCGCGGTCATCATTTGGCTTGATGCCTATGCGATACGAAGGGTATTCACTTCGTCGTTTTACGAAGCAGGGCAACGTTGGGCGCAAGCGGCGCTGATTCTATTTGTGCCGATAATAGGCGCATTTCTCGCACTTTACTTGTCCCGCGAAAATGTACCTTTGTTTCAGAAGCCGCCTGTAGACCATGTGAAAGATATAGACCCGACCTGTAGCGACATCGACTACCACGGGTGATGTCTTTAACGTCCGCGTTGTGGTGACCGCCGCCGGCCAGAAGCTGCCATTAGTAAGCGCTACCAATTTGTTGTTGCACAGACATCTTTTGTATGCCAGCATACGTCAATCATTTTTTGTATGGTCGCTATGTCGAAATCCCTTTGGCTACTAGCTCCTTCTTGCGCGTTGAGTTTTGCAGCTTCCATCGAGTTAAATGAAAGCGATTTTTTTTCGCCAACGGAAAAGATTTCATGGTTTCTTATCGTATGGCTTATTCCCTATGCGGGCTTCCTAATGTTTCGCCGCGCCGCGCGAACGAAAGGTTGGTCACAGCGAAATTCTGGTAAAGATGCTCAAGGACTCTGGGACACTGCCGAAACCGATTTTCGAGAGCCTGGTAGTTCGTCAGAAATTCATGACAGTTCAGATGGATTTTGGAGTGATGGACACCATTGATGTATTTTTTTACTGCCCATTTGCGACGGTCGAGTAGTACATGTGATGAACGCATGCCAGGACCCACAAATGGCGTATTTCCCAATGGTGTGAATCGAACGCTGTTGGCCAAGGCCAGCCATTCGCCTCAACATTGAGGTCATCTACTCCTATTGGGAAAGCGCCTATCTTCCTATGCAGGGACGGGTTATCATTTGTGCCCAAAGCTGGGATGCAATACAGGGTTTTTCTCGACGCATCATTGCTGCCGGGCGGCGTCTGTCAGGCGACCTTGCTAGAACGGCCGGAGGCCGCACAGAATTGGAGCCCGGCAGCCGTTACCCATGTCTGCCGTCTGACGAAGTAAACAGGTTAGGCGTAGAAATCGGTTGCATGTGACAAAGAAAATCAAAGGATTATTTATTTAGTTAGGTCTGTTCTATGAAAAGATTATTTGCCCTCCTCGCACTGACAATTGGACTCAATTCCTTCGCGCAAGCGGGGCTTGTTGAAGGGTTAGCCGCCATCAAGGCCAAAGACTACGCAGAAGGATTTAAACAGCTTTCACCGATTGCGGAGCAAGGTGACCTCGAAGCTCAGCACAATTTAGGTCGCCTGTATGCGTACGGCCTCGGTACGCCGAAAGATGGCACTAAGGCTCTCTATTGGTATACGAAGGCAGCAAACCAAGGCTATGCACCTGCCCAATATGGTCTAGGAGTTATTTACTCATCTGGCGACGGCGTTCCGATGGACGACGTACAAGCTGTGTCATGGTGGCGCAAGGCAGCAGACCAGGGAAATGCGAATGCGCAGCACGCTCTTGCCATCATGTATGCAGGCGGACATGGAGTACCAAAAGATTACGCTCAGGCGGTAGCCTGGTATAGAAAAGCGATTGAGAGTGGCTCCGTGTTGTCGGTCTTTAATCTTGGCTTGATTTACGCAAATGGTGCACCGGGAATTGCAAAGAATTTGCCGATGGCATACGTCATTTTCAGCCTAGGGTCGCCAAGCGACGCAAGCAGTCAAGGCTACAAAGGGATAGTTGCAGCCCGATTGGAGCCAGAGCAACTCAAACAAGCCAATGCGCTTGTGAGCGCATGGAAACCCGGAACGCCACTGCCTCAGATGTAAAGCATCTTACGATGGTCGCTAGTCGGCCAATGGCGGTCAATCAGGTTACTTGCTGAACTCGCCGAGTTGCTCATGTTGTCGAGCGATTCGCGGTCTAAATTGCGGTGAAATTAATCGGGAACGCATATGGTTCGTAAGATCGGAGATGATGTTTCAGAACGGAAAGTGATCGACAATATTGCCCAGTATGGGTGGCATTGTATGAACATTTTAGCTGAGGGGGATTCTCCCGGCTTCGCGTTTACTGTGGGAACTTCCATTCGTATAAACACCCGGAGTTCATCATTTTTGGACTTCCATCGGATGTGGCACATCAAGTGCTTAACCTTACAGTTGCTGGACTGAACAGTGGTGCAATTTTTGATCTCTCTTTGCCGACTGATGAACTTCTCAATGGCTACTCATGCGTTTTTGTTCGGGTGCCAGAATCCGAATATCACGAGCATGTAGGCTTCTGTCTGTTGATTTGCACTGAAAACTGACCCACTTTGCTAGGAAATTTGCATGTAATTCTGACCCACGTTTAGAACACAATCCTACTTATCTTGATGAGTAGGAGATTGGAGTGATCGACGTGGCATTACTAGGCATTATTCGAC
>DATHMC010000146.1:0-12316 GCA_035487495.1 Undibacterium sp.
CATTTCGGCGAAGAAGTCGTCGCTGGCGGCCAGCGTCGCCGCGCCCAGGCGCGGATCGGCCAGATTCGGATAGCGGCGGGTGAATTCCGGGGCGTTGGGGTCGAGTTGTATGCTTGCCATGATCATTTTCCTTGGTCAATATGGGTTTAGTGAGGCAGCCGTATCGCGCGATGCATCGTGCACTCGTTCGCGAGCGATACGGCGGTTGCTGGTTAAAATTTATTTGGCGCCGGCTTCATACCACTGGGCGATGGTTGCCCGTTCCGCATCGGTAATATTGGTCAGGTTCCCCAACGGCATCAATTTTTGCTGTACGACTTGCTGGTAAATCAATTGCGCCTTGGCCTTGACTTGCTCCGGTTGCTCCAGCAGCAAGCCCTTGGCCGGTGTCGGCATCAGCGTGGGCTTGGACGAGTGGCACTGGATGCAGCGCGCCTGCACCACTTGCTGTACCTGCGCCAGGTCGGGCGTTGCGCTCACTGCGGCGGAGGGCACCGCAGCGTTGGCGGCGCCGGCACTGCTGCCGGCGGTGGCTGCCACCGGCACCGGTTCCACCGGCTTGGGCGCGATCCAGGCCGCCACGCCTGCCAGTATCACGATGGCAATTGCAGGGTAGGCAAAATTATTGTTGCCCTTGTGGCGCAGGATAAAGAATTGGCGGATGAAAACCGCAGCCACCATGATCATCACCAGCACCAGCCAGTTATGCGGATGGGCATAGGTCATGCTGTAGTGGTTGGACAGCATCGCAAACAATACCGGCAGCGTGAAATAGGTATTGTGTACGCTGCGCTGCTTGCCGCGCTGGCCGTGCACGGGATCGACCGGCTCGCCGGCCTTCATCGCCGCCACCACTTTGCGCTGGCCGGGGATAATCCAGAAGAACACGTTGGCGCTCATGATGGTCGCGATCATCGCACCTATGATCAGGAAGGCCGCGCGGCCGGAGAACAGATGGCAGGCGCCCCAGGCTGCGGCAACCACAAAGGCGACTACCAGCACCGACAACAATTTTTCATTTTTGCCGAACAGCCGGCACAACAGGTCGTACACGACCCAGCCGAGCGCCAGGAAGGCCAGCGCCAGCACCACCGCGACGGTCGGCGTCAGGTTGGCGACACTGGGGTCGATCAGGTAGGTTTTCGCGTTAAACAAATACACCAGCGAAAACAGACTGAAACCGGACAGCCAGGTGCTATACGATTCCCAGTAAAACCAGTGCAGCTCATCCGGCAGTTTGGGCGGTGCGCCCAGGTATTTTTGCGGATTATAAAAGCCGCCGCCGTGCACGGCCCATAGCTCGCCGCCGACGCCTTGCTGCTTCAGCTTTTCGTCCGTAGGCGGTTTCAGGCTGTTGTCCAGCCATACAAAATAAAACGACGAGCCTATCCAGGCGATGGCGACGATCACGTGCAGCCAGCGCAATAGCAGGTTGGCCCAATCCAGCAAATATGCTTCCATTGAAATGCTCCAAAAACTTGCGATAGGGGATGCCCGCAAAGGCTCACAGCAAAATGCGCGCCATCCGGCTATCGGTGTGGGTAGGTAGGTGGTGTTTGTGCGCGTCAGCTGCCGCGGTAGGTGGAATAACTCCACGGCGTGACGACCAGCGGCACGTGATAGTGTTGCGTCGCGTCCGACACGCCAAAGCGCAGCGTCACCAGCCCCAGGAAACTCGGCTCGGGCAGCTTGACGCCCAGTTTGCTGAAATAGCTGCCGACCTCAAAGTCCAGCTCATAGACGCCGGCCTCCATCGAGTCGCCTTCCAGCAGCGGCTGATCGCAGCGGCCGTCGGCGTTGGTGTGCACCGAGCGCAGCGCCAGCCTTTGTCCATCCTTGATACGGTACAGTTGCACGGCGATACCCTGGCCGGGTTTGCCGTGGGCGGTATCCAGTACATGTGTAGTTATACGTCCCATCCTGATTCCCTCATGATTTAATCAAATTTGCATTAGTGGGAAAAATACTGAGGGAATTGCTGAAAGCAAAGCACTCCCCTCGCTGTGATGTTCCTATTCAATGCAAATCAAAAAGAAAACACTAGCTTTGGGGTATCTCTATCCATCTGCTGTCGGGCCGGCATGGCGTCGGCTGTTCGAGACTGTGTAGAGCTGCCTTCTATTATCGGAGTGTCTTAGGGCAAGCCTGCGGTTTGCCTTAAAAATATTGACGACAAAAATAATTCAATATTGTTGACAATCTTATGCCCGCGAAAACACTCGTGTCAAATGAATTTTGTGCGGAAAACGCAAAAATAGTTGCTGTGCTGCGGAAAAGCCATGAACTTTTGGATTTGACGCAGGCATTTTGTGGTTTTTTGGTAAAGCCTGTCTACAAATTTCCTTGCAATTGTCGACAATTTGAATTTTAATAGTCAACAAAGTTAATCAAGAAATGCTGACAAAATGAATGAGCCAGTCAAGTTAGCCGTGGTCCAGACGGCTGCCGCAGACAATGCAACGAATGCCGAAGAGCGCATGTATCGCGAAATCTACGATGCCATCATGGAGCATCGGCTGCCGGCACGCACCAAGCTGGCCGAGCAATCGCTCGGCGAGATCTACAAGCTGGCGCGCCACGGCGTGCGCAAGGTGTTGAACCAGCTGGCGGCCGATGGCCTGGTAGACCTGGAGCCGAATCGCGGCGCCTTCATCGCCAGCCCCAGCGCCAAGGAAGCGCAGGACATGTTCGACCTGCGCCAGGCGCTGGAACAGATGGTGATAGAAAAAGCGATGGACGGCGCCAATGCGGTGGACACCAAGGTCTTGCGGGAGATGGTGGAGCGCGAGCGCGCCGCCTATATGCAGGGCGACCGCTCGCTGTGGATACGCCTGTCGGCGAATTTCCATATAGAGCTGGCCAAGCTGAGCGGCAATGATCTGCTGGTGGAGATGTTGCGCCGCCTGGTGTCGCGCACCACCTTGCTGATCTCGACCAACGACACGCCCGGCAACCAGCCATGCTCCTTCGACGAGCACCTGAAGGTGATCGAGGCGATCGAGCAAAACGACAAGCCGGCGGCGCTGCAGGAGATGGCGGATCACTTGCAGCAGTGCTCTTGCCGCACCCCGCAAAAAAGTGACAAGGGCTTTGATCTGCGCGCGGCGCTGGGCAAGTCGCGCCCGGCGAAATAAGCCGCCGTGCCTATCAACCGGATGAACAGAATAATGACGCCAGCAAAAATGAACAGCAATTATCCCAGGGACCTGATCGGCTACGGCCGCGATGTGCCGCATGCGGAATGGCCGCAACAGGCGCGCATCGCATTGCAATTTGTGTTGAACTACGAAGAGGGCGGAGAGAATTGCGTGCTGCACGGCGACCGGTCTTCCGAACAATTCCTGTCCGAGATTGTAGGCGCCGCCGCCTATGAAGCGCGGCACATGTCGATGGAATCGATCTACGAATACGGCTCGCGCGCCGGCGTGTGGCGCATCTTGCGCGAGTTTGAGCTGCGCGGCCTGCCGCTGACGGTGTTCGGCGTTGCGATGGCCCTGCAGCGGCATCCCGAATTGACCAGCGCCTTCGCCGAGCTAGGGCATGAAATTGCCTGCCACGGCCTGCGCTGGATACATTACCAGCATATCGACGAAGCGGTGGAGCGTGAGCACATGCAGCAGGCGGTGGCGATTTTCCGCGAGCTGACCGGCAGCGCGCCGCTGGGCTGGTATACCGGCCGCGATTCGCCGAACACACGCCGGCTGGTGGTCGAACACGGCGGTTTTGCGTATGACTCCGACTACTACGGCGACGACCTGCCGTTCTGGACCGACGTCAGCCTGGCGGACGGCAGCAGCAAACCGCACCTGGTCGTGCCTTATACGCTGGACAGCAATGACATGCGCTTTGCGACGCCGCAAGGCTTCAATACCGGCGAGCAATTCTATCAATACCTGAAAGACAGCTTCGACGTGCTGTACGCCGAGGGCGACCCCGACGGCCTGAACGCACCGAAGATGCTGTCGATAGGCATGCACTGCCGCTTGCTGGGGCGCCCCGGCCGTTTCCTGGCTTTGCAACGCTTCCTGGATTATGTGCAGTCGCATGAGCAGGTCTGGATCTGCCGCCGCATCGATATCGCCAATCACTGGATGGAAAAACATCCGTACGTCAATCACAAGGGACAAGCATGAATCACACTTTCTCCCTGGCCGAACTGAATACGGTCAGCCCCGCCCGGTTTGTTTCCATCCTGGGCGGCATCTTCGAACATTCGCCGTGGGTCGCGGAACGGGCCCTGGCGCATCGCCCCTTTGCATTGGTACAGGACTTGCATACGGCGATGGCAGAGGCCGTGCGCAACGCCGACGAGGCGACCCAGCTGGCCCTGATACGGGCCCACCCGGAGTTGGCGGGCAAAGCGGCAGTGAGGGGGGAATTAACCGAGGAGTCGACCCGCGAGCAAAGCGGTGCGGGCCTGAACCAATGCAGTGCGGAGGAATTCAATTTGCTGCAAAAATTGAATGCGGACTACAACGAAAAATTCGGTTTCCCTTTTGTGATCGCGGTACGCGGTCACGACAGGCATAGCATCATCCAGCATTTCAGCCGCCGCCTGTCGTCCGACCGCGCGACCGAAATGCATGAGTGCCTGGAACAAATTATCAAGATAGGCGGCTTCCGCCTGGCGGACTTGGTGACGCAGTAAAGAGCTTTCGTCATACATGGCTGGTGCTTTGTCGGCAATATCACGAGATATGAGATGGAGTTTGAAAACCGCAGTCGTCATAAGTGCCTGCGTGTCTGAAAATGCTAGCGGCTTCAAAAAAATTGGTGTTTTTCACCATAGCGGTGGTTTGTTCTCTTAGTAGCAAAAAAATTATTAGAGCTATTTCAACGGCTGAGCCGGGAATCTTTCCTGGTCCAGGCAAACTTGTGTCCAACCTTAGGGGAGATTTAATGAGCATCATCACGAAGAAGCGCGCAGCACAGGCAGTCTTGTTGGGCCTCACAGCATGTAGCCTGGTACAGGCGCAGGCTGCGGAGTGGAGCGATACGGCGATCAGCTGGCGCCATGGCAATACCTTTGCGGAGCCGTTCAATCCTAACGACATCAGCAAGAATATTTTTGCGCTGACCCATGTCAGCGGCTATAAATACGGCACCAATTTCTTCAACCTTGACCTGCTGCAGTCCGATAGCAAGGATCCGGGTTCGCCTACGTCTACCGCCGGCGCGCAGGAAGCCTATCTGGTCTACCGCAATACGCTGGATATCGGCAAGATACAGGGCAAGGACATCAAGTTCGGCCCCATTCGCGGCGTCGGCGTGACCCTGGGCTTCGACTGGAATACCAAGAATGACGTCGGCTACAACTCCAGGAAACGCATGCTGGTCGCCGGCCCGACCTTGATGTGGGACGTGCCCGGCCACCTGAACACCAGCATCCTGATACTGAACGAAAGCAATGCGCCTTCCTTCATTCCTAGCCGCTATACCTATAAGACCCATCCCATGCTGACGGCGGACTGGGGCATCCCTCTGGGAGAAAAATTTGCGTTCGAGGGTTATGCCAATTTCATCGCCAGTAAAGGCAAGGATGAAGTGGGCAACGATACCGTGGCGGAAACCAATATCGACATGCAGGTCATGTACGACGTCGGTTCGCTGATGGGTGCCGGCAAGAACACTTTCCGCATCGGCGTCGAGTACCAATACTGGAAGAACAAGTTCGGCAACTCCGCCGCGACCACCGGCAACAAGGGGCAAACTGCCAAGACACCGATGGTGCGCGCCGAATATCACTTCTAATAGGGAATTCAGACTTACCACGTCATTCCCCTGTATCCCTGTAGGGAGGGAGTCTTGCCTTGCAAGGCAAGACCGTTGCGCAGGCAAGCAGCATGCTGCTTGCAACCCCTGCTGCACCGCGAAAGCGGGAATCCATTTTTGCATTTGATATGCCTCCGGCCAGCCTGGAGGTAGTGAGCAATAAAAAAACCGCATGGCAACATGCGGTTTTTTGTCGTGCGGGCAATGCAGGTTCAGCGGGATTGTTGCGCGTACTCTTCCAGCTCGTCCAGCCATACCTGCTTTTGTTCCGGCGTCGCGAAGGAAGCGCAGAAGCCGTTCCTTGCCAGTTGCACCAGTTCAGCGCGGCTCAGGTCCAGCGCTTCGGCGGTAGCGATGAAGTTGGCATTCATATAGCCGCCGAAGTAGGCGGGGTCGTCCGAGTTGATCGTGACGCACAGGCCGGCCCGCAGCATGCGCGCCAGGTTATGTTCGCTCAGGTCGTCGACCACGCACAGTTTCAGGTTGGACAGCGGGCAGACCGTCAGCGGCATCTGGGTCCTGGCCAGTCTTTGCATCAAGGCCGCGTCTTCTTCCGCGCGCACACCGTGGTCGATGCGTTCCACCTGCAGGATATCCAGCGCGCCGTGGATATACGCCGGCGGGCCTTCCTCGCCGGCATGGGCCACCAGGTGGAAGCCCAGTTCGCGTGCCTGGGCGAATACCCGCGCAAATTTTTCCGGCGGATTATCGACCTCGGCGGAATCCAGTCCCACGCCATTCCACAGGTCGGTGTACTGCTCCCGCAAAGGCAGTGCCGCATTGAGCGTCTGCAGCGCATCTTCCTCGCTCAGGTGGCGCAGGAAACACAGGATCATGCTGCTGGAAAATCCATGTTCCTGCCTGGCCTGGCGCAAGGCGCGGGCGATGCCGGCGAACACGGTTTCCGCGCTGACGCCGCGCGCGGTATGGGTTTGCGGGTCGAAGAACAATTCCACGTGGCGCACCCGATCCGCCAGCGCGCGTTGCACGTAGGCCATCGTCAGGTCGTAAAAATCCTGCTCGGTCAGCAATACCGCCGCACCCGCATAGTACAAATCCAGGAAGGATTGCAGGTCGGTGAAATTATAGGCAGTGCGAATTTCCTCGACGCTTGCATAAGGCAATTTGACGCCATTGCGCTGCGCCAGCGCAAACATCAATTCCGGTTCCAGCGAGCCCTCGATATGCAGGTGCAGTTCGGCCTTGGGTAGATCACGGATGAAATCCTGTAGTGCGGTAGTCATGTAGGGCTCAATTCTTTGCGGGGCCGTGTATCGGCCAATGTGTCTAGTGTACGTGCCTCAGACCACAGTTGCAATAATTGTGCCGCCACCGCTACGGCGATGACTCCGGGTTCCTTGCCGTTGATTCCCGGCACGCCTATCGGGCATGTCATGTCCGCCAATTTTGCGGCGGCGATGCCGCGCTCCTGCAGGCGGCGTTCAAAATTGACGCGCTTGGTTTGCGAGCCTATCAGGCCGAACCAGGCGGCGTCATCGCGCCGCAGAATATGTTCGGACAGGCGCAGGTCCAGCCCGTGATGATGGGTCATTACCAGGTAATAGCTGCCCGCCTCGGCATCGGCGATCACGGCTTCCGGCACGTCGGTGTCTTCGGTGCAGACATTGGCCGGGAGATGGCGGGGAAAAAGGTGGTCGCGTTCATCGACCCAGCTGATGCGGCAGGGCACTTGCGCCAACACCTGCACCAGCGCCGCGCCGACATGGCCGGCGCCGAACAGATACAGGTGCGGCAACTTCGGCAGGTTGAGCCGGTACTGCTGCATTCTTGCCGCAAATTCGGCATCGCTCAGCTGATCCAGCCTCTCCAGCGCGATCTGCACCACGCCGCCGCAGCATTGCCCCAGACTGGGGCCGAGCGCCAGGCGTTCGGTGCGCGGCACCGATACCGGCTGAGCGGCCAGCGGTTCCGCCAGCCACAGGCGGGCCATCGCCAGTGCCTTCCACTCCAGGTGGCCGCCGCCTATCGTGTCGAACTGCGTCTCCGGCGTGACCAGCATGCGGCTGCCCTTGGTGCGCGGCGTGGAGCCGGCCGCATCAATAATCGATACCAGCACCGCATGGCGTTCACGCGGCAGCTGCATCAAGCCGGCATACCAGTCCAGCGGGCTGATGGCGTGCGTGCTGCGGTGGGCGATATCTGGGGTAGTCATGGTTGCACGGCGGAGTTTGGACAAATTGACGATAGCATGTGGCTGCGGAGGCGGCATACCGGCCGGATGATGTCGCTTATTCACGCATGGCAATGTCGTCGTTTTAATTTTAGTTGCTTATTGAAATATTGCCAATTTTGCAGAAATTGGACGAAATTACCGGGGGATATTGGGGCCGCCTTTGCCGGTACGGGCCGTAGCGGTTTCGGCCTCCGCCGCGGAAAAGGAGCCGGTTTCTGACATCCGGGAAAATGTCTTCGTTGCCGTGTTTGATCCATTTACGCGACACCGGCAATGCGAAAGCCACCAATACAGGCAAAAAGCGGTATATTGGAGACCAGACTTAACAGCAAATTTGCCCTCACGGAATTCAGATGGAACACCTCAATCCCAAGCAAGCCGCAGAATACCTGCAAGCCCATCCTTCAGCCTTATTGATAGACTGCCGCAGCGAAATAGAATTCCTGTTTGTCGGCCACCCGACCGGGGCGATCCATGTCGCCTGGAATGACGGGCAGGACTGGGCCGTCAACCCCCGCTTCGTGCCGGACGTGAAAAAAATCGTCGGCAACGGCGACCGGGCGATACTGTTGATCTGCCGCAGCGGCAGCCGTTCGGTGACGGCGGGCGAGGCGCTGGAAGCCGAAGGCTTCCAGAATGTGATCAATGTGCTGCACGGCTTTGAAGGCGACCTGAATGCCGAACACCGGCGCAGCACCGTCAACGGCTGGCGCTTTGACGGCCTGCCGTGGGGCCAGTGCTGAATCCATCCCGCAGCGCCCGGCATCACCCCTGATACTTGAAAGGCGACCCATGAAACGCAGCTGTTGCCTGTTGCTGTTGTCTACGCTGTGCCAGCTTGCCGGCGCGGAAAAGTTGCCGTATCAGATCAGGCGCATCGATAGCGGCACGATCGCTTACGAAGGACAGATCAGCAAGGGCAGCCGGCAGCATTTGCTGCGCTATCTGAACGACGCAACCAGCACGCTGATCGTGACCTCGGAAGGCGGCAGCGCAGAAGAGGGCATGCTGATCGCGGAAGAACTGCGCAAAAGAAATATCCGCCTGATCGTCGAGAAATACTGCATGTCCAGCTGCGCCAATTACCTGTTCCTGGCCGCGCAGCAGAAGTCGGTGAATCCGAACAGCCTGATCGGTTTTCACGGCGCGCCGCTGGGTAGCCTGCCCGAAGAGAAGGAGAGGGAATTCCAGCTGGGAAGGCTGAACAGTAGATCCATGAAAGGCGAGGGCTTGCAGGCTTACCTGGACAGGCTGGCGGTCAGGGAGCTGGAGTTTTTCGCTGAGATCGGCGTCGACCGCAGCCTGTACCGCGACGTGGACCGGGTGATACTGGCGGCCGTGTCCAGCAAGGACAAGGCGCTATCCTTGCAGGGAAAATTGACGTTGAAAACCCGGGCGCGCCAGTGGCAGTTCGGCGTCAGCGACCGGGATTTGGACCAGCTGGGGCGCAAGATGTCCGAGCTGGACAAGAAGAAGATCCGGTACACCGTGCAAGGCGAGATAGACCGCGCCGGCACGGCGCCGAATACCGCTTATTTTCCCAGCCGCGCCACGCTGGAAAAATACGGCGTGATGGGAATCGGGAATTATCCTTATCCGGCCAATAATGCGGAACTGAAAAAACTGGTCAGGAATGTGTTTGATGACGGCGTAAAAATCATTGCTGATTTTGCCACGCCGGAGAACCCGGCCGGCTAGCTCATCCGGCCCGGCAAGATGTTATTGAAGCTGCAGCATCGCCCTCTAGTGCAGCAATACCGACTGTGCCATATAGGAATCGAACTGGCCCAGGAAATCGTCGATTTCTTCCATGCTGGGCTCCGTCGCGATCAGGTCGGATACATCCTTGCGGAAGTTCAGCGCCTGCGGGCCGCCGATAAACCATTCGCGGCGCACCGCCTTGTCCGTAATTTCATAGCCGCCAAAACGTAGCGCGTCGTGGTCAGCGTCGGCACCGTATTCCACCACGCTGTATTGCTCGCTATTGTAGATGAGGTTCATGTTCAATCCTTTCCGATACCAGGCTGGGGGCAGCTATTAATAGTCTTGACCCAGACATGGTGCTGACAAGAAGGAATTTCAAGTATTTTCAAAGCCGGAAAACACTCCCCTTCAGCAATAATTACGGTAGGGCAATCACATTACTTAAGTGATTCTTTGCTGTATTTGACGGTTGTTTGCAATTTAGCGTTCATTTCATACACGGCGTCCCGCTGGCATGGATGATCTGGCATTCATCTACACTGAGACTTTTCATTTACCCTCCGTCCCGGCAAGGGGACCCAGGGGCAGTCCCGGATAGCATCGGGACTCTGTCACTAGAGCTTCATGCTTCAGCTTAGTTCATGTTAGCGCCGGTTGTCCGGTATTTCGGTGCGCCATGTCACTCGCTGCATGTCCCCGGACTAAAGGGCGGGCCTACAGATGAATTTCTTCCACGAGTTTCAGCCAGCCGTCGTAGGGGGGCTGGGACAGGAATTGACGGATATTGTCCAGATGCTCACTGCCGGCCACGCTGATCGCCAGCAGCCCCGGCCGGCGCCGCAAGACGCGATTCAGGGTGACGCGCATGGCCAGGTTGCCTATGCAGCACATGCAGCCGGGAGCGATGCGCTGGATGTGCAGTGACGGCGACGGATTCAATACAGCCTGCCCGGCCGGCAGGCCTTCGAGGATCACTTCGACCTTGACCGAAGCGGAACGAGGGCGGGAAGCAAACCGGTCGGCGATGGCGGTTTCTCTTGCAAGATAGTCACCGCCGCTGACCAGTACGACCGGGGTCATTCGCCGCGTTTGGCGTACTTCATCGATTCGACACCGAGCTGCTTCAGTTTGCGATACAGATGGGTGCGTTCCAGCCCGGTTTTTTCCGCCACCCGGGTCATGCTGCCGCCTTCCCTGTGCAGGTGGTATTCGAAATAGATGCGCTCAAACGCATCCCTGGCTTCACGCAGAGGCAGGTCGAAGGACAAGTTGGAAATATGGTTATTCGCAGTCGTCGGGGCAACGTTTTGCATGGGAGCAAAATGCCTGCTCTCATAGGCTGCCGGTGCGTTGGCAAAGCCGGGATTGGTGGCGATCAGGACTTCGTTCGGCACGGCACGCAAGCCCGGGCTGGCGGGGCGCGGGGTTTCCACATTGCGGGTCAGCCCTTGCTGTACCGCTTTCAATAATTTTTGCAAGGCTATCGGTTTTTCAAGGAAGTTGAGGGCGCCTATGCGGGTCGCTTCGACCGCGGTATCGATCGTCGCATGGCCGGACATCATGATGACGGGCATGGTCAATACCCCGTCGCGCTGCCATTCTTTCAGCAAGGTAACGCCGTCCGTATCCGGCATCCAGATATCCAGCAGCACCAGATCCGGGCGCGATTCCAAGCGGGCTTCGCGCGCCTGCTGGGCGTTTTCCGCCAACTGCACCACGTGGCCTTCATCGCCCAAAATCTCCGAGAGCAATTCCCGGATACCCATTTCGTCATCGACGACCAATATGTTTGCCATAAATCTACCCTATTAAATTCATCGCTATTGTCAAAATCTGCGCTTCTTTTGGGCTTTGGCGCCCTGAGTCAGACAGTCTTTCCAGTTTTTTTATTTGACAGCAGCAGGATTCAGAGACACGCAATCCGCCGGTAAATCGCAATTACCGGTGCATCAGGAATCCGGTGCTAACTTTAACAGCAAAATCGATACTTTTGCACCGTTTGTATCGCTACGATTTTGAATATCGATTCTACCGCCATGTTCATCTATGATTTTTTTGACCATAGGCAGGCCCAAACCGGTGCCGCGCGGCTTGGAGGTCGCATACGGTTCGAAAGCGCGTGTCAGGATTTTACTGCTGAAACCGGGGCCGTTATCGATGATGGACAAGCGCACGGCGGAGCGTCCCTCCTTGTCGGCACTGGTATACCGGACCACCTCGGTGGTGACGTCTATCTGCGGCACGAAGCCGGGCTTGGCATTGTCGGCGACGGCATCCTGCGCATTTTGCAGCAGATTATGGATCACTTGCCGCAACTGCGTGGCGTCGCCCATCACCGCCGGCAGGCCCGGCGCCAGGGTGACGCGGATCGCATCCCGCTCGTCGCCAGCCACATACAGGTGCAATACTTCGTCTATCAGCGCGCTCAGGTTCAGCTGCTTCAGCACGGCCGGCGGGGTCCTGGCGTAATCGCGGAAATCGTCGACCATGCGCTTCATCGACGTCACCTGGTTGACGATGGTGGTCGTGCTCTTGTTGTGGATGGATACGTCGGCTTCGCTGAGCTTGTCCTGCAGCTTCATCTGCAGGCGTTCCGCCGACAATTGTATCGGCGTCAACGGGTTTTTGATTTCATGCGCGAGGCGG
>DATHMC010000147.1:0-3637 GCA_035487495.1 Undibacterium sp.
CGTTGCTGGAAAAAAGCAGCATGGCCGACAATACCGCCGCCGCGCTCATGCATTCAGGACTGCTCCACAAGCCATAGTTAAAACCTCCGCACAGGACAAACAGCACCAGCGCGGTGAGTGTTTTGGCCGCAGAAGCAAAGAAGCGGTACAGGCTCAAACCCAGGATAAAGACAAACACCAGGTTTACAAACCAGAAAGACTGGAAGGGGTCGACGCCGATTTTCTCGAAAATCAGCAACGGGACCACCGCCAGCGCAGAGTAGGAAAAGAAGTGTATCGAATACACATTGTCGTCCAGCGCCCGATGGAAGCCGCTGCTGGGAACCTGCTTGCCCGCCTTGATACCCTCCTCGGTCATCTGGAAATAAGGCGCGTATTGCGGCAACAGGCGCTGCGCCTTGTGCAAATCCCCGCTCTGGATATCCGGCGACAAATGCGATGCAAGGGCCAGGCTCATGACCGTGTATTCATACACGTCGCCGTTCAGCACAACTTTTTTCTGGGTAAACAAGACCCCCAGCAGTAACAACAAAACAAGAGAAAATTTATGAAAATTGCTTAGTTTTAGAAACATATTCAAGGTCGGGCGGCATGCATGTTGAACCGGCCCGGCGGCAAAAGCCGCCGGCGGTCGCAATGCAAGCCTTAATAGTAATGATCAGGCAACATCATATGTGATAAGTTTTTTGCAATCAAATAACATTTAATAAATATTTTCAAAAAGAAATATATGGGATAGGTGCTGGCCATCTACCTGAGCGGAATAGCCGACCGGATGTCCACTGCGCCATTCACCCTGCGGGAAAACGAAGTAACACATAGGCACCCGCACAATTTCCCGTGCTCAGCCGATTCGGCTGACCTCATCGGCCTCGCGGCCATGCACCAGCCGGTACAGTAAAGGCAGCATCAGCAAGGTCAATACGGTGGACGACAATATGCCGCCTATCACCACCGTCGCCAACGGCCGCTGCACCTCGGCGCCGGTGCCGGTGGCAAGCGCCATGGGGACGAATCCCAGCGAAGCCACCAGCGCCGTCATCAATACCGGCCTCAGGCGCGTCAGCGCGCCGGTGTGGATGGCTTCGTCCAGCCCCAAGCCCTCTTCGCGCAAGCTGCGGATGAAGGAAATCATCACCAGCCCGTTCAGCACCGCCACGCCGGACAAGGCGATGAAGCCGACCGCCGCCGAGATCGACAGCGGGATGTCGCGCAAGTACAAGGCGACGATGCCGCCGGTCAGCGCGAACGGGATGCCGGTAAACACCAGCAAGCCGTCCTTGACGTTGTTAAACATCACGAACAACAGCAAGAACACCAGCAGCAGGGCCACGGGCACGACGATCTGCAGACGCTGCGTCGCCGATTGCAATTGTTCGAAGGTGCCGCCCCACGCGCTCCAGTAGCCCGGCGGCAGTTTGATTTCTTTCTGCATCAATTGCTCGGCCTCGAGCACAAAGCTGCCGATATCGCGCCCGCGTACATTGGCGCTGACGACGATGCGGCGCTTGCCGTCTTCGCGGCTGATCTGGTTGGGGCCGGGCGCAAAATCCAGCGTGGCGACTTCCGCCAGCGGGATATAGCTGGTTTGGCCGCTGCTGCTTGCGTCCGGCGGCCTTGCCAACGGTATCGGCAAGCGCTTCAAGGCGTCCAGGTCGCTGCGCAGTTGCTCCGGCAAGCGCACCAGGATATCGAAGCGCCTGTCGCCTTCAAACATCGTGCCGGCCTGCCGCCCGCCGGTGGCAATCGCCACCGCATCCTGCACGTCGGCGACGTTCAGGCCGTATCTGGCGGTTTTCTCGCGATCGATGTTTACGGTCAGCATCGGCAGGCCGCTGGTCTGCTCTATTTTTACTTCGGCGGCGCCGGGGACCCGCTGCAACACGCCGGCAATTTTTGCGGCGGTCGCGTTGAGCACCTCCATATCGTCGCCGAATACCTTGACGGCGACATCGCTTCGCACGCCGGAAATCAGCTCGTTGAAACGCAGTTGTATCGGCTGCGAAAATTCGAAACTGTTGCCCGGATAGCTGGCCGCCTCTGCCTGTATCGCGGCCAGCAGTTCGTCGCGCGATTTTTTCGGCTGCGGCCATTCGCTCTCCGGTTTCAGCATGATGTAGCCGTCCGAAATATTCGGCGGCATCGGGTCGGACGCGATTTCGGCGGTGCCGCTGCGCGCGAAGATGCGCTGTATCTCTGGAAATTTCCGTTTCAGCCCGCGCTCCAGCTGCATCTGCATCTCCAGCGACTGGGACAGGCTGGCGCCGGGGATGCGCAACGCCTGCATCGCAAAATCGCCCTCGTTCAGGCTAGGCACGAACTCGCTGCCCATGCGGGCGGTCAGCAAGCCGGACAGCAGCACCAGCACCACCGCGCCGCTCAGCGCTGCGGCCTTGTTCAACATGGCTTGCGCCAGCAGAGGTGCGTAGACGCGCTTGGCGAACAGCATCAGGCGATTTTCTTTTTCCGCCACCCGCTTGCCAATAAACAACGCCACCGCTGCGGGAATAAAAGTCATCGACAGTATCATCGCGCCGATCAGCGCGGCGACCACGGTAAACGCCATAGGATGGAACATCTTGCCCTCGACACCGGTCAGCGCGAAGATGGGCAGATACACTATCATGATGATCAACTGGCCGAACAGCAACGGCCGGCGCGCCTCCCTGACGGCGGCAAATACCTCATGGAAGCGCTCGCTGCGGGTCAGCAACCTGCCCTGCTTTTCCTGCGCATGCGCCAGGCGGCGTATGCAGTTTTCAACGATCACCACCGCGCCGTCGATGATGATGCCGAAGTCCAGTGCCCCCAGGCTCATCAGGTTGGCGCTGACCTTGTAGCCGACCATGCCGGTAAAGGTAAACAGCATGGACAGCGGAATCACCAGCGCGGTAATAATCGCCGCGCGTATATTGCCGAGGAATAGGAACAACACCGCGATCACCAGCATCGCCCCCTCCAACAAATTCTTCTTGACCGTGTTGATCGCCTTGTCGACCAGCACCGTGCGGTCATAGACTGTCACTGCCTTGACGCCCGGCGGCAGGCTGCGATTGATCTCCAGCATCTTCCTGTCCACCGCCTGCGATACCACGCGGCTGTTCTGCCCTATCAGCATGAACACTGTGCCGAGCACCACCTCGCGCCCGTTCTCTGTCGCCGCGCCGGTGCGCAATTCGCGCCCGATCTCGACCTCGGCGATGTCGCGCACCCGAATCGGCACGCCTTGCACATTGCTGAGGATGATATTGCGGATATCCTCCAGCGAGTGCACCTGGCCCGGCGCGCGTATCAGATATTGCTCGCCGCGCCTTTCTATATAGCCAGCGCCGACATTGCCGTTGTTGCGCTCCAGTGCGGTCACGATGCCCTGCAATGTCAGGCCGTAGGACGTCAGCTTGGCCGGGTTGGGCGTCACATGGTATTCCTTGGCGTAGCCACCGATGGAATTGATTTCGGTCACTCCCGGTACATTGCGCAATTGCGGCTTGATGATCCAGTCCTGGATCTCGCGCAGGTCGGTTGGCGTGTAAGGGCTGCCGTCCGGTTTTTTGGCGCCGTCCGCAGATTTCACCGTCCACAGATAGATTTCACCGAGGCCGGTGGAGATGGGCCCCATCATCGGGGCCACGCCGGC
>DATHMC010000148.1:0-22049 GCA_035487495.1 Undibacterium sp.
CTGTCGGATGACGGCAGTTTCTGATCAGACCATGGGCACGCTGGGCGCGGCTCAGGCCCGATCCCGTGAAATTCGCCTCATCGGCAATCGCTGCATTTAATGAGTTCATTATGTACCATGCGGGACCAGATCGGCAATCCAGGATTTTGCGCTACATCAATAATTGAAGAAATATCGCCTTTGCCCGCCGAATAGGATGTTGTCCAAATGCCCATCATTTTTCGGTTATGCCCTTGTATTGCGCCTCGTCTTGATTCCCTTCCTGCGAATCTCTGGCAATATGGAAGTTATCGAGTTTCGTGCCGTCTTGCACCTCGTAGTACTTGCAGAAAAGAAAATACAACATGCATACATCTAAAAATCTGGCTGCGGCCCAGCTATTGCTGGAAGCCAGGCGCAGCGGCGAACTGCTGGCAGGGCTGAGCGACGAAAACATGCCGCATGATGCGGCTGACGCATACGCCATCCAGGACATAGTGACTAATTCGCTGGGTGAGACAGGCGGCTGGAAAGTGGGCGCGCGCGGCCCCGGCATGCAGGCAAACTGCGCACCTTTGCCCAGGAGCTTGATCTACGATGCGCCTGCGCCCATCTCGGCTGAAGGCCGGGGCAGGTGCGCGGTGGAGGCAGAGATCGCCATCCTGTTGAAGCAGGATTTGCCGCCCAAGTCTACTGCCTATACCAGGGCCGAAGTGATTGCGGCGGTGGCCTCCCTCCATCCCGCACTGGAGGTCGTATCCTCACGGTTCGCCGCTACCCCGGGCAACCCGCTTGCCAGCCTGGCCGATAACCTGAGCAACGGCGCGCTGGTGGTCGGATTGGGGCGAACCGAAGAAATAGAAATAGACCAGACCGGGCAAGCGGTAGAGTTGTATTTCGACGCGGAACAGGTAGTTGCCGCGACGGGAGGAAATCCCGTCGGCGATATTTGGGAGCTGCTTACCTGGCTTGCCAATCATGCAGCAATGCGCTGCGGAGGTTTGCGCAAGGGGCAGTTCATCACCACAGGTTCCTGCACGGGGCTGACGTTTGCCAAACCGGGCACGCGGGTAAAGGCGGTGTTTCCCGGGTTGGGCGTTGTTGAGTTGCTGGTGGAGTAATGACAAATCCCTAAAACGGGGGCAGAATGCCCTGTGTGCTTCGAGTGCTATTTTGATTTCATTCCTATCTGAAAAGTCAATGCCGGCGCGGCTTTCGATTAGTTGACGTTGGTGGCCTCGAATATTTTTTTGTGGAATGTGAGTCCTGCATGCGCAGGGTGTCCGGTGTGGCGTATTTGGATAGGGAAGGGCAAGATGGCGGGTGAGATTTATATCGCAAGAAAGCAGCAAGATGCAAACGACAACCCTATCTGCCTGGAAGAATGGCTATCAGCCTGCAGTGCCGACCCTTCGCTACGGGTGGTGAATGAATTATCCGCAGTCAATCCATCCACTGGCGCACAGGAGCGGGTGGCCAGCAATGGCTGCGCTTTCTACATGCACCCTGTGCAGGGCGGCATGTACGTGTTTGAGTATGCACATGGAAAAATCGCGGCGCGTTACGATCGGCAGGTGTTGTTGAAGGCCAGGGAACTGGCGTCACGCCTGGGCGCGACTTTGCAGGATGAGTCGGGGCTGGAAATCATTGCGTGAAGAGGCGGGCGCCAGTAATGGCCGGCCTCGCGGTATTTTGTTAGGAGGAGCCTTATCATGCATTCGTTGAAAATGATCGCTGAAACAATGACGGCGCTGCTTATTCCGCTGCCTCCTGCCGCGCGCTCCAGGAAATCCAGAGTCCTGCCGCAAGATCAGTGGCCCGCGAATGTCGACGAGGCGGTGGCTAGCCTGCTGTCCCGCATGTCGGCTCAGGATAAGGCAATGGTAAAGGCCACCCGGCGAGAGGACCTGATCATTTTTCATCACGGCTGGAGCAATAGCATACGCCGCTACTATGGACTGGATAGCGGCAATCGGCAATTGCTGAATGCCGCCATCGGCATACACGGCGATGCCGATCATGCCGCGATGAAGATCATAGAGGCGGTGTGGGCGGAGTTGCAGCGCGGCTGAGCACGGACCGGACTCGGGAACTCGCTTGCGATGCCGGCTAGCGCCGGCATCGACTTGGCCAAGCCCTAATTTGCCTGCAGTTGATCGTAAACACTGCTGGCGATGCGGGAGAGTTCGTTTTTAGCGACGCTGCCTGATATCGCATAGCCGAATTTACCGTCTATCCAGTAAAACACGTTGACCTGGCCTTCCTGCGCAAAGCGGAAGCCTGTGTCGTGGTTTGCGCTGTTTTCGGTCGCGACATATAAGGTCAATCGCTGACCGGACGCATCGTTGTACATGAATTGCGCTACCGGGCCGCTATTGCCGGGCAACAGCCTGCCGCCTATCAACTCATAGCCTTGTGCACCCAGCCTGGGCGGATGAAGATCCGTTCCCAGGCGTTTGGACAGCCAGGCAACCAAATGGGCTTCCTGATCCACACCCACCTCTACCGGGTGCCTGACTTCCGGGCTGAAGACGGCATGGGCGATCGCTGCCTGTTGCGGCAGCATAGCCAACTGCTGGTTTTGCGCAGAAGCGTCGCCGCGCGCGTAGGGCGACGCTTGTTGCACCGGTGACGATATGGATTGCCAGTCGCGCAGCGACCATCCGAGCGCTCCGCTGCCGAGCGCCAGCACGACGCTGGCGGCAATACGCAGCAAGGACCAGTTCGTGGCAGCTGGCACGTGCGGCTCGCCTGGCCCGGCCTGCTGCAGTGCTGCAGGAACTGGCTCTTCCAGCACGGGAGAAAACAGCGCGCGCAGGCTGGCATTCTGATCGCGGTAGATTCGCACCTGCTCGGCATCTGCCGGCGTGGCTTGCAGCCATGCTTCTACCTGTTGTCGCTTGGAGGCAGGCAGCAGGCCGTCGACATAGGCATGCAGTTCGGCTTCTGTAATCGGGGCTGGTTTCATTTGACGACTTTCAACGGCACAACGGATGCCGGGACTGCAGCAGCTCCCTCCATCTGCGCCCTCAATTTTTCCCTGCCGCGCGCCAGGCGCGACATCACAGTGCCCAGGGGAATATCCAGGGTGCTGGCCACTTCTTCATAAGACATCTGTTCCAGCGCGACCAGCAATAGCACTGCACGCTGGTCACCGGGCAGCAACTGCAGGGCGCTGTGCAAGTCGCGCACTTCCAGTTGGTCGCCCTGGCTGGCGCGCACCGGCAGATCGAACGCGTCGCCTTCCAGCGCGACGGTGGCCAGCGCCGGTCTGCGTATCTGGTTGACGTGCAAGTTGTGCATGATGCCGAACAGCCAGGCGCGCATGTCACTGCCGCTGCGCCACAGCGCCAGCTTGTTCCATGCGCGTTCCAGCGTATCCTGTACCAGGTCATCAGCCAGCGCATGATCGCTGACCAGCGCCCGCGCGTAGCGGCGCAGGCGCGGGATGCATGCGACCAACTGCTTACCTTCCTCAGGCATCTGTTTCATTCAGGCTCGGGTCTTTCTCAGTTTTTTATCACGTGCCAGTTATCCTTGAAGTTATCGCCCGTGCGGTCGCCGGCTTTTTTATCCGATGCGTACATATACAGCGGCTTGCCCTTGAATGCCCACTGCCTGCTGCCGTCCTCGCGCGTGATCACCGTATAGTCGCCGCTGTCTTTCGCTGTTGCAGAAGCCGTCAAAGGCGGCCATAGACCGGCGCAAGCGCCATTGCATGCGCTCTTGCCGCTGCCGGCAGCGTCCTTCACAAAGGTATAGAGCGTCATGCCTGTCTCGCTCACCAGTATATCTCCGTCTTTTTTGACTGGTGCTTCCTGTGCATAAGCAACGCCGATGTACAGGCTGGACGCGAGCAAGGCACAAAGCAGGGAAAGTTTTTTCATGGTAACTCCAAATAAGAGGTTGACGGGCTTGCATGACGTAAACAGGGGGAAGCTCAGATTTATTCCACTCCCATGCAAAAAAATAAATAAGTCCAGGATGGGCGCTGTGCTTTATTACATTTCGGGTAGCTGGAAATTTGACAGGGCACGACCTATAGTAGATACAGCTTTAAATGGACAGGCCAGATGTTGTTCTGCCGAAATATAGTGATTGGATGCCATGCTTATTTCCAATATCGGTTCCGGTTATGCCAACAACGGCGGGGTTTCCTGGTATTCCTCGGGCGCTGCCATTGATGGCAGCCGTACGGCTGCAGCAGCTGAAAAAACGGCCGATTTTATTTTGGCTGAGGATGCCGGCGTCGTCGCAGCGCTGTCGTCCGGCACTGGCAGTCCCTCCCAGACCTATACTTCTACCGGCTTGCTGGACGGCATCATATCGACGAACGCCGGCACCTACTCCGATCCTCTGGCAACGCTGCAGACGGACGGCAGTAAGGCTGAATCAGTGGCGCAGCAGGCGGTTAATAAACAGATCGTAGCGACATTGAAGTCCACTGCAGTGGCTGCAGGCGTCTACAACGGCACGGGAATTTTGCAAAGCCTGCCGCTTTCACGGGTGAGCGACCTCGGTAGCCTGTTACGAAACAATCCCCAGTTATCATACGTCCAGATTAGTAACTCGTATAATCAGGGGATCATAGAAAGCCTGAATATCATTGCCTGAAGATCTTTTCGGCGCCATCCGTCCACTGTCCGCATACTCTCCTGAAGAGCCGGCATATTGCTGGCCTTTAGGGAAGCTGGTTGCAGTCGGGCCTGTCGGCGCCAGGCGTCGATATCAGGCAGGTCCTCAGTGCAGGAAGCCGGCCTGCACTGCTGCGATCAGGAAAATACCCATCGCCGCACGATAGATCACAAATGGCCAGGTCGAGAATTTTTCCAGGAAACGCATCAGGCCCCAGATCGCGCAAAATGCCGAGACGCTGGCGATCACCAGCCCGAACCCCAAAAGCTTCCATGCCTCCAGCGGGATATGCGCGTGATATAAAACCCACAGCTCCTTCAGGCCTGCCAGCGCAATCGCAGGCAAACCCAGCAGGAAAGAGAAGCGGGCCGCTTCATCGCGCTTGAGGTTCAGGAATAGCGCTGCAGTCAGCGTAGAGCCGGAGCGCGAGACGCCGGGTATCAGCGCACCGACTTGCGCGACGCCGACGATCAGGGCATCGCGCAAGCGCATTTCCTGCATGCTGCGCAGGTGACGGCAACTGAATTCTGCCGCTGCCAGCAAAGCTGCCATCGCCAGCGAGGATATGCCGATCACGGTCAGGCTGCGCAAAGGGGAGTTGCAGGTATTTAACAGCGACGACAGGGCCAGTCCGGCGATACCGATAGGGATGGTCGCCAGCACGATGGCGACCGCCAGCCGAAATGACTGGTTGTCAAAGTTGCGGGTGCGGATCGCCGTGCTGCTGCCGACGATGACTTCATGCACATCGCGCCAGAAGTAACTGACGACGGCAGCCAGCGCCGCCAACTGCATCGCCGCTGAAAATGCCGAACCGGGATCGCTCCATCCCAGCATCGCGGGGATGATGCGCATGTGGGCCGTGGAAGAGATTGGCAAGAGCTCGGTGATGCCTTGCACTACGCCTAAAATGGCTATTTGTAGATAATCCAGTGAAGCAAAGCCTATATCCAGGCCGCCGGGACAAGAAGTGGACACACGATCTCCTGATGTTGAATCTATGAAAATTTAGCTCGGCAGAAATATAGCACTGTAGACGCCTGAAGGGTGTATCAATTCGTTATGATTATTTTTGCATGCGAGATCGATGGAATTTGACCCGGCCGAAGATCTTTTGAATGTCATGATCTCGTCATACTGATGATGCATCATGGCAACACTCTCCCAATTACTCCCTAAGGAATTGGATTTAGCCTGCAACCCATAAAGTTGCGGGCTTTTTTTTTTGCAATTGCCATAAGACTCATATAGCCCCGACCAAATCGATAAATTATTAAAAAAAAATTGTCGTTTTTATTCGAATTTCATGAACTCGTCACAATTCGGATGCATTATTGCTGCATTGCAATAATTGGTCTTGCCCGCCGACAAGGCGCATGCTTTTGGAGTACTTATGCAATTCATGTTAAATCCTGCCATTGCGCTGATGCAGCGTCTGCGCCTCTTCCCTAAGTTTCTTATTGTCGCCGTCTTGTTTTCCGTTCCAGCCATTCTGGTTACAGGTTTGCTGATCAATGAACTGAATAAATCCATTTCCTTTGCAGAGCGGGAGCGAGCTGGCGTGCAACAGGTGCGCATGGCGCAGGATTTGCTGAAGCAAATGCAGCAACATCGCGGCTTGCGCCACTTGGCCCTGGCAGGCAATGCGGCGGCCAGGGATGCCGCGCTCAAAGTCCAGGAAAAAATCACAGCCACGCTTGCCGCTTTCGACAAGCAGCAACAGGCCTATCCTGAAATGACGGTCGGCACCGCGCTGAATGACGTCAAGCAATCGTGGACAGGCTTGCTGCAAAAAATGCCGGCTACGAAAGGCAAGGATAGCTATGCCGACCATACGGCGTTGATAGGCCAGCTTTATAAATTGAATACGCACATCGCCGACCGCTCCAATCTGACACTGGATCCGGAAGTGGATACCTATTATCTGATCGGCATGTTTGCCAAGACTTTGCCCGAGCTGGCGGAAGAGATCTCTGATATTGCCGGTCGCGGCGCTGCGTATATCGATACCGGCCTGCTGGAGCCGAATGAGGATCTGCTGATTAGTTCCGACGTGATGCTGGCGAAACGCGACCTGGCGCGTATTCCGGGCCAGATGGAAGCCATGTTCAGGGAAAATCCCGGCTTCAAAGCCAAGCTGGAATCACAATTGGCGATGATCCCGGCCAGCCTGGAATTTCTGGAGCGTGCCAAAAATGAGGTTTTGAATACCTTGAACCAGACCTCGGGTAGCGAGTTCCTGGCCGCGGGCGGCAAGAATATGGATGGCTTGTATGGGTTTGCCAGTGCGTCGGCCGATTTGCTCGATGCAACGCTGCAGGCGCGGATAGAGCGTGACATCATGCGCCGCAACCTTGTGCTGGCGGCGATCTTCGTTGCGCTGTTAATCGCTGCCTATTTGCTGGGAGGGTTCTATGCCTCCTTTTCCGGCCAGCTGAGGGCATTGAGCGACGCGGTGGCCCGGGTGGCCGGCGGCGACCTGAGTGCCAGGATATCTTCCCGCGGCAAGGACGAGATTGCGCAGTTGCTGAATGCCTTTGGCGGCATGAGCGGGGGACTGGCAAAGCTGGTCGCCGACATACGCAGCGGCACCGAAACGATTGCCACTGCGTCGCGCGAGATTGCGCACGGCAATGCCGATCTATCGTCGCGGACTGAACAGCAGGCCGGTTCGCTGGAGGAGACTTCGGCGTCGATGGAGGAGTTGACCGGCGCCGTCCGGCAAAACGCGGCAGGGGCGGAGCATGCCAACGAAAATGCAGTGTCGGCAGCGGCCATTGCCCGCGACGGCGGCATTGCGGTAGCGCGCGTGACCGATACGATGGGCGCCATCCAGCAATCGTCGAAAAAAATCAGCGACATCATTGGCGTCATCGACGGCATCGCTTTTCAGACCAATATCCTGGCCCTGAATGCTGCGGTAGAGGCGGCGCGCGCCGGTGAACAGGGCCGGGGCTTTGCGGTCGTTGCAGCCGAAGTACGTCATCTGGCGCAACGCTCGGCGGCGGCGGCCAAGGAAATCAAGGCACTGATAACCGCATCGGTAGAGCAGGTGGATATCGGTAGCAAGCAGGTGCAGATGGCCGGCGCGACAATGAGCCAGATTGTGACCTCGATCCAGTCGGTGACCGAGACCATGCAGGAAATCACCAGTTCCAGTGCGGAGCAAAGGTCCGGCATAGAGCAGGTCAATCATGCTTTGGGCCAGATGGACGAGATCACCCAGCAAAACGCGGCGCTGGTAGAGCAGGCTGCGGCTGCGGCAGAAAGCATGCATGATCAGGCGATTAAACTGGCGCAGGCTGTGGCGGTGTTCAAGATTCGGGATGAACAGGAAAGTACTCACCCTGCCCATGGCCTGCCGATAAAAATGACGTCCGGCGTTGCCGACAAATGGGCGCCGCGCTCTCAAACCCAGGCGAATTCGGAGCATTACCTGAGGGTATCCTGACTTGCGAGCCGGCCTTGTTGCGCGCAAGCGAAATCGGGCCATGCAAGAGCGCACAATTTCCCCGGTACAATGATGCGTAAAGCTGAATTGAATCATCGGGAGCCGTTTCGCCAATGCCGCTAGATAGAGAGCAGGATAAAAAACCTCAGAACGCCACACAGGTGCCATTGCTGCGCCTGCAGGCGCTGCAGTCCAGCCACGGCGGGCCGTTTTCGCTGGAGCTGGCGGCCGGCGAGTGCGTGGCTATCCTGGGGGCATCCGGTTCCGGCAAGAGCGTGTTGCTGCGTATGGTGGCGGACCTTGATCCGCATGCCGGCAAGGCTTACCTGGGAAATCAGGTGCGCGATGCGATGCCGGCGCCGGAATGGCGACGCAAGCTGGTGTACCAGGCGGCGGAGCCTGCCTGGTGGGAGCCGACGGCAGCGGCGCATTTTTCCGATGCCGACGGGCCGCTCGTACGGGAGATGTTGGGCCAGCTCGGCCTGGATACAGTGTTGCTCGACTCGGATGTGACGCGGCTGTCGACCGGGCAAAGGCAGCGGCTGGCGCTGGTGCGCTCGCTGGTTGGTCGGCCTCAGGTGCTGTTGTTGGACGAACCGACTGCGGCATTGGATCAGAGCTCAATTCTGGCAGTGGAGCATTTGCTGCGCAGCCGCATGGAGGAGGGGCTGGCGATCATCTGGGTGACCCACTCGGAAGAGCAGGCCGGGCGCGTCAGTACCAGGCGCTTTGAAATTCGCAACAAAAGCCTGCATCCCCTATGAAGCCGATCCAGCTGGATACCCTCGATTTATGCATCGCCGCCTTCCTGGTGTTGGTGGATGTGGTCATTTCCATTGTGTTGGGCTTGCGCCTGCATAAGCAAGTCTTGCTGGCGGCAGTACGCATGGTGGTGCAATTGCTGCTGGTAGGCTTTGCTCTGCGGATCGTATTTACACTGAGTTCGCCGGCAATGACGCTGGCTATCGTGGCGCTGATGGTCCTCGCGGCCGCGCGCGAAGTGGCCGGCCGGCCGTCGCAAAGATTGCATGGCTGGGCCAACTTCAGGATCGGCGCGATCGTCGTCGGCGTCTCTAGTATGGCAACGGTGTTGCTGGCTTTGCTGACCGCGATTCGGCCATCGCCCTGGTATGACCCGCACTATGCGATACCCTTGATGGGCATTGTTCTTGGTAGCGTGCTCAATTCTGCCAGTCTGGGCCTGGATACCTTCTTTGGCGGCGTTGTCAAAGGGCGCGCGGAAATTGAGGCAAGGCTGGCGCTCGGCGCCACCTGCGGCCAGGCGCTGGCGCCGCTGATGCGCGATTCAGTCAGGAAGGGCTTGATCCCGATCATCAACCAGATGTCGGCGGCCGGCATCATCACCCTGCCTGGCATCATGACCGGGCAGATACTGGCTGGCATGGATCCGGTTGATGCGGTGAAGTACCAGATATTGCTGATGTTCCTGCTGACTGGCGCTGGCGGACTGGCAGCGGTAGGTGCGGTCTACCTGGCCTCATGGGCGGTCACAGATGAACGCCATCGGCTGCGACTGGATCGCATGGTGCAGTGATCTTCGCTGGAATCTTGTACTCGGGATTTTGTGTTTTCTTGCCTAGGGGCGGCTTCGGCGCCGTGTAGGTTCGGACAAAACACGCTGGGCTACGATGTGACTGACGCCTTCGGCTTGCAGGAATTCCAGGGCACACAGGGTGCCGACCGAGGATTGCAGGAGAATCCCCCTTTCTACTGCCTTCTCGGTGGCCATGTCATGGCGCTGCACCGAGCCGGGAGACTCTGTTTCTATTATTGCCTGCATGGGCTTTCGTTGTATGCCAAACATGGTATCTCCCTGACAGAACAACTTAGGAAAAAGGGGATTTTTCTAGGAGTGATTCTTTCAACGCGGCTCCGGATGCCGGAGTTCTACGCATCTTATCGGGCATCGCATACAAAAGCGAATGCATATAATTCATCAACTCCTCAAAGCAGATAGTTTGCCTGTTTTTGCTGCTCTATTTATTATTGAAAAATAAATTTATCGCCCTGGCGGAGGAGAATGTCGCAGTGCGAAAGCATCCATGCAGGCGATCATGTTCTTGCGCTGGCGGCATCCGCAGTCCTTCGGTTGTCATGAGGTCGGCACAGAGTCCGGTAATAATATGCTTATAAGTTGGCTACCGAACAAAGCTTTTTAGACGCATTCGATAAACTTTTGCTATTGATGCAAAAAGGCAAAGGAAATATCATGCGACATCTGGACAGGCAGCGAGGGCTGCAAATACCATCTCATCCCCATGCAAATCTGTTGTGGGGCATAGTGTTGTTAGTAGTGCTGCTACTAGCCGCGGCGGCTGCAGCTGCAGCACCAGCATCGGGCAAGCTGGCGGATGCGCGGGCTGATTACCAGCGCGAACGGGCGGCATGCCTGAGCGGACAATCCAATCAGGATAAGGCAACTTGCCTGAAAGAGGCGGGAGCAGCATTGGCGGATGCAAAAAATGGGCGCTTGTATGAAGTCGACCGCAGCGATTATCAGCGCAATGCCCTTCTGCGTTGCCAGCGGCAAGTGCAAGCCGATGATAGGGAGGCTTGCGAGCGACGCATGCGCGGCGAGGGCGAAATTTCCGGGAGTGTTGCCGCCGGCGGAATACTCAGGGAATATCGCGAGGTGATCCCGGCGCCGCCGCCGGTAGCGGTCCCTACGCCTGCTTCCCAGTAAACTAGTACTAGTGTGCAGGCTTGGGATTTGATTTCCTGAGGTGGAGCGGCAGGCCGGCGCAGACAGGAGGCTTATTTGCGGGCGAATTTGGCGGCGAGCTGCTGCAGCTTGTCGCTGCGCTTGCGTTCGGCGTCTTCTTCTTCCTTGGCTTTACGTTCCGCATTTGCCTTGGCTTTTTGTTCTGCGAACCTGGCTTTGCGCAATTCTGCTTCTTTCTTTGCGCGCTCCTTCAGCATCAGCACGGCATGGTTGCGATGCTCTTCGGTCACGGCCTCGCCTGAATTGCCTTCCAGGTCAAACCTGGTGGTAGCCTTGGCCATCACATGCATGTAGCGCGGCGATTTGGTATGCAAACCCAGTGCGATACGCAAGGTCTTGCGATCCAGTTCAGGCAGTTTTGCCAGGATTTGCTTGTCTATACCTATCGCCAGCGGCAAAGTATCGCGAAACGCGACAAAATCGCTTTGCAATTGTTTTAACAGCGCGCGGGCAAGATGCACAGGGCTCGGAGCAGTACTGGTTTCTTTCGTATTCATTGACAAAACAGCAAACGGTTAATTAAGGTGCGTAGCATATCATGGACAGCGCTTATCACCGAATTTAGCATGCAGCCGCCGTGGCCGCATATTCCTAAGCGTACCGATTGGGCTCCGCCATCTTTCCCCTCAGCCATTGCAGTCCCGCCAGATGCTGTTGGTCGTGGCTGCACAGGAAGTGCGCCAGGCCCTGCACCGTAACCTCCCCGTACCCCTCGAAGCTGCCGGCGCGCACCCATTGCAAGGGAGTTAACTCGGCCAGCATTTTCACAGTGTGCGCCCTTGCTTCATGGATTGCAGCGAATACGCTGGAGGGATTCGCGTGCGCGTAATCGCGTTCGGTGATCAATTGATAGGTATCTATGGAGAGCAACAGTGGATGATCCTCTTGCAACAGGCGCCGAAAACGTAACTGGTAACCGTCTATTTCGATGTCGCGCACATGGCAAATTTGCTCAAGCGCGTTCAGCGATTCGCTGGGCACGCCATCCCAGGAATCGGGTATCCATTGCCAGTAGCGTTCCGGTATGGCGCGGAACTGGGCTTCCAGTTGTTGCGGGAAGGTCGACAAAGTATGCAGAGTGATATTCATGTGGTCCCGGTGATGTGCGTTGACGGATATTTTTGTTAAGCTGATACGGGCCGGCCTATGCCTAGTATCCATAGCATGCCGGAGCATGCAACAGCGGCAAGACAGCCGGCAACCGCAGCGTCCAACCGCATATGGAATGAGCTGCCCATGGCTGCGCCGCCAATTAGGCCGAACAGGGCTGCCGCACTGACTGCCTTCCGCATGTTCGATTGCCTGTTTTCTCGCATGCCGTACAGGTACCAGGCATAAGCATAGCCGACAACGGTGCCCGGCATGAGGCAGGTAATGAAGGTGGCGGGCCAATACATGGTCAGCACAAAAACATAATCGCTGAAATGGGGCAGGGCGCCTTGCGCAGCCATACGCAGCAGCGCATCTTCGGCAATCAGCGTGCATAGTGCGAACACGGGACCCATCAGCACAAAATACATGGTGATGCTGAAAAATCGAAATGCTGTTTTAAGAGTGGACATGCGATACAGATAATAGATGCCAACCAGGAATCAGGATGCGCCGGTCTTGTTTTGCTCCAGTGCTGCCTTGATCCTTTCCGGTTTGACCAGGTTTGCCGGCAAGGTGTCGGCATAGGTGCCAAAGCAGCACATGCTGCCGTATTGGCCGAAAGAATACTGGCCGATGGCTTCTGCATCTTTTGGCAAATCCGGTGGCAAGGGATGCGGCACGCGCGCTTGCATCACATGGCTCTTGATCAGGTAGTCCACTTCGCGGATGGCGAAACTGGGCTCATCCGACAGGGCTTCTCTTGCGGCCCAGATGGTGTCGACGCTGATTTTGCCGTTTGCCATGGCAAACGCGGCCACATACACCAGGTTGCCGGTCCAGCTGCGGCAGAAGTACAGGTGCTGCTGGTACAAGTAGATGTCCCACTTCTGCTCCATTTTTTCGGCCTTGTACAGCATGCCGTCGCGTACCTGTTCGCCCGGATATTCCAGCTTGCTGCCGATTTCCACCGGGTCCTGCGGCAATTGGCCGGCATAGCTGCTGCCGGTGATTTTCCTGAGTTCGCCGAATCTTTGCGCCACGGCGGGGTCCGCAGCGCCGGCCTTCATGGCGCGCACGAAGGACAGGCAGTCAAAGCCGTCGACGGTGAAGGGGTTGGCGGCATCGGTGCTGGACAAGGGGCGCACTGCAAATTGCATGGCCGGCTCCGTCGGGGTGGCCGTAGCGGATGGGGCAGGGGCCGTTGCGGGCCGGGCTTTGCCGGCAACGGCCTGGATCAACTTCTTGAACAAATGACTCTCCGTTTATCGCCTGAGCAGCGGAATAAAGGAGTAGTTTAACAAATTACGCCGCCGCGGCACCGATTCGCTGCAGCGCATTTTAGAATTGCATGATTGCCGCTTAACCGCGACACAGCCTATGAGTTTCACTTTTAGGGCCCGGCGGCATGAGGTTAAGCCGCTTGCTCCTGCAATGCCCTGATGCAGTCGTGATAACAGTAGGCTGCTTCAACTTCGGTGAAGCTCCTGCCATCTTGCTTAACCATCCACTTGATTTTTTAAATGGTGCACAACCGTCGCTAGAAATTCGGTGAACGATGTTGCCATGACAGATTTTTCATCTTCGTCCCGGCCGAAGATGATCACTTGGCCCAGGGTGCCCTTGACGTCGGGATCAAGATCTATTCCGATGTGGTTGCCGCCGCCATCGTGGGTAAAAGGTATCCATTTCGGATTGGTATACATGGGTTTGACGTGGCCTACGGGGTTTGCGGACATGAATTCGGCGCAGTCGTCATTCATCGTGCCGTCCTCGCCGATTTCATACCACGTAGTCCATTCATCCTTGATTTGCTCGATGCTGAGCAAGGGCTCGTTGAAGATCATTCCGTCTTGCCCTTGTTGTCCATTGTGTACGGAAAGATATTCCTTGAAATCCGCGGGCAGGGTTACCCCAAGATGCCGTTCCAGTTCCAGCAGCTCTTCTTCGCTGGCGCCCGGATTCAGCTGCATCAATTCCAAAGCATTCTTGTCGCTGAAAATTTGTTTGATTGCATTCAAGTGTTGTAGCATCGTTGCTTCCTTGGAGGGGTTGGACAATATCCTGAAACGGGGATTAATTACTATTCTGCAAATAATTTTGTCAGAAATTTGTCTACTTGTCATCTTTTTTGATGTGCGGACAAAAAAAAAGCCCTCCGGGTTGAAGGGCTGGAAAGCCGTTGAAGGCCTTGCTCTTGCCGAGCTATTCACTCGCGCAATCTACATCGTAAAGGGCAGGGG
Source organism: Undibacterium sp. (assembly GCA_035487495.1). GTDB lineage: Bacteria > Pseudomonadota > Gammaproteobacteria > Burkholderiales > Burkholderiaceae_D > Undibacterium. Next base: position 14,141 of record DATHMC010000148.1, read on the forward strand.
CAGCATGCCGAAGCCTTCATCCAATACGTCTATACTATCCAATAATCCTTGCAGTCCCTGGTCAAGCCGGGCCAGGCTGGCTTCGTCCATTTGCATCAACGCCTCCGGCAACAAGCCGCGCGCGGGGGTTGGCGCACTCAGCAAGGTCTGGGTGCCTTCCTTGGTGAGTTTTACTTTCACTACTCGTTGGTCCTGCGCATCCCTGGCCTTGACCACATAGCCGCGTTTTTCCAGGGCATCCAGTAAATTGCTGGTGGTGGTTTGGTGGATGGCCAGTTTCCGGGCTAACTCGCCAACCCGCAAACCGCTGTTTTCATGCAGTTCCTGCATGATCCACAGCTGCGCGCCACTGACGCCGCACTGCTTTTCTATCCATAGTGAATGCCTCTGTGCGGCGCGTATGACGACCCGCAATTTCTTCAAGATTTCAAGGCGCGAAGGGATTTCATCCGCATCTTGCTTCAAGGCGCCGGGTTCCGTTAGAGATTTCTTTTTTACCATTATCTTTACCTTACGCAAACCATGCTAGCACAATTAAATTTGTACAAATATAGTTTGATGAAATATAATTTGCTGGAATATATTGGCCAAGCGTCGAAAAATTGCAATATTCTTAATAATTACTTGGCCCTGCCTTTGCCTGCAGATCACCGGCCATCGTCATTCAATGTCAACATCAAAGAACGATCAGACTGCGCGCAGTTTACCGCCTAGCCATACATTTCGCTCAAAAATAGTCCATTTTTGGCATAGAGGGGCGGCCTGGTTTCTTGGCCCGGTATTGGTCGGTTTGGCGGCGGTAGGGCTGGCGATGGGCAGCGAGTATGCAAACAAGCTCAATCGCCTGGTCATAGGCGTTGCTCCGTGGTCGCCATTGCTGTTTATGCCTGCCGGATTTGCACTGCTGGCTTATTGCTGCGATCGTTTTTTCCCAGGATCGCAGGGCAGCGGTATTCCGCAGACCATTGCTGCGATGGATGTCCCCGGCGATAAAAAGCAAAGCAAACTGCTGTCGGCGCGGATTGCGATCGGCAAGATAGTATCTACGCTGGGTGGCCTGTGCATAGGTGCCTCTATAGGCCGAGAAGGACCGACGGTGCAGATCGGCGCCTCCATCATGCATATGTTTTGTGGCCGTGGCCCGTTTCAAACTGCGGCGACGCGGCGCATCCTGATACTTGCCGGCGGCGCGGCAGGCATTGCGGCGGCATTCAATACGCCGCTGGCGGGCATCATGTTTGCAATAGAGGAACTGAGCAAGAAGCATGTGTTCAATGCGAACAGCTCTACCCTGGTGACGGTGATAGTGTCCGGTTTGATTTCCCTTTCCTTGCTGGGTAACTATACTTATTTTGGATCGAGTGGCGCTTTCCTGGACTGGCATACCGGTCTGACGGCGATATTGCTATGCGGCGTGGTCGGCGGTTCGGCCGGCGGGGTATTCAGCCGGCTATTGATCGCCAGCAGTTTTCACCTGCCGCCGCGTGTTGCCGCATTGACTAAAGATCGCCGGGTCTTGTATGCCGCGCTGTGCGGCCTGGCAGTGGCGGCTCTTGGTGTTTGCACCAATGGCTTGATTTTTGGTACCGGCTACGAGCCTACCCGGCTGACGCTGGAGAATAGTGGCGTCTTGCCGTGGTACTTCGGCCTGGCAAAGTTGCTGGCTACATTGGCGACTTCAATGAGCGGCATCGTCGGCGGGATCTTCGCGCCGTCGCTGGCTGTGGGAGCAGGTCTTGGCGACAATCTTGCCGATCTGTTTCCTATGCTGGCAACGCATAGCGCGCTGGTATTGCTGGTGATGGCTTCTTATCTATCGGGCGTGACGCGGGCGCCGGTGACCTCTTTCATCATCATGATGGAAATGACGGACAGCCACCAGATGCTGTTGCCACTGATGGCAGCGTCGGTGATCGCCAGCGGCGCGTCAAAATTGATTTGCCCTACGGCTTTATATCATGCGCTGTCCAAAAAATTCATTCCATTGCCGGAGCGCTTTCACGCAGCGGAGAAACCGGTTCAGGCAGAGCCAAGTGACGACTATGCCGGCGCTTCAACGGATAAAGGGAGTGAACATTTCGAAGACAAAAAATGAACTCAACCTGACTAATAATACTAAGCGCCTCCGATGCTGCGCCTGCCATCGGAACAATAGATCAACTTTAAACGGGAGTATTACATGAACGCTCTGAAAAACCTGACATTGCTGGCGACTTCCGCACTCTTTGTTACCGCATGCTCAACCACGCCTAAGCCTGAAACGCCGGTTGTACCTGTGGCGCAGGCCAAGCCTGCAATGCCGGCTCCGGTGGATACCCGCACCGTTGCCGCCGTCGATGCCGCAATTGATCCATTAAACGATCCAAACGGTCCCTTGGCGAAGCGTAGCGTGTATTTTGATTTTGACAGTTATGTGGTCAAGCCGGAGTTTGCTCCTGTCGTCAGTGCGCATTCCAAATACCTGGGAAAAAATACGCAACGCAAAATTGTCATCCAGGGTAATACGGATGAGCGCGGCGGTAGCGAATACAATTTGGCGCTCGGCCAGAAACGTGCCGAAGCCGTCCGCAAATCCCTGATATTGTTGGGCGTTTCGGATCAGCAAATGGAAGCAGTTTCTTTTGGCAAGGAAAAGCCGAAAGCGACCGGCAGCGATGAGGCCTCATGGGCGGAAAATCGCCGCGCCGATATTGTCTACACGGGCGCTGCCAGGTAAATCTTTTCCTCAGCCGACGGCCAATAGTGCCGGCTGGCATCCCAGGCAAGCCGCACAGGGGCGGGCGAATTGTGACGAAAGCTCTCTATTCGCCCCGATACACTCTGAAAACGGCGTTGTTAGTCACCGCACATACAATATCAATCGACAATTGATATTCTTGCTAGGATACTTCCAGTAGTCTTGCCGAAGCTATCCTGGATCACAATATTCTATAAGGGGTACGGGCCATTTTGCGATTTCCATTTACGGTTGCCTACATTATCGGTGGCAAAAAATGATTCCACACACAATTTTCCCTGTCATGCCCGAAGCATTGAATACCTTGACGGCGATAGGATTTATCCTCGTTGCCGGCATTCTGGGCGCACGCCTGATGACGCGGCTATTGCCGGTCCCTACCATTACCAGTTATGTGCTGACCGGATTGTTGATAGGCCCGACCGGACTCAACTTGTTTAACTCAGCCGCGCTGGATAGCCTGGCTCCATTGATCGATTTAACCCTCGGCCTGGTGGTATTTGAACTCGGGCGCAGGATTGACTATAAGTGGCTGGTCAAGGAGAGATGGCTGCTGGTGACCGGCATTGCCATGAGCGTGGCAATCTTTTTTGCCTTGTATCTGTTGTTGAGCAGTTTGGGTGTGCACCATCTGGTGGCGAGCATGGCGGCAGCGATAGGCATGGCGAGCTCTCCGGCTGTGGCGCTGAATATCGTGCATGAGTTGAAGGCGGAGGGCCAGGTCAGCGAGCGTATGCTGAACATTACCGCCATCAACAACTCGCTGGCATTTATCGTTTTTACGATGAGTTTGTCAGCCTTGCACCTGGAATATCGCAGCGACTGGCGCATACTGGTTTTTCACCCCTTGTTCCTGGTGCTCGGTTCCGGCTTGCTGGGCTGGGTGGCGGGCAGGCTGGTAATCTATATCAGCGAGTGGCTGGGGCGTGAGCATCAGAGCCAGCGCATCATCCTGTTTGCGCTGATTGCAGCAACAGTCGGTGCGGCGAGCATGTTTAATTTGTCGTCGATGATTGCCTTGCTGGTGTTCGGTATCACGAGCAGGCACAGGGACCGGGGCTATGCGATCGTTGAGCCCGACTTCAGCCAGTTCAGTGGTTTGCTGTATGCGATCCTGTTTGTCAGCGCCGGAGCCCAGTTGCAACTGTTGCACCTGCGCGAGTACTGGCTGCTGGTTGCCGGTTTTGTCGGCGTGCGCCTGGTCGTGAGCGTGTTTTTTGGCGCGTCGCTGGCACCGATGAACGGATTGACGGTGCGCAAAGGGGCTTTACTCGGGCTGAGCCTGCTACCGATGTCCGGCGTGGCAATGGTGTTGGCAAAAAGTGCCACCGCACTGTATCCCGAGTTTGGCGCATTGCTGTCGGCATTATTGTTGTCGGTGCTTGCCGTGTTGGAAATTGCCGGGCCTGTCTGCGTCCGGTTCGCCTTGATACTTTCTGGCGAAGCAAAAAAATAGAGGAGCCGCCTGTGCTGGATTTTAAATCATCGACACCGTTGACGATGGGAGTGGAACTGGAACTCCAGATCGTAAATCGCCGCGACTTCAACCTGACTCGAGGTTCCAGCGATCTGCTGGCCTTGATCAACAAGAAGCCGCATGGCTATGACATCAAACCGGAGATCACCGAGAGCATGATAGAGATTGCCACCTCGGTGCATAGTGACCACCAGGAGATGCTGGCGGAACTGAAAACCATGCGCAGCCTGCTGGTATCGGCTGCGGAAAAGGCGAATCTTGGGCTGGCCGGCGGCGGTGCCCACCCTTTCCAGCACTGGGATGACCAGCGCATCTATCCGTCCGAGCGTTATGAGCTGGTATCGGAACTATACGGTTACCTGGCCAAGCAATTTACCGTGTACGGCCAGCACATACATATCGGCTGCATTAACGGCGATGAGGGAATCCGGCTGGTGCATTTGCTGGCACGCTATATTCCGCATTTCATTGCCCTGTCTGCGTCATCGCCGTTTTATCAGGGCGTGGACACCAGCTTCCAGTCTTCCAGGCTGACCAGCATCAATGCTTTTCCTCTGAGCGGCTATATGCCGTTTGTGAATGACTGGGAGGCTTTCAATCGCTATTTTAAAACCATGAAGGACCTGGGTATCGTCGCCAGCATGAAGGATTTTTACTGGGATATCCGGCCCAAGCCTGAGTTCGGCACGATAGAGATACGCGTCTGCGATACTCCTTTGGAGATAGAGACTGCCGTGGCTTTGGCTGCCTATGCGCAAACCCTGTGCAAGTATTTGCTGGACCATCGGGAGCTGGCGCCGAACCAGGACGTCTATCTGACATATACGTATAATCGTTTCCAGTCTTGCCGTTTTGGCTTGAAAGGCAATTTGATCAATCCGCTGAGTGAAACTGCCCAGGTCACGATCAAGGAGGATATTTTTCAGACATTGATGATGCTTGCCGAGACTGCGCAGGAGCTTGGCACGGTCGACGCGCTGAGATTACTGACCAACCGGCTGCTGGAACGCCAGTCCGATGCCGACTGGTTGCGTAATACCTATTGTCAGAGCGGGTCGCTGAGTGAGGTGGTCCGGCAGCAGAGCCAGATGTGGATGGCAACGCAGTAGGTCCTAAGAGATAGAGTAAAGATTATGTCTACGACGAATGAACCCGTGCCGACGCCGCCCGATGCAAGTGCGGTGCCGCCCGCCACCGCGGCTCCGATTGAAGCGGCGGCCACGCCGGCTATTGAGCCAACATTAGAAAATAAGGCAACTCAGGATCATGCCTTGCCTCGCTATCAGGCTAGCGATGTATCTCTGTGGATGCATACCTGGAATTTACTGTCTGCGCGTTTTAGGTCGATGTCGGACCAGGCGTTAAGGCGGATCACGCAAAGGACGCTGAAGATAGGCGTATCGGCCCGGATCTTCCATCCTGAAGCCGGCGGTACAGGGCTGCGCAGCAAGAACTTGCAGTACCTGGAGGAGTCAATTGCCCAATGGGTGATGTCCCGCGACGTACTGGTGTTCATGATCCCTACGGTGAATACCAACGGCTTGCTCCATCCCAGCAACATACGCCTGCGCGACTACGCAAAGCACCTGGATGGCCTGGTGTTGCAGGGCGGAGCGGATGTGTCGCCCCAAAGCTATGCCGAGGAGGTGACTCGTCCGGAATGGAACGGCGACCGGGCGCGCGATATGTATGAACTGGAGTTGCTGCACGAATTTATCGAAGCGGACAAGCCGGTGTTGGGCATATGCCGCGGCTGCCAGTTGATCAACGTCGGCTTTGGCGGCACCTTGTTTCAGGATATTGCCAGCAATGTGCCGACCGCGATTTCTCATGTGAGCGATATGTATGACAGGAATTATCATGAGATCCAGTTCACCCAGGGTTCCACCCTGAGCAAATTGTTCGGATCTCAACCTACCGCGCTGGTCAATTCCATTCATCACCAGGCGGTCAAGACACTGGGGCGGGATCTGGTGGTGGAGGCGGTGTCCCACTCAGACCAGATTGTAGAGGCGATACGCTACAAGAAGGCCAAATTTGTGATGGGCCTGCAATGGCACCCTGAGTTCCATCGGGCCGGCAGCCAGGATTTGCTGGACTGCACACCTATTCTGGACAAATTTCTGCGGGCCGCGCGTGAAACGAGGTTTTAGCAAATTTTACGGCAGCAGGTATAAAGAAGATATTGCCACCATGGTCGGCAAGGCAGCGCCCAGCAGCAAGCCAAGAGCACCGACTGGCTCATGCCGGAAACCGCGTCTCAACAATGCTGCGCCCGCCGGATTGGGCGCATTGGCGATGACGGTCAGGCCGCCGCCGGCAACTGCATCGGCCAGTAACAGGTATTTTGATTCGTGGGGAATTTCCGCTATCAGTGAGCCTAGAACTCATTTCATAAATACCAGTGAGATGCGTTAGCCTCCTACGCCGGGCGACCAGAAAAGGCGCTGGCAACGGGGCAGGGGTTTTGCGCAGCATGCCGCGCCCTCTTAAGAGACATATCTCAAGTGATTGATTCATAATAAATCTTTAAGCGACCTGTTCACCAGCGACGAGTTTCATGCCCAGAAGCCGAATACGACTTCGATTTCTCCCAGCAAGTGAAACAAGCCGGCGTGTAGGGGATGCCTGATGGCCAAAACTTCAAAATATTTTGAGGTGAAGGTATGCAATAGCGCCAGGGCAAAAATAACAGCCCCCGTTATCTGCATGATATTTGTTTCCATTGGTCTCCTTCTTCTTTTCTAAGCGCGCATATGCAATTGCTGCCGGTGACATGTTGGAAAAATTTCTCGTGATACAGCCCGATTATGTCACGCAGCGCACTCTTTTCATAAGAGGTCTTCAGCGCGCTTCCTCTCAGCCTGAGTACTGCAGAAGGCTTCAGCGTGCGGCAGGAAAGAGCCCAGAATAGAGAGCAATGAATAAGGCGTAAGCAAGGGGATTGGCGCAGCGTGGCGTCGAACTGCAACAGAGGGTAAGACGGGCAATCGAAATAGTTTTTTTGAATAACACCTGTACAGTTGAGTGCAAAGTTTGACTTCTTTATTATTGTGGGTAGGGGAAGTGCGTTCACATCGAACATAGATATGCCACTTCCTCACCCAGGACGGGCCGACCCAGATAATTCAGTTTGGGTTTTTTTTGCCAGAAATTTTTAAAGAATTGAAAGTGGCGAGATCATGGTGGATGAAATTTGGTTCAGGCAGGGCGATCATTATCACGATGGTGCGCAAGCTGAACGCCGGTGATTATGCCGGCGCGTGTAATGAGTTGCCGCGATGGGTGTATGCGGGAGGAAAAATCTTGCCAGGCCTGGTCAAGCGACGCGCGGCTGAGCAAGAACTATGTCTGAGGGGGCTGGGATGAGCCTGTACGCCAAAATAATCGCTGTGCTGGTTTTGCTGGCCCTGCTGATCGCCGGCCTGTGGGGTTCGCAACAACGCGGGCTAGTCCAGGGGCGGGCAGAAGTGCGGGCCAAATGGGATAAGGAAAAGCGAGAGCGTGCGGAAGCAGAGAAATCGGCGCTGCTGACGCGCATCAAAAATAATGAACGTATCGCAGAACAGCAGGCGCTGGACCAGCTGCGCATCAGAAAGGGCATCAACAATGAAATCAGTCAAATCCGCGCTGCTTATGGCCGCAGCCGTGGCAATGCTCCAGGCTTGCGCCTCCCTGCCAGTGTCTGTCATGGA
>DATHMC010000149.1:0-5533 GCA_035487495.1 Undibacterium sp.
TTGATCCCGGACATATATGGTCGTCAGCGCCGATATAACTTATCCGTTTGACGTGATTGCGCCCAACTGGGAAGGCGTGCCGGTGCATGTGCGGGCTTTTTCGACGACCCGCTCGGGCGGCGTCAGCCTGCCGCCTTATGACGATGGCCGTGGCAAGGGAGGGCTGAACCTAGGGGACCATGTCGGTGATGAATTCACTGCAGTGGAAGCAAATCGCAAGATAGTGCGGGATGTGCTGCCTGCCGATGTCACATGGTTGTCGCAAGTGCATGGCACCATAGTCTGCGATGCGGCGGCCGGTGCGCATAGAACCCAGGCGGATGCCAGTAGTACACGGCAAAAGAATGTCGTTTGTGCGGTGCTGACCGCAGATTGCCTGCCGGTATTGTTCAGCGACCGCGACGGCAGGGTCGTCGCGGCCGCCCACGCGGGCTGGCGCGGTTTGGCCGCAGGGGTGCTGGAAAACACGGTGGCGCATATGCGGGCATCGGGTGCCGGGGAAATCATTGCATGGCTGGGGCCGGCGATCGGGCCGTCGCAATTCGAAGTCGGTGAAGATGTGCTGCGCGTGTTTGCGCCGATAGTGAGCGCCGCAGGCGATACAGCAGACTATTTTGTGCCGCATGCAAGGAGTGCCGGAAAATACTATGCGGACATCTATGCCTTATCCCGGGCCGTCCTGGCGCGTACGGGCGTGACGCAAGTATATGGCGGCAATCATTGCACGGTCACCGAAAAAGAGACATTTTATTCTTACCGGCGAGACGGGGCGACCGGGCGGATGGCTAGCCTCATCTGGCTGGAATAAGGCGGGGCCGGCGGGAATTAATCTTCTTGGATTTCAGTTTTCGGCGCGGGGTTTGCTGCTGCACCGGGGGCTGCGGCCTCATCTTGTGCTGCGGCACTTTTCGCCGGCATTTCTGCATTGCGCCGTTTTTTTCGCTGGGGGCTGCGCACTAAGTATAAAATTATTGTTAAAGGCAACACACAGTACATTAAAAACGTCATAATTCCTGCAGTCACCGTAGATTCTGTGATCGACATCATTAAGACTACATAGATCCAGGCAATGGCGACGATGTACATAGAGAAGTAAACTAGTAGTAAAAAGCTTTGAGCAGAAATTTGCAATCCAGATTTGAAACGCAACGATACGCGAAAAACAGGAGGCACGCATGAAGACTTACGATCCTCAAGCTATGTACTCCGAATGGATGTCACAGCTGTCGAACCAGGGTAATTTGCAAGACTGGATGAAACCCGCTACGTCATTCACTGACGGTACTATCATGGATACCCTGAAGGAAATTGGGGCCCAGATCAACCCGGCAACAATGGGCAAGCTGCAAAGCGAGTATATGCAAGAGTTTGGCAAACTTTGGCAGGACTTCATTATTTCCAAAGTGCCGGATTTTACAGACAAGCGTTTTGCGTCGTCGGATTGGCATAATCATGCAATGCACGCGTATAGTGCTGCATCCTATCTGCTGAACGCCCGCTTCCTGATGGCGATGGCCGAGGCGGTCGAGGCCTCGGAGAAAACCAGGCAGAAAATTCGTTTCGCGGTGCAGCAAATGATCGACGCGATGTCGCCGGCCAATTTTCTGGTGACTAACCCCGAAGCGCAGGCCAGGCTGATAGAGAGCAAGGGTGAAAGCCTGGCAAAGGGCATCACCCAGATGCTGGCCGACATGCAAAAGGGCCGCATCTCGCAAACCGATGAATCGGCTTTTGAAGTCGGCAAGAATGTGGCGACCTCGGAAGGCACCGTGATCTTCGAGAATAAGCTGTTCCAGCTCATTCAATATACGCCGCTGACCAAGACTGTCCACCAGCGACCGCTGCTGATGATCCCTCCCTGCATCAACAAATTCTATATCCTCGATCTGCAGCCTGAAAATTCTGTAGTGCGCTATGCCGTGGAGCAAGGGCATACCGTGTTCCTGGTGTCCTGGGCTAATCCCTCCGATGCGATGGCCGATGTGACCTGGGATGACTACATCGAGGACGGCGCGATTAAGGCGATCCACCTGGTGCAGGAAATCAGCAAACAGAAAGAGATCAACGGCTTTGGCTTCTGCGTCGGCGGCACCATCATCTCCACTGCGCTGGCGGTGCTTGCTGCGCGCGGAGAGCATCCAGTCAGCAGCCTGACCTTGCTGACCACTTTGCTGGATTTTTCGGATACCGGCGTGCTGGATGTGTTTGTCGACGAAATGCAGGTGCAGATGCGCGAACAAACCATAGGCAAACGCGGCCTGCTGCCGGGCAAAGATCTGGCCAGCACCTTTTCCAGTTTGCGCGCCAACGACCTGGTGTGGAATTACGTGCAGTCCAACTACCTGAAGGGCGAGAGCCCGCCGCCTTTCGATCTACTATACTGGAATGCAGACAGTACCAATTTACCCGGTCCGATGTTTTGCTGGTATCTGAGAAATACCTATCTGGAAAACAGCCTGAAAGTCGCCGATAAACTGCGGGTCGCCGGTTCGCCGGTCGACCTGGGTAAGATAGACGTGCCGACTTTTATCTACGGCTCGCGCGATGATCATATCGTTCCGTGGCAGGCAGCATACGCGTCCTGCTCCGTATTGAATCGCAAGAGCAAAGGACAAAACCGTTTTGTGCTGGGAGCGTCAGGCCACATCGCCGGTGTGGTGAATCCTCCGGCCAAAAAGAAAAGGAGTTATTGGACCAATGACAAGTTAGGGGCGGATCCCGAAGCCTGGTTTAAGGGCGCAACAGAACATGCAGGCAGTTGGTGGCCGGTATGGGCCAGTTTTCTGGCTGAGCATGGCGGCAAGATGATCAAGGCCCCCGGACAACCCGGAAATGCCGAGTATCAGGCAATAGAGCCGGCACCTGGGCGTTACGTCAAGGTACGAGCGGATTGAGTAGATTGATTCATAGAGACCAATAAGGAGACAGATATGTCAAAACGTATAGCTTATGTAACTGGTGGCATGGGTGGAATTGGAACTCCTATCTGCAGGCGCCTGTGCGCCGATGGATTTATCGTGGTTGCCGGCTGCGGCCCCAATTCTGCTCGCAGGGAAAAATGGCTGGCCGACATGCGTGCCGAGAACTGCGATATCCATGCTTCGGAAGGCAACGTGTCGGATTGGGAATCCACCAAGGCTGCTTTTGACAAGGTCAAGGCAGAAATCGGCGAAGTCGACGTGCTGGTGAATAATGCCGGCATCACCCGCGACGGCCAGTTCCGCAAAATGAGCAAGGATGACTGGGATGCGGTGATGGATACCAACCTGAACTCCTTGTTTAACGTCACCAAGCAAGTCATCGACAGCATGGTGGATCGCGGCTGGGGCCGTATTATCAATATCTCCTCGGTCAACGGTCAAAAAGGCCAGTTCGGGCAAACCAACTATTCCACCGCCAAAGCCGGCATCCACGGTTTTTCGATGGCGCTGGCGCAAGAGGTCGCGACCAAGGGCGTCACCGTCAATACGGTATCTCCCGGCTATGTCGGTACCGACATGGTGCGTGCGATCCGTCCGGATGTGCTGGAAAAAATCGTGGCCGGCATCCCGGTAAAACGCCTGGCGGAGCCTAGCGAGATTGCCTCCATCGTTGCCTGGATTGCTTCGGATGAAGGCGGCTATGCTACGGGTTCAGATTTTTCCATCAACGGCGGTTTGCACATGGGCTAGGCCCGGTATTGCTTTTATGTAAAAAGCCACGTCATAATGATGTGGCTTTTGCATGTTTGATTTATACTGGGTAGTAAAAATTACCTGCTCGAAATAAAAGGATGCAATATCCCCTAATAAGCGTGCATAATCGGTAAGTAAATATATTAGAATTAAAAAAGGGACAAGCTGGTTAGCCGTTTGATACACAGCTACTGGTTTATTTGGATAGATTTGGCGTGACAGGCAAGCATCTCCTCGATTTGCCTGATCGACTCAAGCGCTAGGATGTTACTAATTGAGAATTCGATGAATAGTGTAAAGAAAACGACACAGCACCTGATCAAGAAATATCCGAATCGCCGTTTGTACGATACGCAGACCAGTAGCTATATTACTTTGGTCGATGTAAAACAATTCGTTTTGGAAAATGATGATTTCGCTGTCATTGATGCCAAGACCAACGAGGATTTAACCCGCAGCATCCTGTTGCAGATCATCCTGGAGGAAGAGGCGGGCGGTGCGCCTATGTTTTCCAGCGTGGCGCTGGCCCAGATCATTCGCTATTACGGCCACGCGATGCAGGGCATGATGGGTTCCTATCTGGAAAAAAATATCCAGGCTTTTATCGATATCCAGAATAAATTGGCGGAAAATTCCAAGGGCGTCTACGAAGGCAAGCCTTTCAGCCCGGAAATGTGGGCCCAGTTTATGAGCGTGCAGGGACCGATGATGCAGGGCATGATGGGTAACTACATCGAGCAGAGCAAAAACCTGTTTGTGCAAATGCAGGAGCAAATGCAGAGCCAGACCAAGAATATTTTTGGCGGTTTCCCGTTTACCCCTGAAGATAAGAACAAATAGAGAATAGTTGGGAGGCAATAAAAGCAAATCTGCCTGAATATTACGCAGTAGCCAGCCTCATATGAACATGAAGGGGTACAATAGCGGATTCGCTTTGTACTCCTTTTTTTATGTCTATTGAACAAATAACAAGACCCGGCGCGATTGCCAATCCTAAAGTGGGCTTCGTTTCGCTCGGCTGCCCCAAGGCGCTGGTCGATTCCGAACAAATCCTGACGCAATTGCGCGCCGAGGGCTACGACACGGCCAAGTCCTACGATGGCGCCGACCTGGTTATCGTCAATACCTGCGGTTTTATCGACGCTGCCGTGCAGGAGTCCCTGGACGCCATCGGCGAAGCCTTGAGCGAGAACGGCAGGGTGATCGTCACCGGTTGCCTGGGCGCCAAGAAAGATGCCAGCGGCAACGATATCATCATGTCGGTGCATCCCAAGGTGCTGGCGGTGACCGGCCCGCATGCGCTGGGTGAGGTGATGGACGCGGTGCATATTCATCTGCCCAAGCCACATGAGCCTTTTATCGACCTGGTGCCGGCACAAGGCGTAAAGCTGACACCCAAGCACTATGCGTATCTGAAGATATCCGAAGGTTGCAACCATCGCTGCAGCTTCTGCATTATTCCATCGATGCGCGGCGACCTGGTATCGCGCCCGATTGCCGATATCATGCTGGAAGCCGAAAACCTGTTCAAGGCGGGCGTCAAGGAGTTGCTGGTGATTTCGCAAGACACCAGCGCCTACGGCGTCGATGTCAAATTCCGCATGGGATTCTGGAACGGCAAGCCGGTCAAGACCCATATGACGCAACTGGTGGAGGCGCTGGGTGCGCTGGCGAAACAGTACGGCGCCTGGGTGCGCCTGCACTATGTCTACCCTTATCCGCACGTGGACCAGATTATCCCCATGATGGCGGACGGCCATGTATTGCCATATCTGGACGTGCCTTTGCAGCATGCGCATCCGGCCGTGCTGAAGCGCATGAAGCGCCCGGCCAGCGGCGAAAAAAATATAGAGCGTATT
>DATHMC010000150.1:0-18056 GCA_035487495.1 Undibacterium sp.
CCAAGGGCCGTGACGAGCGAGACGTGCCCCACAAGATGGAGTGGGTGCGCCACCACGACCGCTACACATCGGGACAGGGGGCCGCGGCCGCTTCCTGCTGCGCTGCGCGTACCTGAAGCGCAGGCGGCCTGAACGAGTGAGCAGGTCGTGTCGAATCTTTGGCCATGGCTGGCGGTCGCAGGACTCGGCGCCCTTCACGGGCTGAACCCTGTCACCGGCTGGATGTTTGCCGCAGCCTGGGGCGTGCAGTCGCGCGATCGGGCGCAGGCGCTGCGGGCCTTGGTGCCGATTGCGGCCGGGCATGCCGCATCAGTCGCGCTCGTGGCCGCCGCGGTGGCACTCGGCCTGGCGATGAGTCGCGTCGTGCTGCAAGCCCTGGCGGGCGTGTTGCTTGTCGTCGTCGCGGTGTATCACTTATCGGGTCGCAAACGCAAGCGGGCCAGGACGCCGGCAGGTCATGCCGGGCTGGCGCTCTGGTCCTTCATGATGTCCACCGCGCACGGCGCCGGATTGATGTTGGTGCCGGCGCTAATCCCGCTTTGCATGGGAGATACGCCGGCCCGCGAGATCACTGCTTCCGGCTCACTGACGCTGGCCCTCGCGGCCGTGGGCGTTCACACAGCGGCGATGCTTGCCGTCACCGGTGTGATCGCCTCCGCGGTTTGCCGCGGCTTCGACGCTGGCGCCCGCTTGCTTCAAGGCCCCAGGCGGAAGCCGCCTCCAGCACCGCGTTGAGGGTAATGTTTGGCCGCGCACTCGGCCCATGCCGATTATTTACCGACTTCCTGTTCCAGGAACTCCCATACGCCCGGGTCCGACATTGCGGCGATGTTGATGCGCATCCGGGTAGACGGCAATTGATTCGGCGAAAACAGGCTGCCGGGCGCCAGCAGGAAGCCCTGTTCCATCGCCTTCTCGGTCAGTGCATTGGTGTCGCAGCCGGTATCGGTCCACAGGAACATGCCGGCCGGGGTGCGGTAATCGACCTTCATGCCGAGGTTCTCAACGCGTTTGGTGATATTGTCCCGGACCGAATCCAGCTTGCCCCGGATGCGATCCACGTGCTTGCGGTAGTGTCCTTCGGACAGTATCTTGTAGACGACACGCTCGCCGATTTCGGTCGTCGTCAGCGTGGACAGCATCTTCCTGTCCGACAGCCGTATCGCCAGCTGGTGCGAGGTCGCGATAAAACCCACGCGCAGATTGGCGGCCAGGGTTTTGGAAAAGCCGCCCAGGTAGATCACCCGGTTCAACTGGTCCAGCGCCGAGATCCTGGTTGCCGCCTGCACCGCGGTGCCGGGGTGCATGTCGCAGTAGATATCGTCCTCGACGATCATGAAGTCATGCTCTTCCGCCGTCTTCAATACCTGGAAAGCCTTGGCCGCCGACAGCGAAGTGGAGGTGGGGTTGTGCATCACCGAATTGATGATGTAGAGCTTGGGCTTGTGCACCGCCGCCAGTTCCGCCAGCTTGGCCACATCGGGGCCGTCGTGCAGGCGCGGGATGCCGATCACCTTGGCGCCCAGGATGGAGAAAGAGCCGAACATCAGGAACCAGGCCGGATCATCGACAAAGATCGTGTCGCCGGGCTGGGTGAACTCGCGCGCGACCAGGTCCAGCGCCTGTGTGACGCCGGTGGTCATCACGATCTGTTCCGGCGCTGCGGCGATTTCCAGTTCCGCCAGCTTCAGCTGCAGTTGCTGGCGTAGCGGCAGGAAGCCTTGCGGCGTGCCGTAGTGCAACAGCAGGTTCTGGTTCAGGCGGCTGATGGAGCGCAAGCCGTTGGCCACCAGTTCGCCGTCCAGCCAGTCATGCGGCAAGACGCCGGAGCCGGGCATTTTTTGCGGCGGCAACTGGCGGAACATGTTGCGAACCAGCCACACCACGTCCAGTTGCTGCGCGGCAGGAGCGCTGTGGGCTGCGGCGTGGCCATTGCCCGTCATCGGTGCCCGTTCGCGCACGAAAAAGCCCGAGCCCCTGCGCGATTCCAGGTAGCCTTTTGCCACCAGCCTGTCATAGGCTTCGACCACGGTAAAGCGCGACACTTCCTGTTCGTCGGCAAACTGCCGTATCGACGGCATGCGCGCGCCGGTGCGCAGCAGCTTGTCGTCTATCCTGGTGGCGACCGAGCGGACAATCTGCTCCACCAGCGAACCGCCGGAATCGCGCGAAATAAGTGGATTGCTAGTGTGCATGATCTTTACCTTTTTGCCTCGGCTACGTGACTGTACTGGAAAAATTGCCATTACAGTATGCGGATTATCGTTTTTACTGTACTGGTACTGTACCGGTAATGTGATTTAGGATAGCACAAACTATCCGCTAATTCACGAAGGCGCACCATGAAAAAAATCAATGCAAAAGACACACTGACTCTATCGGCAGGGGAGCTGGTCTCCGTGGTTGCAGACATTGCCCTGACGTTGAGCATTGATTGCGGGCGCGTATGGGTTACGCTAGAGGGCGACGAGTTTGATTACTGGCTGCTGGCCGGCGATACCATGGTGCTGCATCCGTTACGGCATGTTGTCATTGAGGCCGACAGGGAGTTCAGCCGCATGGACTTGCGGCCATGTATCTTGAGCGAGCGCCAGCCATCGACTGAACAATCCACCGCGACAGCCTGAGAAAGATAGGGGACAGACCATGACATTTACCTTGCCCGGCAAGTCAGACATAGAAACTGCCGCCGACATCGTGTATGCCGCGATGCCGCCGACACCGCAGTACCAATGGCAGCAGATCTCCGACGCGCTAGGCGCGCAGGTGTGGCTGAAGCATGAAAACCACACGCCGACAGGCGCCTTCAAGGTGCGCGGCGGCCTGGTGTACATGCATGAGCTGCAGCGCCGCTTGCCGCAGGTGACAGGGGTGATTTCCGCTACCCGTGGCAATCACGGGCAGTCGGTCGCGTTCGCCGTGCGGCGCTGCGGCTTGGCAGCAACGATCGTGGTCCCGCATGGAAACAGCCAGGAGCAAAACGCCGCCATGCGGGCTTTGGGCGCCAAGCTGATCGAACACGGCAGCGAATTCCAGGAGAGTCGGGAATATGCGATAGCGCTGGCGGAAGAGCAGCGCTTGCACATGATTCCATCCTTTCATCAAGACCTGGTGCGCGGCGTGGCGACCTACTGGATGGAGTTGTTTGCTGCGCAACCGGAGCTGGACCTGGTGTATGTGCCGATCGGGCAAGGTTCGGGCATCTGCGCGGCGATTGCCGCCCGCAATGCGCTGGGCTTATCCACCCGCATCATCGGCGTGGTGTCCAGCCATGCGCTGGGATACAAGCTGTCCTTCGAACAAAGGCGCAAGATAGAATCCCCGGTCAGCACCCAGATTGCGGACGGCATGGCGTGCCGGGTGCCTGATGACGCGTCGCTGCAAATCGTATTGCAATATGCCGATGACGTGGTCGCCGTCAACGATGATGCGGTGAGGGCGGCGATGAAGTTGCTGTTTACTGCGACCCACAATGTGGCGGAAGGCGCAGGGGCCGCATCGCTGGCGGCGGCGATACAGGCCGGTGCGGCCATTCGCGGATTAAAAGTTGGCATCCCGGTCAGCGGCGGCAATGTTGATCACCAGACATTCGCGCAGATATTACAAAGCTAATTTGCAACACTAGTTTGCAACACCACAGAGGGATATGAACATGCATGTAACAGAAGTGATCGCGTTTCTCGCGTTTGCCTTTATCGGCTGCTTTACTCCGGGACCCAATGTCGCGATCGCGGCGGCCACCGGAGTCAACCATGGAATGCGCGCGGCCATGCCGCAAGTGGCCGGCGTGCCCATCGGTTTCGTGCTGATGATGTGGGCGGTCGGCATGGGCGGCATGGCGGTATTGCAAGGCAGCCAGCATGTGCTGTTGTTGATGAAGGTGGCGGGCAATGCCTACCTGCTGTACCTGGCGTGGAAGCTGTGCTTTTCCAGCAAGTTGTCCAGCTCCGGCACGATCAAGCCCTTGAGCCTGAAACAGGCAGCGATGTTCCAGATCGTCAATCCCAAGTCCTGGATGACGCTGGTCGCGGCGACCTCCACCTATGCAATAGGGCATGAAGATTTTTATGCCCGCATGGGGTGGATGAGCCTGGGCTTTGCGGTGCCCAGCGCGATGAGCCTGGTTGCCTGGGCCTGGATGGGCGAGAAGCTGCGCAGCTGGCTGTTGGTGGGGAACCGCCTGCGCGTATTCAATCTGTGCATGGGTCTTTCGCTGGCGCTGACGGCGGTGTGGATGTTTATGCAGTAAGGCGGGGTGGCATGCTGTTCAGTTAAGGAAAAACATCAATCCGTGTCATTCCCGCGCAGGCGGGAATCCAGTGTCGTTCCGCTGTAAGCCGCTGGGTCCCCGCCTACGCGAGGACGACAAACTAGGGGAATTGATGCTTACCTGAACGGCATTAGTAGCGCGGCGGCATTTATTTGCATAGAAAAAAAGGCGGAGCATGTTGGCACTGGATCAAAAGAAAAACGAGGCAACGGGAATGTGGCTGGGTGCAGTCGGCGTGGCGATTTTCAGCCTGACCTTGCCGTTTACCCGGATGGCCGTGGCCGAACTGAACCCCGTCTTCGTTGCGCTGGGGCGCGCGGTGGTCGCGGCCGCTATTTCCGCCGTATTGCTGTACAGATTGCGCGCCGCGCTGCCCAACAAGGCCCAGCTCAAGGCGCTATTGATCACCGCGCTGGGCGTGGTGGTCGGCTTTCCCGTGTTTTCATCGATCGCCATGCAATACGTGCCGGCTTCGCACGGTGCGATTGTGCTCGGCATATTGCCGCTGGCGACGGCCTTGTTTGCTGCGCTGCGTTTTCATGAGCGCCCGTCGGCCGGATTCTGGATCATGGCCTTGCTGGGCAGCGGCCTGGTGGTTGCGTTTGCATTGCAGCAGGGCGGCGGCAGTTTTCACCTGGCCGACCTGGCCCTGTTTGCGGCGGTGATCGCGGCGGCGATGGGCTACGCCGAGGGCGGCCGCTTGTCGCAAAGCATGGGCGGGCAGCAAGTGATTTCCTGGGCGCTGGTGCTGGCGATGCCGGTCTTGCTGCCTGTCACCGTATGGCTGGGCTGGCACTACGGCGTGCAGGCTTCGCCGCGCGCCTGGATGGGCTTTGTCTACGTCTCCCTGTTTTCCATGTTTATCGGTTTTTTCTTTTGGTACAAGGGCCTGGCGCTGGGCGGCATCGCCCGCGTCGGGCAGGTGCAATTGATACAGCCTTTCCTGACTCTGCTGGGCGCGGCGGCGATCCTGGGAGAATCGCTGAACGTCAATAATGTCGGGTTCGCGATAGCCGTGATTGCCGTGGTAGCGTTAGGGCGGCGCATGAATATTAAGCGGTGATATTAAAAAATCAGCCACAAACACCGAATTAAATCAGTGCGATGGCGGCTATTTAGGGGTGTTAATCATGTCCTCGGGGTCGTACAATATGCAATTGGCCTTGGAATATTCGCGGGCTCTTGCCGTACAACCAACTTTTCTGGAACTATTATGTCTTTTTACGAAAAACTGAAAGCCCTGAATATCGAATTGCCAAGCGTTGCAGCTCCTGCCGCGGCCTATGTGATGTATGTGCAAACCGGTAACACGGTATTTTTGTCCGGCCACATTGCGAAAAAAGACGGCAAGGTATGGGTGGGCCAGTTGGGTAAAAATATCAGCACCGAAGAAGGCAAGCAGGCCGCGCGCGCTGTCGCTGTCGACCTGATGGCGACACTGCAGGCAGCCTGCGGCGGCGACCTGAACCGCGTCAAGCGCATCGTCAAGCTGATGAGCCTGGTGAACTCCACCGGCGATTTCACCGAGCAGCACCTGGTGACCAATGGCGCATCGGAATTGATCGGCGAAGTATTCGGCGAGCAAGGCAAACATGCGCGCTCGGCCTTCGGCGTGGCGCAGATCCCCTTGGGCGCCTGCGTGGAAATCGAAATGATCGCCGAGATCGAGTAAATAACCGGTGACCAGGCGGGAGCGATGCCCGCCTCGCCGTCCGTATACGCCCGCCAGACAACAGCCGTTTTTTTGAAGCGCTTCCCGGAACTACGATGAAACTTGAAAACCCAAGCCCGATAGAATGGAAATTCTCCCACCGCGCAGAGCAGCTGCAAAGCTCCGCCATCCGGGAAATCCTGAAAATAACCATGCGCCCCGAAGTGATTTCATTTGCCGGCGGCCTGCCTTCCCCTGAAACCTTCCCGGTGGATCATATGCGCGCCGCGTTTGATGCGGTGCTGACGCGTTCCGGCAAGGTGGCCTTGCAATATGGCCCTACCGACGGTTATGCGCCTTTGCGCGAATTCATTGCCGATTCCCTGTCTACCGGCGGCGCCAAGATCCTGCCTGATCAGGTGATGATGGTATCCGGCTCGCAGCAGGGCCTGGATTTGCTGGGCAAGGTATTGATCGACGAGGGCAGCAAAGTGCTGGTGGAAACGCCTAGCTACCTGGGTGCCTTGCAGGCTTTTTCCGTGTACCAGCCTAAGTTTGTATCGGTAGACATGGATGAGCATGGTGTGGTGCCTGCGTCCGTCGCAGCCAATGGCCAGGGCGCGCGTTTGCTGTACGCATTGCCCAACTTCCAGAACCCCACCGGCCGCACCCTGTCGGTAGAGCGCCGCTATGAGCTGGTGGATATCTGCGCCCGGCTGGGCGTGCCGCTGGTGGAAGACAATCCTTACGGCGACCTGTGCTACAGCGGCGAGCCGCTGCCGAAAATGCTGACGATGAATCCGGGCGGCGTGATCTACATGGGTTCCTTCTCCAAAGTGCTGACGCCGGGCATACGCCTCGGCTACGTGGTCGGCCCGACGACGCTGATCCGCAAGCTGGAACAGGCAAAACAGGCGACCGACCTGCACACTTCACAGCTGACCCAGATGGTCGTGCATGAAATGATCAAGGACGGTTTCCTGAACCAGCATATCCCCACGATACGCGACCTGTATTCCAAACAATGCGCAGCAATGCTGGAAGCGCTGGGCAAGTATTTCCCTGACAGCGTCACCTGGACCCGCCCTGAAGGCGGCATGTTTATCTGGGTCACCTTGCCCAAGCATATAGATGCGAATCAATTGCTGGCTGAAGCAATCCAGCAAAATGTGGCCTTCGTTCCCGGCGGCCCGTTCTATGCCAACGAGGCGGAAACCAATACGCTGCGCCTGAGCTTTGTCACCGTGCCTCCAGCCAAGATCAATGAAGGCGTGGAAAAGCTGGGCAAGCTGATCAAAGCCAAGCTGTAAGGCGGCATTGGAAAATTAAGATTGAAAAGTCAAGAACGGGCTTGTTGATGACAACAAGCCCGTTTTTCTTTGCGCGACTTTAGGGCTCAGGCCAGCGAGAGCAAAGTCGCGCCGCCCCATGCAACCAGCAGGGCGCCGGCGCCGCGGCCGATCCAGTGGCCTGCGGGGGCAAGTTTTTCTATCAGGATAAACAGGGTGAGCCCGCTTATCCACGCAAAATTCATCACGCCGCCAACAAAGAGCAGCAGCATCAACAGCCAGCAGCAACCGACACAGTAGGCGCCGTGCCGAAAACCCATCGCGAACGCGCCGCGTGCTCCTGCACGCCAATGCGCCGTGATGAATTCCAGCGGCGAGCGGCAATGCCGTAGGCAAACCTGCTTCAGCGGCGTCCATTGGTACAGGCCGGCCCCGATCAGAATTGCTCCCGCCAGGGCGGTGCTGGTGGTTGCCATCATCGGGGATACCAGCGCGGCTTGCTCCAGTCCGAATTGCAGCGCCACTGCGGCCAGGCTGAATGCGGTCCAGACCACGACGTAGGCAAACGCGAAACTGCCGGATGCAGCGATCGACCCGCCTCTTGCGGCATTGCGCCGGGCGACGGTGTCGTACAGCAGGATCATAGGCGCGGCGCTCGGCAGCATCATGGCCGCCATCATCACCACCCACATCGCGAACATCAGCGCGGCATGGCCGAGTGTCCACGGTCCTGTGCTCATCGGCATCAGCATGTCGCCCATCTGCTGCATCATCCCGGCGCCTGCGAGCAGATATGCCCAGGACAACAGAACGACGACTAGCAGCCCGCAGACGAGGATAAGCCGATCATGTCGCAATACCCATTGCATGGCCGAGCTGCGGGCCACTCAGGCTGCCACGCCCTGCGGTGTCTGCACCACGTTGGCCAGCGAGCTATGCGTGCCCGTCGTCTCAAACTTGATGGCTCCGTTGCTGCGGATGTTGGACGAGGCCACTTCGGCTTCATGATGCTCGAAACCCTCAGGCATCACGACTTGAATGCGGTGCGGGGAGCCGGTAACCGGGTTCTTGATCGGTTCCACCTCGGTCTCAAGTACGCCCGGAATGACGACGCGCGCGATGCGGGCAGCCTTGTCAAACTGAAACGTGACGGGAGCGAAGATGGGATCATGCATCTTGGTCACAATCAGGCTGAAAATCTGGAACAGCGTCCCTTCGTCCGAATTCTGTCCCGACATGATGCCGAATAACGCCTCACGCTGCTCGGG
This sequence comes from Undibacterium sp., assembly GCA_035487495.1. Taxonomy (GTDB): domain Bacteria; phylum Pseudomonadota; class Gammaproteobacteria; order Burkholderiales; family Burkholderiaceae_D; genus Undibacterium. Next base: position 8,479 of record DATHMC010000150.1, read on the forward strand.
GCTGGCCCGCTCGTCAATAATGGGCTGCAACTGACCGTTTCCTTCATGTAGTGCACCCGGGAAAGAAACCACGACGAAGAAGCTTAATCCGTCAAGTGCGACATCGTTGAAATGTCCCTTGGTGATATGCATGCCCGCGAGGCCCTGGCAACTGCCCTTCGTTGGCAGCGCATTGAAATCGCAGGGGCATCCGAATGCGCAGGTGCAATTTTTGATCCATTCGCCTTCAAGGCGCCAGTTCGCTTGTGCCATGTTCTTCTCCTGTATAGTGTCCCGTTCCATAAATTCGTAGCATAAAAGATGACGAGAATCGAACCGAATACTGCGTCAAAAATACTCGCAAGGGGCTCCCCTGTGTCCCTGTAGGGAAGGAACATTGCCTTGCAAGGCAATGTCGTTGTGCAGGCGAGCAGCATGCTGCTCGAAGTCCCTGCACCACCCCTTGCTGCGCTTTTTTCCTTGTCTCGATCCGATTTCGTCACTTCTATTTTGCTACGAACCTACGGAACAGGACACTAGGTTGCCCATCGAATCAAAATGTCGACGCAGCCGAGATGCTTGATCGCAATGGACAAGCAGGATTTTTTAGAATTAGTCCGCAAGAAATAATGCATTTCAGCACTTATGCACAACAGCAAGCAGGTACATGCAAAATGCGTTGTTACCTAGTGAATTCTAGTGCTCGCCTCTGCAATTACAAATAATTTCATCCTGCCTCCTTGGGCCTTGCCAAGTTGCGCGACGCTTATTCAGGTCGGCTTGAAAGGGCGTGCATGGATCTCAAATATCGATTCGATTCAGGCGGGAATAATGCCCGCAGGTAATTAGTCTGCTGTAGCCGGCAGACTCAGGCTGTCTTTACGTCGATCAAACCCTCGCGGCGTATGAAGTCGATCACCGCTTGCACGCCGTCGCCGCTCTTCAGGTTGGTGAACACAAAAGGCCGCTCGCCGCGCATCCGTCTGGCGTCCTGCGCCATGATGTCCAGGTTGGCCCCGACATACGGCGCCAGGTCGGTCTTATTGATGATCAGCAGGTCGGAGCGGGTGATGCCGGGGCCGCCCTTGCGCGGAATCTTCTCGCCGCCGGCGACGTCGATCACATAGATGGTCAGGTCGGATAGCTCGGGGCTGAAGGTCGCCGCCAGATTGTCGCCGCCGGACTCCACCAGGATCAGGTCCAGATTCGGGAAGTCGGCGCACATGCGGGAGATGGCTTCCAGGTTGATCGATGCATCCTCGCGTATCGCAGTGTGCGGGCAACCACCGGTCTCCACGCCCATCAGGCGTTCTGCCGGCAGCGCGTCGGCGCGCAGCAGGATTTCCATGTCTTCCTTGGTATAGATATCGTTGGTGATCACGGCCATGTCGTAGTGGTCGCGCATTTGCTTGCACAGCATTTCGCACAATGCGGTCTTGCCTGAGCCTACCGGGCCGCCTATGCCTACCCGCAGGGGATTGGATGGTGTCGTCATTTTCTGTTTCTCCGTTTGTTCTGATGTCAGGACCGGTACAGCCGGCTGTACTGCACTTCGTGCTGCATGGATAGCAGCGACAGGCCGGGTGACCAGTTGGATAAGTCGGTATCGGCCAGGGTTTGCGCGATGACTGCCGCCGCCTGCAGTTCCGGCCGCAGGCTCAGCAACAGGCGCTGGCCCGCTACCTGGCCCAGCGGCACCGACTTCACGCATACCAAAACCTGGTTTTCTGCCCATGAGAACAGCATGCCCAGCAAGGCCGCCTCGGCGGGCACATCCAGCGCCACCGCTGCGCAGCCCAGCGCAGTCGGCAGCGGTATTTCGGGCAATTGCTGCAGGCATGCCAGCAAATCCTGGTCGCAGATATTCAGGTCGGCGACCAGCTTGCTCAATGAGTAACCCATCTGTATGGTTTCGGCGCGGAACTCGGCGGTGTCGCGCGCGGCAATAAAGCGCTCCGTCCAGTGCAGCACGGCCTCGCTGTCGCGCGCGGCAAACGCCTGCAGCAAACGCCATAACACCGGCGCTTCAAAGCGGGCAACGACATGCTGCAGTTGGTCGGCAATCCACAGGCGGGCGCCGGCCTCGTTGCTCACCAGGCCTTTTTCTATCGCGGTTTCCAGCCCTTGCGAATAGCTGTACGCGCCTATCGGCAGCGACGGGCTGGAGAGTTGCAATAGATGGAGCAGAGAGGCGGCGGCTAACATGCTGGCGAATGGATCACGGTTTGTCGGATGGCCGGTGTATCTTTTGGCGTAGCGGAACAGGCGCCAGCGGATTGTGCGCATGCCCGTCGTCATGCTGATGGCCGCCGCCATAGGCGCCGGCTTCCGGTTCAAAGGCGGCCTGTTCTTCGGTGACCGTCGCTCCCAGTCCCTCCAGCATTTCCTTCAATACGCTGTCCTTGCGTATGCGCATGAAGCCGTCGCCAACCTGCGCCTGCGTATGGCGGTTACCCAAATGGAAGGCGCAACGCAATAGTTCGCGCGCCGTATTGCACACTACGCGGTAGGTCGGCTCGGGCGCGGCAACAATTTTGACGACGAAGCCGTCTTCGCTGCAGATCAGGTCGCCATCGCGCAAGATGCTGCCGCGCACGGTCAGCACGGCGACATCTTCACCGGAGCTGAGGCTGGCGCGGAAGCGGCTCTTTTCCCGCAAATGGAAGGGGAGCGTGAGCGAGTCATGAATTTCGGCGGCGCTTTCTATTTTTGTGTGCAGGGTACGCATAGGTCTCCAGGGCATTAATTCAGTAATCTAAGGCAAGCACATTCCATGCCACAATAGCATCTTACAGGCTGGTTTTCCGCCCGGACAGGCAATAAATAATTGTGGTATTTGCATCTGCGCTGTGTGAGGCTATACTGAAACATGAATTGATGACAACTGCTCTAAATTCGATTTCCCGGGAGCCAAAAGTGAAAAAACAACTCTTTATAGTTTCCTTCATGCTGGCCAGTATGGGCGCGGCATACGCACAGGATCTAACGCCGAAGCAGCAGTATGCTGCGGACAGCAAGCGCGCGTCGACCCGTTATGCCGACGACAAAAAGCTGTGTGCGGAAGAGACGAGTTCCAGCGTGCGCATGCAGTGCCTGCGCGACGCCAGGAGCGAGTACAACAAGTCCGTGGCTGACGCAAAGGCGGCAATGAAGGCGGCGGCTCCTTCTTCCAGTTCAAATAACCAGGCAGCGATTTGCCAGGATTGCGGCAGCGTCGTATCTGTGAATGTCAGCGATAAACCCGGCGAAGGCAGTGCATTGGGCCTGATTGCCGGCGGCGTGGCCGGGGCGCTACTGGGGCACCAGGTCGGAAGCGGCACGGGCCAGGACCTGGCGACAGTTGCAGGCGCGGCAGGCGGCGCCTATGCGGGGCGCAAGGTAGAGCAAAAAGTGAAATCGACCAAGGTCTGGGCAGTGGCAGTGCAATACGATAACGGCAACAAAAACACATTCAACTTCGATCACGATCCCGGCCTGGCTGTCGGTGACAAGGTCAGGAATGCGGGCGACAGCATTGTCAGGCGCTGAGTTCGCCTAGCCGTCCCGGATAAACTGCAGGCGGTCGGAGTTGGCCGCCTGTATCGTAATCGGGTGCGGCTACTTTCCAAATTCCTGCAATCTCAGCGCGATCATGTCGCGCCGGCGGTTGAAGTCGCGCTGCATGAAAGCATTGTCGCGGATCAGCGCATTTTTTTCATCCAGCAATCGATTGAACTCGTTCAGTAAAGCATTCCTGGCGTCGCTGCTCAGATCCGTTCTGCGCAATTCATTGCGGATGTCATTGATGCGGCTGTCGTTCCTGACCACCCTTGAATTATTCGCCGAGATGCGTGAGCGCAGGGGTTCCAGTTCGCTTTCCATCTGGTTGATTTCACCGCCGCGCCGGAACTCGAACAGGAAGGTATTCTGCATATTCGGCGGGCAGGCCGCTACATTTTCAGCTTGCCCGGCCCTGCCGATATTGAAGGCATTTTCCGGCTGGCAGTAGTTGATCAGGCCCCGGCTGCGGCCCAGCATGTATTGGTCGAAATTGGTTTGCACGCCGTGTTCGGCACAGGCTTTTGCATGCTCGTCCAGTTGATCCGGAGGCAGGCCGCGTGTGCCGTCGGCAAATCCGATTTGCTGCCAGTTTCCGTTCAGGCATTGGTCTTTGCTGAGGCTGGCGCAACCGGCGATGCTGCTTAGCAGCGTCATGAGAAGACAGGTTTGAAATAGATGCATACTATGCGATGCTTACTTATTAAACTGGTTAATGGGGCTTAGTGGAGGTTTGGCGGGCAGAATGCTCGGCTATAGACGGCGGTTTTGTTTCCATGACGCCACTATATTCTTGCAAATACATCCCTGTATCACTACACTAAGGATCAAAATTTCACCGATACGGGAGTAGATTTGCTGTGCTCATAATTCGCCCTCACACTTGGCGGCAGCTCATAAAGGCTTATCGTCTCGCCGTATTGACCGTATTCAGCCTGGTTTCCGCCACCGCCGTCGCCGCAGATGATAGCGCCTGCAAGCACCTGATCGCAACCGGTAATCCGGAGTATCCTCCCTATCTTTGGCGCGACCCTGACAATGAAACGAAGCTGATAGGGGCAAACGCAGACCTGATGCAATTGCTGGCCAAAGAAATCGGCGTCACGATAGAGGTCAAATATACCGGCTCCTGGGCCCGTGTGCAGGAAGAGATTAAGCTGGGGCGTGCAGACCTGATTGCAGGCGCATTCCTTACCGTGCCCAGGCTGGACTATATGGATTATTTTTATCCGTCGTTTCGTGAAACAAGGACGGTGATCTGGACCAGGAATAATAGCCGCCTGAATTTCAGGAAGTGGAGCGACCTGATTGGCAAGCAAGGCATGACCGTGATCAACAATAGCTTCGGTGAAGAATTTGATCGCTATGCGGCAGAGTCGCTGAAGATATCTACGGTGCCCAGTCTGGAGCAGGCATTGAAAATGCTCGGCATGTCACGCACGGATTTTCTGATCTATGAGGAAGATCCGGGCCTGGCATATATAGCAAAGATGAATATAGCCGGCTTGAAGGCGGCCTCTACGGCAGTCACCAATGAAAACCTGTACCTGACCTTTTCGCACAAGTCGGCCTGCAATACCGGCGAGATGAGGGGGCGGCTGGCAAAGGCGGTCTACAAACTGACCAGGCAGAACGTGATGAACAAATTGATAGAAACGAATATTCAACTTTGGCGCAAGCAAGCCAGGTAGGATTTTTCCGGCTTTCCCTATTCACGGCGTTATTTTTTTTTGCCTGTGTTGGCAGCCGATAGCGGGTGAGAGTTTCATGTATGGGCCAGTTTCGCTGGCCTCTATTTTTTGAACTTGGGTTTTCGCAGCCCACCGGAATATTGCAATAGCTTCGCATGTTTTTTGACTAGGCGACATTTGGGCAAATTATCCCTCAGACAAATTTTGATTCTCGGTGTAGGGCTTGGCATCATGCTTCCGGCCCTGGTATTGGGACGTTTTTTGCTCAAGGACCGTTACGAGCGTGAAGTCGATTTACGTGTGCGGGTGCCGATGTCGCAATACGCTGATATGTTGTCGCGGGCGATGGCGGTGCCGGTTTGGAACGTCGACAAGGAAGTCGCAGACCAGTTTGTGCAGGCCGTCATGCGCAATCCGGAAGTGGTCAGCGTTACTGTGGAAGACGAATCGAAGAACCGCTTCGTGCATAGCGAGATGGCGGCTCGGCGCGGCAGCGAAGTCTTGCGCGAAGAGCGGCAGATCCTGCTGGATAACAAGGTCATCGGCACGGTGACCGTTGAATCGACCACGGCGCGCATAGAGCGGGATTTGTTTATCGATTTCCTGAAACTGACCGGCGCCCTGCTGGCGCAGGTGATCATTTCCTTCGCCCTGATCCTGTTATTGTTTGAGCGCAGGATAGTGCGCCCGCTGCATGAGCTGCAAATGGCGACGGCCAGGCTTGCACGGGGCCAGCTTGACCAGGCCTTGCATTGGCACAGGAAGGACGAGATAGGCAGCCTGGCGCAAGGCCTGGACAAGATGCGCGAAGAGCTGGGCGGATTGATCTCCGACAGGGATATCAGGAATGCGGCCTTGCAGCAGGAGCTGAATGAAAGGCTGAAGGCCGAGCAGGCGTTGCGCTTTACCGAAGAAAAGTTCACGGCGATCTTCCATTCTTCGCCGGTGGCGATGACGGTCTCGCGCAAGGAAAATGATTTTGCGATCATCGACGTCAATGATGCCTGGGTGCGCCAGTTCGGCTGGTCGCGCGACGAAGTCCTGAGCAACATGGCCACGCAATTGCTGCTGTGGCGCAAACCCGAGGATCAGGAGGCGGTGCTGAAGATTGCCGAACGCGATCATGAGATCCACGGCTACGAAGCCTGGCTGCGCTGCGGCCACCGGGATAAGTCTTTGCTATGCGAAATTTCCGGCAAGATGATTTCCCTGGGCAGCGAATCATTGCTGATCCTGGTGCAGGAAGATATCACTGATAAGCGCCACAATGAGCAGGAAATATTGAGCCTGAACACCAGCCTGGAACGGCGGGTGTCGGAGCGCACCCAGGCGCTGGAAGTGGCCAATACGGAACTCACGATCGTGCTGGAAAACCTGCAAAGGGCGCAGAGGGAATTATTGCGCACCGAAAAAATGGCGGCGCTGGGTTCGCTGGTCGCCGGCATCGCGCATGAGCTGAACACGCCGATCGGCACCAGCGTTACCGTGACCAGCACGCTGCAGCAGCACACCGACGACATCATCCTGGAAATGAGCAAGGGACTGCGCCGCTCTCAACTGGAAACCTATTTCCACAATACGCGCACCGGCACCGATATCCTGATGCGCAACCTGAGCAAGGCTTCCGAACTGGTGACCAGCTTCAAACAGGTTGCCGTGGACCAGACCAGCGCCAACCGGCGCGTGTTTGCGCTGGATGAAATGGTGGCCGAGATCGTGCTGACAATGAGCCCGACGATCAGGAAAACCAGGCATGACGTGGAATACCATGTGCCGCCCAAACTGGTGCTGGACAGCTATCCGGGCCCGCTAGGGCAAGTGCTCACCAACTTGATCAACAATGCCTTTATCCACGGTTTTGACGGCGACTCTCGCGGCACGGTCACTATCACCGGCCGTAGCGCCGGCGATGATCTGGTGGAAATTACGGTCGGCGACAACGGCAAAGGCATACCTGAACAAAATCTGGGCCGCATCTTCGATCCATTTTTTACGACCAAGCTGGGGCAGGGCGGCAGCGGCCTGGGGTTGAACATCGTGTATAACCTGGTCACCGGCATACTGGGCGGGAATATCGTCGTCGATAGCGAACCCGGCCAGGGCGCGCGCTTTACGATTACCCTGCCGCAGGTCGCAGCGCAGAACATGCGCAGGTCCAGCGACCTGCTTTGAAGGCGGCGCCTATGCCAGGATGTATTCGCGCGTTAATTCTCGCGCCCTGTGCAGGCGGCTCTTGGCGGCTGCCGGCGTCAGGGCCAGCCTGGCGGCGATTTCATTGATGCTCAGCTCTTCAAAATCGCGCAACAATATGATTTCCCGGTAGTGCCCGGGCAGGGATTCCAGCGCGTTGATCAGGTCCAGCCTGATCGCATCGGTGGGGTGCGAACTCAGCCATTGCTCGACCTTCTCTTCTTCATATGGATCGTAGTTCAGCGCGACCCGCCCCAGCTTGCGGCATTCGCGCTGGACTACCTTGATCAGCCAGCCTGAAAAGGCGGCCGCTGCACGCAGGCTCTGTATCTTGCGCGACAGGATCAATAAAGTCTCCTGCACCGCATCGTCCACATCGCTGAGCAGGCAGCGCCGCTGTGCGTAGCGCCTTATGTCGGGCTGGCAAACGCGCAGCAAGCTGTCCAGTGCCCGGAGATCGCCCAGGCGCGCCGATTCCAGTAGCGGCAGATGTTGTTGCGCGAGTGCCATGAATCACGTCTCCTTGTTGTTGTCCAGGCGACGGCCGACCATCGCGCACATCGGGCAAAAGCCGAATACGCCGGACAGTGTCATACCGGCGGCGCCGGCGACGACGATCCAGGCAATGACGCCGCTCAGGTTGAGGACTGCCCAGGCGATGACTGCAAGACTGGCGATCAGACGCAAGACGCGCTCCCAGTTTGGCAGATTTTTTACATAGAACATGATATTTCCTTTTAAATAAGATGGACGAGGAACTTGCGCCTCACCCTACAAGAGTCGGCAAAGCGGCATTTGGATTCGCGGAAAATAAAATATTTTTTTTGAGCGATGATAAAGACAAGCTCTGGCAATCACCTGTCCGGTTCTGGTACAGTCCCGCCATGAGCAAATTATCTTTAGACCGTATCCTGCAATCACAGGGTTTCGGCACCCGCAAATACTGCCGTGAACTGATCGAAGACGGCGAAGTCAGCATCGCTGGCGAAGTGATGACTAACTATAAAGCCGCTGTGGAAACGCAAGGCTTGAGTTTCAGCATTTTTGACGAGGAATGGCAGTATCGCGAGCACGTATATATCGCGCTGAACAAGCCGGCCAATTTTGAATGCTCGCGCAAGCCCAGCCACCATCCCGGCGTCCTGACCCTGCTGCCGGAGCAATTCAGCTGGCGCGACGTGCAGCCGGTAGGGCGGCTGGATCACGATACGACGGGCATGTTGCTGATGTCCGACGATGGCCCCTTCATCCACGCGCAGTCTTCCCCCAAGCGGCATATTCCTAAGGTCTATGTCGCCAGCACGGCCGAGCCCGTCAGCGATGAGCTGATACAGAAATTATTATCAGGAGTGCAATTGCATGATGAGCCTGCGCCTTTGGCCGCGCAAATCTGTCGGCAACTGGGCGACAATGAATTGGAAATCGTGCTGGAGCAGGGCAAGTATCACCAGGTTAAGCGTATGCTGGCCGCTGCCGGCAATCATTGCGCCGCGCTGCGCCGTGCCGCCATTGGCCGCCTTACGCTGGAGTCGCTCGGCCTGGAAGAGGGAGAGTGGTGTTACCTGGATGCGGAGCAGATGAGCTTGCTGGTGCCGAGCGAGTAGTGGGCGCTAACTTGGAAGCTGTTGGCAATTGCTTAATATCCGCGTGTTGAAACCAAAGTCCGGCGCTTGCGACAGGCCGGATTTCTTATTTTGTCGTATTTATCTCAATTTCTACATTAAAATCATTGCCATATTTGCTATTGGCAACTTCCATCGGCCATAATCGCCAATAGCTTTCTTTTAGGAACTGCACATCTTCCCGAATTTCCATTGAGAATAAGGAGCAAGCATGCAAGTTATCGTGATCGCCAATCCCAAGGGCGGTGTCGGCAAGAGCACCTTTGCCACCAACCTGGCAGGTTATTTTGCTTCGCGCGGACATCATGTCATGCTGGGTGACACCGATATCCAGCAATCTTCGCGCAATTGGCTATCGCTCCGGCCTGCAAGCCTGCCTGCAATCCGCCCCTGGGACATCGTGGATGGGCACATTGCCAAGCCGCCGAAAGGCACCACGCATATCGTGCTGGATACGCCCGCGGGATTTAAGGGCAGCAAACTGGATGCCGCCTTGAAGATCGCCACCAAGGTGGTAGTGCCGCTGCAGCCCTCCATCTTTGATATCCTCGCCACGGAA
>DATHMC010000151.1:0-4532 GCA_035487495.1 Undibacterium sp.
CGCGCACAGCACGGCATGCCCCAGCCCCAGCGCCGCCGGCTGGCGAATGTAGATGCAAGTAATATTCTTGGGGATCACATTGCGCACCAGATCCAGCAAGGCTTGCTTGTTGGCCGCTTCCAGTTCGCTCTCCAGCTCATAAGCCGTATCGAAGTGATCCTCAATGGCGCGCTTGTTGCGGCCGGTGATGAAGACCATCTCGGTAATGCCGGCCTCTACCGCCTCCTCCACCGCATACTGGATCAGGGGCTTGTCCACGATAGGCAGCATTTCTTTTGGCTGCGCCTTGGTCGCAGGCAGGAAGCGGCTGCCAAGGCCCGCAACAGGGAAAACCGCTTTTTTAATTCTTGTCATTTCGTCTCCAGATCAAATTGCGCAATTTGCAGCAATTCCGCTTCGTTAAGTACCGCCACACCCAATTCCTGCGCCTTCAACAATTTGCTGCCGGCATCATCACCGGCAACCACATAACTGGTTTTTTTGGATACCGAACCGGCCACTTTGCCCCCGGCTTTTTCAATTATTTCAGTCGCCTGATCCCTGCTCAATGTCGGCAGGGTCCCGGTCAGCACAAAGGTCTTGCCGGACAGTACCCCTTCGGCTGCGGCCAGTTGCGGCAATTGCGCCAGCAGATCGGCATGCAGGCCTTCCAGCTGCGCCAAGCGCTCGCGCTGCCCCGGCACAGTCAGCCACGCTGCCAGTGCATGGTTCACGTCGGCCGGTAAAGCATAATGATGCAGGTAGTCAACGTCAGCCTGTGCCAACACCGCCAGCGTCATACCCTTATCGACCAATTGCTTGCAGCGGGTCTCGGTCAGCTTGGGAATCCCCAGCGCCGCCAGCAATGCAGTTTGCGTCATCCTGTCGCGCAGCTTGGCGCTGGGAGCGTGCTCGTCGCGCGGCGCCACCCCGGCATCCAGCAGCGCATCAATCGCCTGCTGATTTTTGGGCTCGGCAAAAAATTCGGCGATCGCTTCGGCCACAGTGCTTCCTATATCGGGCAGCAGCCGCAACAACGGCGCCGGCGCGCGGCGCACCAATTCCAGCCGGCCCAGCCAGTCGGCCAAGGTCTTCGCGGTCGATTCGCCGACGTGCCGAATGCCGAGCGCAAACAGCAAGCGCTCCAGCGGCGGTTGCTTGCTGGCGGCAATCGCCGCTATCAGGTTCTCCGCCCATTTCGTCGCAATCTTGCCTTGCTGCACGGTCTCGGGCGTGATGCCGTCGCGCTCATCGCCGCGGCGCTTCATTTCCAGCAAACCCTCCAGCGTCAGCGTATACAGGTCGGCGATGCCGCGCACGTAATCGAGCTCAACCAGATTATCGATATACCGTTCGCCCAGGCCATCGATGTCCATCATGCGACGCGCGGCAAAGTGGCGGATCGCCTCCTTGCGTTGCGCCGAGCAAAACAGGCCGCCGGAACAGCGCGCGACCGCCTCGCCCTCCTCGCGCACCACATGCGAACCGCAGACAGGGCAAGTCTTTCTCATTTCAAAGGGGGCAGGTTCCGGCACCGGCCTGCGCTCCAGCACGACAGCAACCACTTCCGGAATCACGTCGCCCGCACGGCGCACGATCACGGTATCGCCTATGCGCACGTCCTTGCGATGCACTTCATCCTCGTTATGCAGGGTCGCATTGGTAACGGTCACGCCGCCGACAAAGACCGGCGCCAGCCGCGCCACCGGCGTCAATGCGCCGGTGCGGCCTACCTGTATGTCAATTCCGTGCACGATGGTGGTCGCCTCTTCGGCCGGAAATTTGTGCGCGATCGCAAAGCGCGGCGCGCGCGATACAAAGCCTAGCTCTTGCTGCTGCTGCAAACGGTTGACCTTGTACACGACACCATCGATATCGTAAGCCAGGCGTTGGCGTTTTTCACCTATATCCTGATAAAAACCGAGCAAGCCTTGCACGCCCGAGACCACGGCCCGGTCCTCGCACACCGGCAAACCGAACGCTGCGTACCAGTCCAGCAGCGCCGCATGCGAAGCCGGCATGTCGGCGCCTTCCAGCGCGCCTATGCCGTAAGAGAAAAATCTCAGCTTGCGCTGGGCCGTTATTTTGGAATCCAGTTGACGCAGGCTGCCTGCCGCCGCATTGCGCGGATTGGCAAACTCCTTGGCACCGGCGTCGCGCTGACGCTGATTCAATTTCTCGAAATCGCTCTTGAACATCAGCACTTCGCCGCGCACGTCCAGGACTTTGGGCGGATGCGCAGTGTCCAGGCGCAAAGGTATACTGTGTATCGTGCGGATATTTTCCGTCACGTCTTCACCGGTAAAGCCGTCGCCACGCGTGGCAGCCTGCGTGAACACGCCGTCTATATAACGCAAATTGATCGCTAAGCCGTCGAACTTCAGGTCTATCGCATATTCCACATCATGGGTCACGCCCAGCCCTTCACGGACACGGCGATCAAACGATGTGATATCAGTATCCTCAAAGCCGTTGTTCAGCGACAGCATCGGCACCGCATGCTGCACCTGCTTAAATTCCGGCAACGGCGCTCCGCCCACGCGCAAGGTAGGAGAGTCGGCGGTAAGCAGTTCGGGATGCTGCTGCTCCAGTGACTGCAACTCCTTGAACAGCTTGTCGTATTCGGCATCAGGAATGCTGGGACTATCCAGCACGTAGTAGGCGTGAGCGTGCCGGTTTAATTCTTTGCGCAGTTGCGCTGCCCTGGTCGCCGGATCTGCGGCATCCGGCGCAGTTTTGCCAAATATATCGTTTTGCATTATTAACTGAACAAGCGTTGCGCGCGTATCGATCCCGCAGGAATTTCCGACTCCGCCATTGCAGCGTAAAAAGCATGCACCTGTTCTGCGATCTCATCCAGGGCTGCCTTGGAGATAGGCTGATTACCGTCGTCCACCACCGTACCGCCCAGGCGGGTGGACAGCGATTTGGCGCAAGCTGCCATGGCGCCGAAGCCGTCGCGCGCAGGCGCTACGCAAGGCACGTCCAGCAGCAAGGTCAGACGAGAGGTCACAGTTTCGCTGATGCCGACATTGGTCGACAGAGAAAAAAGCGTGCCACCGTCGCCGTCGGGCATCACCAGCCTGCCGTCGGGCCGGGAATCGAAGCCCTGTTTTTCCAGCGCCGCGTGCAGCGTATTGATGGCCCAGGGCGCGCCGTTGGACATGATATTGACGCTCAATTGTGCATCATGCTCGGACACGAACTGATGCAACTCGCGCGCGGTCGACATCACTTGGCTCATGTCCGGGATATCCGGATGCGCGTTCAGGCGATCGGCGATTTCACGCAATTTCATCACAAACTCGGAATACTCAAGCTCGTTCAGGGCGCCGCCGCGGCTGACCATTTGTATGCCTGCAAACAAGGTGGTGTAGATGCCGCCGTGGGCAATCACGTCGCGCTCGCCGGAGTGGCTTTGCCCTATGAAATGCACCGGCTTCTTGCCCACGTACTTAAGGCTGTGTATCTCGGACAAGATTTTCTCGCCGCGCACCGGCGTATCGAACTCAAGGGGAATCACGCAATCGATCAGTTCGTCGACAGGCAATTCCTTTTCCTGCACCGGCAAGACCGGCGCCGCCTCGGCTTGTATCGCATCAGGCACAAAGGCCTGATCGTCGTCCGCCATCGAGACCACGTCCAGGCTGGGCTCCTGACGGTACTGCATGCCGTCATCCTGGTGGGGCGGCGGCTGGTCGTACTGCCGGTCGTGCGGCGCCTCAGGCTCGTGATGCGGATTCATCAGCACATCGTCGTGGCCGGTAGAAAAAGCGCGCTCCACGCTCTTCTTGGCCTTGTGCTCTTGCCATTTGTTAAAAATTACTACACCGACGAGAATGGTCCCGCCGATTGCCAATAAGCTTATTTGTAGATCTGTCATGCTGCTTGCGCCTCAGAAGCAAAGTTTGCGGCAGACTCCATATCTACCGCAACAATTCGAGAAACTCCCTGTTCCTGCATGGTCACGCCTATCAATTGCTGTGCCATTTCCATCGCTATTTTATTATGAGAAATAAACAAAAACTGTGTGTTAACCGACATACGCTTCACCATATTACAGAAACGTTCGGTATTTGAGTCATCCAGCGGCGCATCCACCTCATCCAGCAGGCAGAAAGGCGCCGGGTTCAACTGGAACATCGAGAACACCAGCGCGGTCGCCGTCAATGCCTTTTCACCGCCGGACAGCAAATGAATGGTGGCGTTCTTCTTGCCGGGCGGCTGCGCCATCACCTGTACGCCGGAATCCAGGATCTCGTCGCCGGTCATGATCAGCTTGGCCTGGCCGCCGCCAAACAGGATAGGGAACAATTCGGCGAAATGGGTATTCACCTTGTCGAAGGTATCCTGCAGCAGGTCGCGCGTCTCTATGTCGATCTTGTGGATCGCATCCTGCAAGGTATTGATCGCTTCCGTCAAATCGGCATTCTGCGCATCGAGGAAGTTTTTCCGTTCGGACGCTTGCGCCAATTCATCCAGTGCAGCCAGGTTGACCGCGCCGAGCGCCGCAATCGCATTGTTCAACCGAGTCACTTCTCCTTGCAGGTAGG
>DATHMC010000152.1:0-16337 GCA_035487495.1 Undibacterium sp.
CGCATATACAATTCGGCATGGGCTGCTTCTGGGGTGTGGAAAGGCTGTTCTGGACCATCCCCGGCGTCGTGACCACCGCGGTAGGCTATAGCGGCGGCACCACACCCAATCCGACTTATCGCGAAGTATGCAGCGGCCTGACCGGGCACACGGAGGCCGTGCTGGTGGTGTTTGATCCGGCCGTATGTTCGCTGGACACGCTGCTGCAAACCTTTTGGGAAAATCACGACCCAACCCAGGGTATGCGCCAGGGCAACGACAGCGGCACCCAGTACCGCTCGGCGATCTACGCCGCCGATGCGGAACAGCTGGCAGCCGCCGAAGCCAGCCGCGCGCTGTTCCAGAAACGCCTGAGCGAACAGGGCTTCGGCCAGATCACGACAGAAATCCGCCCCGAACCGCCCTTCTACTATGCCGAGGACGATCACCAGCAATATCTGGCGAAAAACCCCGGCGGTTACTGCGGGCTGGCGGGCACCGGGGTCACATGCCCGATTGGCGTGGCAGGATTGCAAAAGGCAGGCTGACAGGCGATCCGAGTGAATCCGGTTTAATTCCGCGTCGCCACCAAATGCCGGGCCAGAGAATGCACTGAGCCCGGCATTGGTGCTTAAGCCGCAGTTTTTTGGGAAAATTCATTGATCAATATCTGCGGCTCGTCCACATACAGCATCAGGTAGCGCGGCGCTTTGCGGATGAACTTGAAGTATTCCAGCTGCGGCGCCGACTCTTCATCGATGGTCAGTACGACATTTGCCCGGTCCAGCGGCGTCGCCGTCACGATGTCGGCAGCAGAACGGCCATTGCGCAGGCACCACACGCGCTCGGGAACATCCACCCTTTCCGCATTCACAATGCTTTCCCTTGGTATATCCGCGTGAAAACGGCTGCCTATGCGCAAGTGCAGATACCTGTCGCCCAACACGTGGTTGCCAGCCCTGACCAGCCAGCGGTCTCCGATGACCCAGACCATGGAAAAAAACGTGATGCCCAAAAGGCTGGCGTGTATGATAAATTTCCGCGCCGGGTCCGGCACCAAGGAACTCGCAATCAAGCTGGACATCGGCATATCGGCCACGCATGCCAATATGGCGAAGATCAATACCAATCCGTAATTGCCGCCCAGGTAGTGCAAGGGTTTGCCTGCCATCGGAGATCGCACCGGCGGCCTGCGCAACAGGCATTGAAAAAAACCTGTCCATAGCGATTTTTCAAATTTGACGGCCGCCGGAAGCACCGAGGGCAGCAAGGCAACCAGGCGCGCGCCCCATCCTCCGCCGTTGCGCCGCACGTCCCGGAACCGCTTGCGTGTCTGCGGCCATTCGGCCGCGTACTTTGCCGACAGTATCGCAACAACGAGCATCCAGCCCACCGGCAGTTGCGACCACATGGCAAGTTTGTGGCGCAACACCAGCACCAGGAGCAACAGCACCGCTGCCTGGGGCCAGGTAAATCGACTCAAATAACGCTGCATATGGCTCCTCGACTTAGAAAAAATATAAACAAAAAAGCTAGACTTTTTAATACTTGCACATTTTAAGCGCTTTCTGCACGACAGAGTTCCTTGCCATCCCAACCGGCGAGCAAAAGCTTGGGGCGGACGCTTTGCCGGCAATTCCCCTACGGTTTGCGGGCCGCTTTCCAAAATGGACACTTTCCAGTTTACAATCGAGCCGCTGCTCTCCACGCAAAGAAGCAGACACCCCCACTCCATCACCCAAATATCGATATGACGCGCCCCATCGCCAGCTACAAATACTATGACTTCGTGATGGCCGCTTTCGTCGCGGTGCTGCTGTGTTCCAACCTGATAGGCGCAGCCAAGGCGGCGCAGGTCACCCTGCCCCTCTTCGGCACGGTGACCTTCGGCGCCGGCGTGCTGTTCTTTCCCATCTCGTATATTTTTGGCGACATCCTGACCGAGGTCTACGGCTACGGGCGCGACCGCCGCGTGATCTGGGCAGGCTTTGGCGCATTGGTGTTTGCGGCGCTGATGTCGGTCGTGGTGCTGTCGCTGACACCGGCCGCGGACCCGTTCAACAGCGAATACCAGACCCATCTGAACGCGGTTTTCGGCAATACGCCGCGCATCATCTTCGGCTCCATGATCGCGTTCTGGTGCGGCAGCTTCGTCAATAGCTATGTGATGGCAAAGATGAAAGTGGCGATGAACGGCCATCGGCTATGGGCGCGCGTGGTAGGCTCTACCGTGTGCGGCGAGCTGGTGGACTCCAGCCTGTTTTATGTGATCGCCTTTTACGGCATCTGGCCCCACCACCAATTGCTGGTGGTGATCATCGCGCAGTACGTGCTGAAAACAGCATGGGAAATCGTGATGACGCCGGTCACCTATAAGATCGTCGCCTTCCTGAAGCGCAAGGAAAACGAAGACTATTACGACCGCGACACCAATTTCAATCCGTTTAAATTGAAAATTTGAGAGCCTGCCTCATGGAAGATGCCGGGACAGACCCGGTCTATCCTCTATTTGTGCCAGAACATCAGGGCGCGACCGCACTCCCGGCATCGGAGGCACTTGGTAACGCCCAGGATTTTCATCCATATGGATCGCCGGCTCCGGCGAAGATCGTCTGATCCGCAGCGTGGGCAATCGGCCATGGCGTGTCCCGTGATCTTATAAGCAGTCATTCCAGCTTACATCTCCCCAGGCAAGCTTGCAATATAGAAATATCAACATCGGCGCCTGCCTGGCGGGCTCCGCCTTCCTGCCAAATCCATCTGTTCCTTGCTAGACCCCCGCTTGCCGCGTACCATGTCGCCAAATACAGCATTCAATATTTTTATCAGGAAGCAGCATGAACAATAGCTTGACCATCGATGAGCTGGACGCACTGCAGCAAATCAGCAAATCCTCGAAACAGGGACGGGCATCGGCCTGCGTCGCAAGGAACGCCAAGCGCCTGGCCGGACTGAAATTTATTGCCTATGAGAGGGACGGCAGCCTGAGTCTCACCGACAAGGGCCGGGAAACGCTGTTCATCAAGAATTGCATAGACGGCCTGCGGGCAATCTCGAAAGATCCGCTGGCGCATCTGAGTGCCGACGTGGCGCTGTTCCTGGGCAAGAAGGGCCATATCGTGCCGCGTGCCGGGGGCGGCTTTGACATTACCACCAGGGGCAGCGAGAGCCTGGCAGACATAGAGGCGCACTAAAGCGCCGCCGCCTGCGTGCCGCCCCTCTCCCAAAACCGAGGAGACGATATGAACGCATATCCGCTGGAAGGCGGCTGCACCTGCGGCGCGATACGCTACCGGCTGACCAGCAAGCCGCTGTTCGTGCATTGCTGCCATTGCCGCTGGTGCCAGCGTGAAACGGGAGCATCCTTTGCGCTGAACGCGATGATAGAAGCCGACAGGGTCGTCTTGTTGCTGGGCCAGCCTGAAGCGGTGGATACGCCATCCTACAGCGGCAAGGGACAAAAAATCCTGCGTTGCCCGCATTGCCGCGTAGCGGTATGGAGCAACTATGCGGGCGCCGGGGAAGCGCTGCGCTTTGTGCGGGTGGGCACGCTGGACAATCCGGATGCGCTGCCGCCGGACATCCATATTTTTACCGCGTCCCGGCAGCCCTGGGTGGTACTGCCGGCCGATATGCCGGCAGTACCGGAGTATTACCAGCGCAGCCTGTATTGGCCGGCCGACAGTTTGCAGCGCCTAGCGGCATTGAAGACCATCAAGCAGTGACTAATCGCAAGAGAAGCTAGTGCTTGAACTTGCGCATCAGCGCATCCAGCTGGTTGCCGGATGCCGGCGCAACGGCAGCATTGTCGGCTTCCACGCCATGTTCATCCTCAAACTCTTCCGCCAGGTTCTTCCAGCCCTTGGAAGCGGCAAAGGCATTGAACTCTTCCGGCGCTTCCAGCACGATCAGCTTGTCGTCCTGCAGCCCCAGGTCGCCGTGCCCAAAGTCCGGGCCCACATAGCCCAACGCACGCAGCCTGGCTAAAATCTGGCCGATCAATACCTTGTCCTGATATAGCTTGCCTTGCCCCAGTGCGGCAGCAAAATCGACATACACGTCAATGATGCCGTAGCCTTCGTCAAAAATGCGTATGCCCTTTACTTCATGGGTTTTACCCGAAGCGTCTGCGGCCTTGAACGGGCCGCTGAGCTGGATATCGTCGTTGTCATTGCTCATGGAAACTCGATTCTTCGATAGGGAAATTCTGGCCAGCATACACCAAAGGGCACGTGCCGGCCGGCGGACGCTAGCGCGGCTTGCTGTATTCGTTCTCTACCCACGCCTCGGCGCTGGTGCGGCTGAGCTTGAAGCTCGCGGCGACTTTTACCTGGGCCAGTTGCTCGCCCATGTCGTCATAAGCGCTCAGCAATGCGTAGGGATCGTCTTCATCCGGAACAATGTCCAGGTTGACCTTGATGCTGCCGGACGGCAGATTGACGTGGATGCTCTTGTGCAGCGTTGCATGCAACTGCTGCTCGTGCCTGCGGATGACTTCGGATGCGGTCTTGACCAGCGTGCCGAAGGCATTGGCATCCAGCGGCTTGGGATTCTTTTTATCGCGGCCCATGGTCCACGGGCCCACCAGCGCCGGTTCAGCCTGGCCATCCTGATACATGGCCACCGCCCAGCCTTCATCATCGTCATTCTTGATCACGCGCGCGGTCCAGCCCTTGTCGCACCACAACCGCGGCTCCTGGGTCTTGATCTCGTCCTGGGATACGGGAGGCTCGCCGTCCAAGTCTGGCGATGGGGTCGGTAGATTGCTCATTACTGCTATGCTCGGGTAGATGGGGCCGCTATGATAGACCATATTTGCCGCCGGCACACGCGCCATTGCCGCAACCGGGCTTGCGCCCGGACTCCCGGCTCGCTATCGGTTCAATTCTGCCGGTACGATTTGGACATTTTCAGCTGTTCCAGTTTGGCCGAATACAGGTCGCGGTCGGCAATCGTGGGCCCGTTTTCCAATGCCATGGCGATGTGTTTGCGCGCTTCCGTCATATCGCCCAGACGCAGATCGGCGATGCCGAGCCAGAACTGGAATTCATGATAATAGGCGGCGCGGTTGACTTCCTTGCTGAACATTTCTTTGGCTTTCTGGAAATCCCCGGCCCGCATTGCCAACATGCCGCGATCGAAGAAATAAAAAGGCGGATAAGGCTCAATTTTGGTCAGCCTGGCGTTGAGGGCCGCGGCTTCCGCCGTACGCCCCAGTTTTGCCAACAGCCTGGCCTGATTGGACAAGGCGGCAAGGTTGTCGGGCTCGCGCTCCAGAATCATGCTGAATACCTGCTCCGCCTCCTTCCGGTTGCCATGGCTTTCGTAGATGACGCCCAGCGTATTGTAGGCACTCAGAAAAGTCGGCGCCTGGAGGATGGCTTCGCGCGCCCACCAGTAGGCGTCATTGACCTGATCAACCGCCAGCGATTCGGCCGCGCGATTGTTCATGTACATCGCAATGATGGTCTTTTCCGTGATGGTCTGCCTGCGGTAGGCCTGGACATCGTCGGACGGCAAAAAATCGACGATCAGCGAAGAATTATCCATAGGGCCGTACTGCGAATCTACCGCCGGCCTGCGCAGCGAAAGGTCGACATGGCCGCTGAGGAAATTGATATTACCCTTGCGGCTCCATGTCTCGTCGATGAAGACGCTCTGAAATTCGACATTGATGCCCATTTGCTTGGCAAAAGCCGCCGTCATGATGACCAGCGACAGGCAGTTGCCGCTACGCGACGCAAAGGCCTGCGCCGCATTCCTGGTCATTGCCGATTCGTATTCCAGCTGGAGTTGTTGCTTGGAGTACAGGGCATCCACCAGCGCATGGGTGGTTCCCTTGGTGCGCACATACTTGGCGATGTCATTGTCCAGGTAATGCCGCATCTCGTCGCTCAGCGCAAATACATCGGCGGCATCGATTCTGGCAGTGGGGGGAGTAAACAGCTTGTCGTTGAGAACGGTTTCGGCAGGCGGCACCGTAACCACGGTGGCACAGGCGGTCAGCAATGCGCACCAGCACAGGATGACCCAGGTTTTCATTTGCTGCCTCCTTTTCCGGTGGATACTGTCGCTTGACATACGCAGCCTAGCCGGAGTCAGACGGATGATAGGCATTACCAATCTCCGCTTTAATTATAGAACCCATTCCGGCAATAGTAGCATCGTAATTTTCAAATGAGCTGAATCAGCAGCAAGCATTTCGATATTGCGGTGCGTCAACGATGCTTCAGCTTAAACGCCATGGCACGACCGGTCATGAGCGGATAATCATCCCCTCCAAAAAACCTATACACTCTGAACGATATGATCTCTTCCAGGAGCCAGGCATGACCCCTCTTCCCATCAGACTCCAGCCCGGCCAGGACTTGCGCCTTGCGTTGCAAGCACTATTGCCGCAGCACGGCGCCGCCGCCGCTTACGTGCTGCAGGGCATAGGCAGCCTGAGCGTGGCCCAGCTGCGCTTTGCGGGTGCCGGCAAACCGACAGAACTGCGGGGCGACCTGGAGATACTGAGCCTGGCGGGTTCGCTATCTGCCGACGGCCCGCATCTGCACATGGCCGTGGCCGATGCCCGCGGCCAGGTATCCGGCGGCCATGTCGCTGCAGGTTGCATGGTTCGCACTACCGCGGAACTGCTGGTGCTGCTGCTGCCGGAACATCAGTTTAACCGGGCACAGGACACGACAACGGGTTATGCCGAACTGGCAATACGACCTCGCCAAAGAGACATGGGCAAATAGACAATAGCGACGGGAAAAAAGTTCCGGCGCCGGACGGCGCTACTCCGCCAACGGGCTTCCGGCAGGCACGGGAAGGTCGGCATGCCCGTGCGTGCGCCGCAGGTCTTCGGTGGTTTGGCCGCTGCCTTCCGGACTCCAGCCCGGCGGCATCAACAGGTAGCCCAGGAAAGCCTTCACGCTGCGTGCCGCCAGCAGGTCGCGCGCCAGCGCCAGCCAGGCGCCGGCTTCTATGCGCAGCAAGTTGTAGCCTGCGACCGGATGCACCAGGCCGTAGCGGCAAGGCAGTTCGGCCCGCTCTTCCCTGTAAGTGCCGAACAGGCGGTCAAATACGATCAATACGCCGCCATAGTTCGCATCCAGGTATTCCAGGTTGGACGCGTGGTGGACGCGATGCGCCGAGGGCGTGTTGAGTATGTATTCCAGCCAGCCCAGTTTGGGGATCCAGGTCGCATGTATCCAGAATTGATACAGCAGGTTCAGCGTCAGGGTCGCCGCCACGATGCGCGGCGAAAAGCCCAGCCACATCAGCGGCATAAAAAACAGCGCGGTCCCGCTCAGCTTGCCGAATACGCCGATGCGATAGGCCGCCGCCAGGTTCAAGGCATTGGGCGTATGGTGCACCGCATGGTTGCTCCAGAACCAGCGCACCCGGTGCGCTGCGCGGTGGTACCAGTAGTAACAGAATTCTTGCCCTACGAACAAGAGCAGGAAGGCTTGCCAGCCGTCCAGCGCCACGGTCATTATTCTATGCCCCCACACATAGTTAACCGCCGGCGTCGCAATGGATAAAGGCAGGGCAATCGCCACCGTCGTGCGCAGGAATAAATCGCACATGGATATCGCCAGCGCGTTCCAGTCGTAACGCTGCCTGCATGACAAAACGACTGCCTCGATCAGCGAAGAGACCACGACAACCGGCAATGCTACAAACAGCAGGAATTTTTCAATGGGGTCCATGGCGGCGATTTAGATTGACCGGAAGATTTTGCCTGAGTGTATGCCTGCGACGGCCCCTTGTCTACCGGAGGGGCCGTGCAAAACCGACCTGCTGCTCAACTGCTCAAGATGCCATACTCCGGCAGCAATTCATGCAATACGTAGAAGCGATGGGCCTGCAGGCCATCATGGAATAATTTCCAATGGCTATTATGGAATTGCGGCGGCAACGGCAATTTATCATCGCCGTTGTCGTTGACGTCCTCTTCGGTGCCAAGCGCCATCTCTTTCCAGGAGCCGACGCCGGATTCCAGGTAATCGACCGGCTCGTGGAAGCCGAAAGTTCCGTCTCTTGCCATGTCCAGCCAGCGCACATGCCGCGCATCGGGGTCTTCATCGGTGATGTCGCCGAGGTTTTGCACCAGCTTGTCCCACTGCGGCGGCAACGGGTAGGTCTTGTCCAGCGCCGCGGAGGGCGCGGCGGCGTAATCCCGGTAACGGCAAAACCATTGAAACAATTCCGCCGCCGCTTCGGCAAAATCCCTGGGATTGTCGCGCACAACGGTTTGGCCGAAAGCATTCTCATAACGCCATTTCAGGTAGGGGCGATCGGGATAGCTGAGCACCGATCCATGCCCCAGTGGAAGCATCGCGCCGACCAGGCCCTGCACGGTCTCATCCCAGTTCAGGCCGAACAGCGCAAATGCTTTTTCGCCGAATGATTGCGCGTGGTGCGTGTCGTTTTCAGCCTGCAGCTTGCGCGCGATATTCAATTTGCTTTCAAAGCCGACAAAGCCCTGGTGTGCCCAGGTATCGGCAAACACGTGGGCCGCGATGCCCAGGCGGTACAGGGCATAGCGGCGCGCCTGCCGCTCGATGACCGAACGCATCAGCTCCCTGGCGGGCGCGCTGTTGGGCCGGCATACGCAGCGCTGCGCAAAAGCCTCCGCATCCAGCGACGGCGGAGAGTCCGGCTTGGGTTCGTTGCTATTGCCGGGCAAAAAATGGAATGGCAGCCAGACGCGGTGGTTCGACAGCATCTGCATATTACTGTAATCGAGCATCTTGTGCGCCGAAGCAATGCGCTCGTACAGCATGCCGTTATCAAACCATATTTCGCCCTTGTTGGTGGCGTCATCCACATACTGCGCGCTATGCGCAATGATGTCTGCCTCGTCAAAATCAAATCCGGCCAGGCGAGCAATGAGATAGGTCACGCCATGATGGAAGTCTATTTGCATATTCCGCCTTGATTGAATGGAGCCGGTTATTACAGGACACTACAATTCAATTCCCAATGTATAGGATTACTCCAGGATGTGGAAGCTGCCGGCCGGCTTATTCAGGAAATCCTGCATCGCCGGCGGACGGTAGCCGGCGTCGGCGCTCCACCTGGCGAACACACTGGGATGCATGAAATCGGTCAATTGCACTTTCCTGGGAGACTGGCCGAGCGCATCGAACGGCGGCTTGGTCCACGGCGTGTGGATCGGTACGTCCAGTACCTCGGGCATAGGCAGATGCGGCAGCGGGTTGACGAACAAAACCCCTTCCGACTTCAATTTCTTCATCATCCAGTCCAGCGCGATGTCGGACAAGCGCGACTCGTCCTCGGCATAGCCGCCGCCGACATCGGCATGGGCGCCGACAAACCAGCGCTGCACCACGCCATTGCGCGCCGCCCATTGCGTCACCGGAAAATCAATGCGCAGCTCGTCAATCGCCATCGCATGAAATCCGCTTTCCACCAGGGAGCTTAGCTGGTTGTCGACAAAACGGAACAGGTCATAGCGCTCCCCCTGCAAATAGGTGGGCACGCCCAGCGCGCCCACGGTATCCCAGACGGCAACCGTCTTGATCGGCACGTTCGGGATCAACTGGTCGGCGCTCAGGCCGGCGGCGACAAATGCCTGGAGGAAGTTCACAAAGGTAGTGGAAATCTCCGACAACACGCTGCCCGGGGAAATGGAGACCGATTTCGATTTGGCCCAGGCCGCGATCGCCAACCGGTAAGCGGCAGCCTTATCCTCGGGATCGTAGGTCCTGGGGTCCAGCAGTCCTACCCTGGCTATCATGCCGGCCAGCGCCCGGGCGGTATAGGCGCCGCGGCTGAAGCCTACAATATGGATCGCATCCCCCGGCTTGTATTGGCGGGAGATGAAGGTATAGCCGCGCACGATGCGCGCGATGATGCCCATGCCGAAGACGCCGCCCAGCAATTTGTTCAGCAGGTTCGCCGAATCGCCGACGCCGTGCAGATACTTGGCCACCTGCTGCACTTCGCCCGCGGCCGAACTGTAGGATATCTCCTGCTCGTCGGCCAGGCCTATCGTCGCCGGGACGGAGTAGCCCATCAGGTTGCCGAAAACCTTGACCACGTTGGTGATGGGCGGAGTTGAAAACTCCCCCAGGCCGCCGTTGCCGTCCGCAGCTTCAGCGCCGCCCGCAGCGGCGGGCCCGTTCCAGGTGCCGTCGGCACACACGATGATATTTTTTGGCATTGCCGTCTCCCGCGCGCCCGCCGTCGGATTGGCTGGCTGTGGGTCGATGCTACAACTTTATTGCCAAACCATCAATATCAATCAGGCATATATGCGAATCCGGAATGGGCGGGCAATCAGGGAACTGCCTTCTCATCTCCCAGATGCAGGCGGGCACGCTCCAGCAACAGGTCAAAGTTCCATGCATGGTTTTGCGGCTCCGTACCCACCTCCACGCTGACAATAAACCCATTGTCGCCGTGGCGCTTGCCGCTGCCGCCGGCCCTGGTTTGCGGCTCGCCGTCCACATGGAAATCGAGCGCAACCGCCTCCCCATCCTGCGCTTTCCTGGACAGCAAGGCGGCGACGGTGCGCGGCGTGAAATCGATCACATACTGCGGCGTTTCATACTTGGGCGGATTCAATGGCATGGTCGATCTCCTTGTTTTTTGGGCTAGCGCCCGGTTCCGTAATTCTGTACGCTGCCGCGCCTGGCCGTTTTTGGCAAGAGCTTATTGTACCTGTACTAGTTCTATCCCAACTATCGCCCATACCACTTTCGCGCGCTTGCCAAGCCATGCCGGAGCGGCCCACCATCCGAATCAATGGCATCATTAGCAACATCTGCCCTGGCATTAGGAAAGCGCCGGCAAATAGCCTATGCTGTAATTCAGCGTCTGTGCATGCTCGCACGGCTACGCCTGTCCTCGCAGTTTTTGTCGTCTGATCCACCCCATCGGGAGAAACCATGATCGTCGATTTATATCGCCGTGCAGAGAACGGCAACAAATATTCCTATCTTGCGGTTCCTACCGGCAAGCTTCTGCCTGAAGAAGTCACCAGCACCGACTGGCAAGTCCACTCCCGGCAACTGGACCTGGAACAAGAGGGCAAAATCCCCAGCCTGGTCGTTGACGACGTGCTGAAACAGATCAACGAAAAAAGATATGCCATTACCCACTTGAGCGATCAGACCAGTTTTTAATCAAATGCCTTCTTGACCGCATTTACCTTCAAGCAACACGCTGGCAGAACCTGATTGCCCCCACTATCCGGCATTTCAGCTTCTGCATTTTTTTCATTTCCTTCCTTCGATATCCGCTGAGCCTGGCCGCCTGGTCCGTCAGTATGCAGGCGGCCTCCATGCTAATTGCCTATTAATTCATTTAGTTGCATAAGTGACATTGATATAAGAGCAAATTCAAACCAGACTGGATTGCCCGTCACGGGCAATCAACAAGCAACCATTCAGGGAGAATAAAAATGAAACGCACCATCCTGCTGCTGTTAACTGCCATGTTTGCATTCTGCAATACCGCTATCGCTGACGACGTCAAATATTACAAGGATGGGCCCGTTAGCGAGGTTACTTACGTCAAGATCAAGCTGGGCCACTTCGAGGATTATGTGAAATTCCTCGACCTGAAATACAAAAAAGAAATGGAAGCATTCAAAAAGGCCGGGCTGATCCTGGGCTATGGCGTGTACAGCGCCAATCCGCGCACCCCCGCCGAACCGAACCTGATACTGGTGGTGACCTACCCCAATATGGCGGCCTTCGACAAGTCGGAACAATTTGAGAGCATAGGCAAACAGGTCAGCGGCAGCATGGACCAGCAAAACAAGGAGGCCATGGATCGCAATGAATGGCGTGAGATCATGGGCAGCGAAGTCATACGCGAGCTGACGTTGAAATAGCGCGCAAGCCTGCCTGCTGTGCGTCGCGCCGCCTTACTTACCCACAATCAATGTTAACAATCCTGTGGATAAGTCAGCCGATCGATAGCTAGATCGATGATTTATAAGGATTTATTTATCCTGCTTAAATTTCAGGCAAAAAAAAGACCCGCAAGCTCGCGCTGCGGGTCAAGTCCAATTCCTTAGGAAAACTGGTGAGACAAGCCGCACTATACCGGCCTAATGTGTCCGCACCATGACAGCCGCGCAAAATTCCTCAGCGCGCCCGGGTGATCGCCTGGCGTATGGGCGCCATGTCGGCCTTGTCATCGAATACGACCCTGCCGTCCACCAGCGCCACCCCCAGCTTGCTCCATAGCGCCGGTAAATCCGGCGACACCGGCTTGTCTGCCATCTCCGCATACAGCCCAGTCAGAACCTGAGTGCCGGTGGCCGCATCGCCGGCCTTCAGCGCGCGCAGGATGGGCCATTCATGGGCCATGCCGCCGCTGTCGCGGTTGATGGCGCGCAATGCATCCTGCAAACCGAAACGGTTCCCGGTCTGCTCGCGCAATTTCACGTCTGCCAGCAGGCAAAACAGTGCGCCGCCCCAATAGGTGCGACCCCAGGTATGGGTATTGTCCAGTCCCTGATCGCCGTCGGCGGGCAAACCCTGGTGCAGATCGCGCATCAGGTCACCCCAGATCCTGGCCGCAGGCAGCAAGCCGGCTTGCGCCCTGGCGATCGGTTCTACATAGGTGGCAATGCCCTCCTCTATCCAGTGGTGCCGGCGCGGCATCAGCGGAAAAGCCAGGTGCACCAGTTCATGCACCATGATCCAGTCCCTGGCCAGGGTCTCGGCGTCCGCGTCCTGCCCTATGCCGACCCGGATGACGGGAGTACCTTCGCCAAAAGTCTGGCCCTGGCTGACCTTGCTGCCGGCCACCGGCACCAGCAGTAAGCCTAGGTCGCGCACCGGAAAACCACCATAGTACAGCGCCACCGCTTGCGCGTCCGAGCGTATCCAGTCCAGTAGCGCCGCCTTGGACAAGGCCAGCCTGCCGTCGGCAAATACCACGCGGATGGAGGCTCCCTGCATTTTCAGCAGCGTGCCGTCGCCGTCATGGATGGCGTCCCGTAACCGGGTTTCTGCATCCGCTCCGGCAATTGCATGGAGCGGCACAGCCGCCAGCAGGATGCCTGATAGGAACAGGCTCGCGATGGAGGGGCATATTTTCATGAGGTAACCTGCCGCGAAAGAGGGAGAGACGACATCGGCCCAGCATACACACAAGCCGGCTTTTACGCTGGCAACCGCCCGCGCGCAGCGTATGACCTGCGGTGCGCCGGCAAGGTTTGCGAAATGGAGTTCCCGCTGCACATGAAGCCGGAATCCATTTCGAAGCGACAGGAACCGGCGATGAATCAGGCTACCGGAAAATACAGGTCCAATTGCGATGCCGGGTCCATCGGGCCGGTGAACTTGCCGTCATAGCGTTCAAAGTCTATGCCGGCCTTACGGTTCAGGCCATTGTCCGCCAGGCCGTGCTGATACACATAGCTGAAAGTATCGCTGATGCCGTCGACCGTTCCCGTGTGGGTGAACACCGCGTAACGCTGCGCCGGCACTTCCACCGTCACCATGCCGGCCGGCGCCGGCGCGCCGGGATTGACCTCTACCCCGGCGATATACCTGAAATCCCCGCCGTCGCCGGAAATGCATAGGCCGTAGCAGACGTCTTGCTCGACCCGGTTGCCGATCTCATGCTCACGCGGCAGGTAGTGCTGCCAGAATTGCGCAATGCTGCCCAGCTTGTCGTCATATTCCATTCCTGTCACGGTAAAGGCCGGGCGCTCGACGACGGATGGCTTGGCCCTGGATGCTGTTGTGGTAGACATGCTATTTTCCTCCTCGGATGTGTGATCGATATAAGCTCGAAGCTCGGTGAATAATTTCTGCCTGGCGAAAATTTCCGCTGCCAGCACGTCGGCATGTTTTTCCAGCGCCGCGCGCAAGTTGGCCTCGTTATCCAGCGCCCCTGAGACCGACAAGTCGCGGATGACATCCAGCGACAACTCCAGCGAACGCAGCCAGAGTATCCGCCGCAAAGTGGTAATCTGCACCGGCGCATAATAACGATAGCCGTTGTCGCGGCCATAATGCGCAGGTCGAAATACATCCACGGATTCATAGTGGCGCAGGGTTTTCGTAGTGACGCCAAACATGCGCGCCATCTGGCCTATCGTCAGCATTGTTTTCCTCAGCGATTATTCAAAACAAAGTATAGAGTTTGCCCTTGGGGCAAGGTCAAGCCCGGCAGCACACCCACAGACAAGATAGTATAAGTGAGGCTGCCGTCGTTTGAACGGAGCGCCGGCTCAGCGCATGAATGCGGGGAATACCCGTCAGTTCCTGATTGGAATACCGGTCCATTGTTCAATATCGAAACGAGGAAAAAAGTGAAAACAGACAAGCTCTTTTTCAGTACCTGGGCGCCGCGCACACAGCCTTTTGCGCATCGTCGTCCGCTTCCTGTTTTATGGAGCACGGTCCCAGAGCCCCGCTGCCGATATTGAACGTGGGCTATACCGTCTCTTATCCCAAGGAAGGCTATGTCAACGGCCTGCCATAGGCCGCTCATCATGTCCCTGACAGTATCGTCCGCGCAAAAAAAAAGCCCGCCACCTTGCGGCGCGGGCTAATCCAAACCTTAGTGGTTGGAGGGAGAGTGATTTGACTATACTCGTTGGCGAACCATCTCCCTATCAAAGTTACAATTATTTACTTATTTGACAATAACTGCAACTTGCCAGGCAGCATGCATACCTTCCTCTGCCTCTATATCAAAAAGCGCGTGGCAGGCATGTAACGGGAACAAACCCGATACAATTCTGCACCCGATACTGCCACTGAAAAAATACCCTCATGAGCCAGCCAACCGCCAAACAACTCCAAACTATAGACCTGGTCGCACTGGGACAGCAACAGGCAGTGGATACCGACTACTTGTTGACTAGGATTGTCTCCGGCTCTTTGCTGTTGCTGAACCAACGCCCACAGCACTATCCACAAGAGCTGCACAAGGTCGAAGAACGGATTATCGTGCTGCAGGGGCGCGTGGGCATTACTGCCGGAGCACACAAGGTGGACGCTGCGCAGGGCCAGATGATTATGGTGCCCGCCGGGCTGAGCCATGCGTACAGCGAAGATTCGGACGGCGTGGTCGCCGTGCTCTTTGGGCAGGAACAGGCTTGACATCGGCAAATATCGCACGATTTTTCAATATTTTACGGAAAAATAGTGCGCACTATTTGACAGCATTCAAATTGTGACATATATTAATATTTCGATAACATCTTATTTCTCGATACGTCAGTCCGCGCAGACTGATATTCCCATAAAAATTTTTCTGAACATCGCCCTCCGGTAGAAATAAGATCGTGCAATTCCAACGATAAGCGCAATATAAACGACTGCAATAAGCGTCGCGGCATGGCTTTTTAAACGAAGCCTCAGCAGGCTGCCTGCCTGCATTTTTCGACGACTGCTTATTAGGCAAGATCGGCCGCACGCAGAACTTTGCAGTGCGCACGATAACTGCCTCAGAAGAGGGATTTGTATGAAAATGCTTCAGCTTTTGAGGGATGTGCTGTTCAGCTTGCTGGCTCTGATCATGCTGATGGCGCTGATGCCCATGCCGGCCAGTGCACATGCGGTATATCCAGCGCAGCCTGGCGCGCACCGTTTCCAAGTCCCGCTTCCTGTGCCGCCAAAATCCCTGACGGATACCGCCCGACAGACCTGGCTTACCTCTGTCCTGACGGCCGGCGATGGCGATCATTACCTGGCGCAAATGACGTCCGAAGATCTCGCCGCAATGTACAGCAAGACCGCCGCTATCCAGGCAAACCAACAGGCCGCAAGCAATTGCCGCTCCGTCGCCAGCCCTGTGCATTGCGACAGCCCCGCACATTCCAGTTCCCTCCCAAGACCGGAAACCAGCTATCTGCCTGAGCCTTCGCCGTGGTTCATGCTGATTCTCGGCCTGGTGGGCATTGCCTTGTTGCGGCGCGACCCTTGAAGCGTTCTAAGCGTTATTCTTCAAGCGGAAAACGCCTAGCCCCAGCAAGACGAACGCGCCTCCTGACAGCCGGTTAAACCATTTCACGCGCCTGCTATTGGAGAACCAGCCCTTCATGCGGCGCGCCAGCAATACGTAGAAGCAATGCGAGGCGATCGCGCATAGCGCAAAAGTCAGCGTCAGCACAAAGAATTGCTCAGGCACCGATACTTCCGGCTTGATAAACTGCGGGAACAGCGCCGTGAAAAACAAGATGCTCTTGGGATTGGTCACCGCCACCAGCAGGCCTTGTTTGAAGAGCTTGGCAGGAGACAGGTCATCGCTCTGCGCAGCACTGATCCGCTGCTCAAAGATATTGGTCTTGTTCCTCCATTGGCGTATGCCCAGGTAAATCAGGTAAGCCGCGCCCACCAGCTTGAATGCGCCAAATAAAATGGCCG
>DATHMC010000153.1:0-11687 GCA_035487495.1 Undibacterium sp.
CCGGAAAGCTGCGCGATTTGCATGAACGCATCATGGCGAGCGGCCGTTCCGTGTTGTGTGCAGGTCTGGCGGACGACACAGACGGTCTGAGTCAATTGCTGCAAATGCCCGCCAGGGTGCAGGCTACCCGTCCGGCGCCCCGGGCCCACATGACCATGCCTTTGCCGCCGGAAAATATCGCCTTGGTGGTGTCCAGCCAAGTCAATCATTGCGTCATAGCTTGGTCTGCACCCAACATGCGTGACCCAGACGCGGCAGCACTTGCGGTCGCAGCAGAACTCATCAGCAATCAAATCCTGCACCAGAGTTTGCGGGAAAAAGGTGGTGCCTACGGTGGTGCGGCCGTGTATTCGGAGGAGGCCGGCATTTTTACCATGAGCTCCTTCCGCGACCCGCGCCTGGCTGAAACGTATCAGGACTTCCATGCGGCTGTGGACCAAATTTTGACGGACGACTTCTCCGAGGAAGCGCTGGAAGAAGCCATCATCTGCGTTATTAAGCGCCTTGACAAACCGCTATCGCCCCGTGCCCAGGCCATGGAAGCGTGGAATCTGTACCAAAGGGGGGGCAGTCAAGTGCTACGTCAGCAATTTCGCAGCGCAGTACTAGAATGTAAATTGGCGCACGTCAAGGTGGCCGTGCAACGCTGGCTGAAGAATGGTATTGCCAGTCGTGCGGCCGCCACGGGCAAAGTGGATCAGGATCTCGCGGGACTAGGGCCGTTGGATTTGCTGGAGCTCGCTGGCTGAGAGCGTTGGCGGGGAGCCCCCGAGCAACAGAAGTATCGACTTTGACGAAAAGTCCAACAATGCGCGCAAGCCGCAGCGCTGCGCGCAGTATTGCTTAAATGAAATGCTGATAGTTTAACAAATACTTATGTAAGTTTATTTTTCGCATTTTTACACAATCGGTGTTACGGGTTTTCCTTGCTCAGTTGTCTCAGTAAGAATCAAGCCGGAAGCTGTGCCGCAGGTGCTTTCGATGGGCGGTGGTTCAAATGGGAATTTCAGGTGATGTTTTTTGCGCAAGATGGGACTGTAGATGGTCGATGACCAGTCGTTGAAAGCATGGTTCGTCCAGGAAATCCTTCCGCTAGAGGCTGCGCTCAATCGCTATATTCGCCGAAATGGCGGTCGTGACGCCGACGTGGCCGATATTCGGCAGGATATCTACGTTCGACTCTACACTGCGGCGCGCGAGGAGCTGCCGCGGATGGCCAAGCCATTCCTGTTTGCCACAGCACGCAATTATTTGATCAATGGCGCCAAACGCGCCCAGGTAGTGTCTATCGAGTACGTGGCCGAGCTTGAAGCGTCGGCCTCGGTGGACGAGATTACGCCGGAGCGCAACGCCATTGCCTTTGAAGAGCTGCGACAGTTGCGGGCAGGGATGGAGCAGTTGCCACCGCGCTGCCGCGAAGTGGTTACGCTGAGGAAGATCGAGGGACTGTCCACGCGCGAGGCCGCTTCACGGCTGGACGTGGGTATTGATACAATAGAACAACAGATGGTGCACGGCATGCGCGCGCTGGTAGATTTCATGCTCGGAGGCAGCGGCAAGATTCGGCGGCCCCCTGCAAAGAAAGCTCGCAGCGAAAGAGGGGAAAAGAAATGAGTCAAGCGGCACGCACAGAAGAGATGGCGGCGCGCTGGTTATTGCGGCGAGAAGAGGTTGACTGGTCAGAGCAAGACCAGGCGCATCTGGAAGCCTGGCTGGACGTTGCGGTCGAGAACAAGATCGCCTACTGGCGACTGGAGCATGGCTGGCGGCGGGCCGACCGTCTGGCGGCCTTGCGTCGGCCGCCAGAAGAGTACGCGCACCGGTCCGTGATCCGACGGCCATGGCGTATAGCGGCGGCCGTGGTGCCGGTCTTCGCCAGTCTGATCCTGGTCTTTGCAATGCTGCCGTCGCTCCGATTTTGGAACAACGACAGCTACGCCACGCCTGTCGGTGGGCGTCAGATTGCCCAGCTGTCCGACGGCAGCAAGGTCGAATTGAACACCGCAACCACGCTGCGTACGGCCGTGAACAATAAAACTCGCAACGTCTGGCTCGATGCCGGCGAGGCCTATTTTGAAGTGGCGCACGATCCTGCGCGGCCCTTCGTCGTGCATGCCGGAAGTGACACTGTCACTGTACTCGGCACCAAATTCTCAGTTCGGCGCAAGGATGACCAGCTAGTGGTGGCCGTGTATGACGGACGTGTTCAAGTGGACAACAGCGCCGCGCCGGCCGGAACCAAGCCGACCATTGTCACCAAGGGCGAGGTCGTTCTCGCTGAAAAGGCATCCACACTGGCGACGTCCACTCCTGCCGCCAAGCTCGATGCCATGCTTGGATGGCGCCGCGGCTTGGTTACCTTCGATCAGTCGACTCTGGCCGAGGTGGCCAGCGAAATCAATCGCTACAACCGCAAACAACTGGTCATTGCCGACCCCGCCGTGGCGCAGATACGCATCGGCGGCAGCTTTGAGCCCAGCAACGTAGCGGCGCTGGCTCGACTACTGCATCAGGCCTACGGTCTCAAGGTCGACGATCGAGGCGATCGCGTCATCATTTCTAACTGAGCGTGTTACGGGTTTTTATCCCCTGATTGTCTTAATTGTAGGGAGACGTTACTACAACTAGACAGAGGATGAATAAGCTGATGATTACATCTATACTCCGCAGTATCGCGATGGCGTGTGCACTGTGCAGCATGCTTGTCACGGGTGCCGCCATTGCACAGGCTCGGCAATTCGATATTCCCGCCGGAGATCTGAAGGCGGCGTTGGACGCCTATGTGGCGCAGGCGAGCGTTCAGCTCATCTACCGTGTCGACGAAGTGCGCGGCATAAACAGCCCAGGGGCACACGGTACGCTGACACCGGCCGCTGCACTCGAAGCGCTCCTCGCGCACACTGAGTTTGCCGTCGTGCGCGAAAATGGCGG
This sequence comes from Undibacterium sp., assembly GCA_035487495.1. Lineage (GTDB taxonomy): Bacteria > Pseudomonadota > Gammaproteobacteria > Burkholderiales > Burkholderiaceae_D > Undibacterium. Next base: position 2,932 of record DATHMC010000153.1, read on the forward strand.
CGCGCTGGCCATTGTCAAACGACACGGACCGCCGCCGCAGTCGCAAGCGGATAGCGGCGCGGCCAGTCCCGATACTGTCGTCATCACCGGCAGGCTCGAGGGATTGGCCGCGATGCGCGTGCCGACTGAGTTGAAGGAGATTCCTCAGTCGGTTTCCGTCATCTCGCAAGAAACGCTGAGCCAGCAAAATTCCAACGGGCTCGCCGACGCGTTGAATTGGGCGACCGGTATTACCGTCACCAAGTCCAATTCCACAGACAGCCAGTTCTACGCGCGCGGCTTTCCAGTCACGTCGTTTCACATAGATGGTGGCGCGCCGCTGTCCATGGGCCTGGGAACGGCCATCACAACGTATTCGGATCTTTCCGAATATGATCACGTCGAAATCCTGCGGGGCGCCGATGCGCTCTTTGGCGGTAGCGGCAGTCCTAGCGCGACGGTCAGCCTGATGCGTAAAAAGCCGCTGCCCGACAATCAGGTTAACCTGGCCGCGTCGCTTGGGTCATGGAACAATGGCCGAGTGGAAAGCGACTTGACGGGTCCACTGGGCTTGGGCGGTGCTTTGCGCGGCCGTCTGATCATCGTGGATGAGGGCAAGCACTTCTTTTACGATACGGCCAACACGCACTTGTCGAAGGTGTATGGCGTCGTCGACTACGACCTTGCACCCTCGACCGTGCTGACCTTGGGCGGCTCTACCGAGAGGATGAATTTCACGCCCTTCGTCTCGGGATTGCCGCGCTACGCCGATGGTAGCGATGCCCAGCTGCCGCGTTCCACCGCGCTCGCCTTCCCTTGGAATAGTAACACCTCGAACAAGACGGAAGGATTTGCAGGATTACAGCATCGTTTCAACAGCGATTGGAAATTGAGCGTCAATGCCACGGTGCTCCGGCAGGAGCAAGATAGTTTCAGCGGTAGCTTCGCCGCCGCCATCAGCCCGGTCACAAAGCTGCTGTTGGCGGCGCCCTCGGCTTCGATAGAGCAAGCGAATTCGAACCAGCGAGCAGCGGACGCCACATTGACAGGCGCGTTCGACTGGGGTGGCCGCCGCCAGGAAGTCATTGTCGGGCTCGACTACCACACCCTCTCGACACCGAATACTACGGAATCCATTGCCTTGTTGGGTCCTGTCGTTAATCCATTCGCATACGATGCTTCTGTGTTTGCGCAACCGGCGGTGCCAAAAACAGGATTCGGCAATCGCACTACCATTGATTCCAAGCAAATCGGTTTTTATAGTGCGCTTCGTTTGCGGCCGTGGGATGGATGGACCTTCTTCGGCGGTGCGCGCGACAACCGTCTACAGTCTACGGTGGATATCGACTTCCTACTGGGCGGAAAGCCCCTGGCCTCAACCCAGGTAAGTTACGCCGACAATGGAAAACTCACGCCCAATGCCGGCGTGGTCTACGACATTAACGGGAAGAATTCGCTCTACGTCAGCTTTGCCGAGGTCTTCAACTCGAATTCCGGAGAAATACATGCGGACGGCACTACCCTGGCGCCCACCAGCGGTGTCAATTTGGAAGCCGGTTTCAAAGGGGCATGGCTCGGTAACAGGTTGAATGGTTCCGTGGCCTTGTTCAAAATCGACGAGAGCGGTGTGGGCGTAGTTGACCCCAGTCACCCGCCCACCAGCGCCCGTCCGACCTGCTGCTATCTGGCCGGTACCAACACCAGCCATGGTGTCGAGGCAGAAATCAGTGGCAAGCTGACGAAAGAGTGGACACTGGTCGCCGGCTATACATTCAATGAAAATCTATCCGTGACAGGTGCTACCCTCCAAACACAAACGCCGAAGCATCTGTTCAAGTTGTGGACCAATTATCAGTTGCCCCAAGGATGGAGTCTTGGCGGCGGTTTGACCGCGCAGAGCAGCAACTACACGCGCGGTACTGCCTGTACGGCGTTCTCTGGCGACGGCAAGTGCGTTGGCGCACAAGTGCCATTTAACAGCGTGCAAGCCTCGTATGCCGTCGCCACACTGCGGGTAGCCTACAAGATCAATAAGAGCTGGCAGGCGGCGCTCAATATCAACAACCTATTCGATCGTACTTATTACCAGACCATAGGCACACCCACCGGCGGCAACTGGTACGGCGAGCCACGCAATTTCATGTTTACGCTACGGGGCTCTCTATGACGCGTTGCGGCGGCTAGATCCCAACCACGCGTTGGCGCAAGCCATCACTGCGCTTTCCTACGGCAGCCAGTAGCATGCGGCTGCCGCAAGGTTGCTCATTCTCGCCTGATTTCTATTGTTCCTACATCAACCTGGGCAATGGATCGCCCGCTTCGAAAGAGACTTTGTTTCTTCGATTCATCACTAACCATATTGAGAGATATATGACGCAAGCCGTTACCCCTGTTACCGATGCCTTTTTTAAAACTGAAGTCGAGCAAGCCGAATTACCGGTTTTTATCGATTTTTGGGCGCCATGGTGCCAACCGTGCAAATCGCTGGAGCCCGTGCTCGAGTATCTGGCTAGAAGCTATCTGGGCCGTATCAAATTCACGAAGGTCAATGTCGATGAAAACCCCGAGCTGAAGCAACGCTTCGACATTCGAAGCTTGCCAACCATGATCTTGTTCAAAAACGACCAGACGCTTGAGCGGATCTCAGGGGCTCAGCCAAAGGCCAAGCTGAGCGCTTTGCTCGATCTCCACGTGACCGCCGCGGAGCCGGCCACCATGGAGTTGGCGCGACCATCGAAGGTCTATCGCGCATTCTGGGGTGATGCCGACCTGCAAAAGGCGGTAGCCACTCAGGTGCGCCAGCATATTGAAGCCGATCAGGTGGTGACAGCTAAAAGGGTTCCTATTTGCGACGAAGAGAATCAAAAATACAGTCTCATGGGCGCGGCCTTGCACGCCGCGGATATGGATCGCTACGAAGGTACGCTGGGCATACCGGCCGTTTTGGCCCAGCTCGAAGAGGCCGTCCATAGCCTGATGATGGTGGAAGTGGCGGATGGCGACGGGAAATCCTATGACGCCTTTCGTGAGCAGGGGTGCAGCTACCCTGTGGACTGGCTGCAAAGCATTCCGCTTGGCGCGGACCTTCGCCGCGTGACTCCTCACTTCCTTCATTGGCTGCTGCTCGACTTGATCAGTGCGCCTTACTTATCGGCTTTTTCCGTCGTTGACGATGCTAAATCCGTTGTGCGCGACGTAGCCGCACTGCACGCGCGCACCGCGACAGGCACGATGCCTAATGCTGCGGAATGGAAGGCTGCCCGCGAGGCTGCAATTGACGCCTGTCCAAACGCGCAAGAGCATCTATTTTCTTTCGTAGTAGTGCAGTTGGCTAGTGCAGTGGCGTGGCCCGACGATGAATTGAATGATGGACTAGTTGACGGACTTGACATGTTCTTCAAGGGTTTGTCGGAGGCCAGCGTTATGCAAATGTATACCGCTGAGGAGTGGGCGAAGCGCGACATCCTGAAGGCGGCGGCGAGCCGCAGGATAGCATCGGCGGAGCCCGGGACCAACCCCAAAGACATTGAATCCTCCGAGGAAGTCGTCGCGTTCATGACTATGTGGGAATCTGCACAACCGGTCGACGATGCCCAACGCCGGAAAATCAAGCGCGAACTCGGTGAACGTTTACACCAGGGCCTGATGAAGTCGCTGTGCGAAGTCGCCAAGCCCTAGGGAGCGCCAGATGGATAACGCTTCTACACAATCGGTTCCTACCTTGAAAGCGGCTTGGCGTCTGATTGAGCCCTTTTGGATCCATGGACCAAAATGGAAGGCCTATGGCTTGCTTGCTCTGGTCATCGCCGGAACCGTGATGGGCACCATGACGAACGCGCGCATGATCCAGTGGGCGGGAAAGTCGATGGATGCACTCACGCACTATGAGGCCGCAAGTTACTGGCAACTATATGTTCAATGGGCGTGGCTGCTGCTTGCCTTGCTCGTCTTTCATGTCGTTTCCACCTTTGCAAACCGGGCGCTGCACATTGAGTGGCGCACGTGGCTGACCGACCGGTTTTTGCAGCGTTGGCTGGCGCGCGAGACTTTTTACCGTATCGAACGTGAACAGACGGTCGACAACCCTGATCAGCGTATCACGGAGGACATCGATCAGTTGATCACCCACAGCTTCAATTTGAGTGTTGGCCTGTTCTCGACCGTGCTGCGGCTGGGTACCTTTGCTTCGCTGCTCTGGGTGGCGTCCGGGCCGTTGGCGTTCACGCTCTTGGGTACGCGGTGGACGGTTCCCGGTTACATGGTCTGGATCGCGGTGATCTATGCTGCCGTGATGACGGGGCTGACTCATTTGGTGGGTCACCGCCTGATGCGGGTCAACTTCAATAAGCAGCGGGTAGAAGCAGATTTCCGTTTCACGATGGTGGGCGTGCGCGAGCATGCCGAACAAATCGCGCTATACCATGGGGCGCAGACCGAAATTCGGCGCATGCAGGCAGGGTTCATGGCCGTGCGGCGCAATTTTTGGCAAGTGCTGCGCGTTAGCCTGCCTTATGAGGCGTTCCAAATGGGCATGGGCTTGATTTTGTCCCTAGTTCCGGCTGTGTTGGTCGCCCCACGCTACTTCTCGCGTGAGATCACCTATGGCGGCATGACCCAGGTCACTCTAGCCTTTGTCTCTGTCTACAGTTCATTGTCCTGGTTCGTCAGCTATTACGAGACCCTGCAATTGTTCCGGGTAGTGGTGAAGCGCTTGTACGGACTGGAGCGGGCCTGCGAAGTGGTGACGCCCGTGCGTGACGGGGTGGACTATGCGGCAACGCCGCAAGGCAACTTGATCGTGACCGATCTGGTCTTGCGCACGCCGCATGGCGCGGCGCTGAACCGGCCGGTGGATCTGGTGGTCGCGCCTGGTCAGCGTTGGTTGGTCAAGGGTGAATCCGGCGTTGGCAAGTCGACGCTGATGCGCGGCCTTGCCGGTATCTGGCCCTATGGCAAGGGTCAGATCCGCATGCCGGCCGAAGCCGGCATATTGTTCTTGTCGCAGAAGAACTACCTACCACCAGGCACCCTCAAGGCGGCATTATGTTATCCGGCCGAGGAAAGCGCCTACAGCGACGAGGCTTGCCAGCACGCCTTGGTCGATGCGTGCCTACCTGTCTACGTGGCGCGGCTGCACGAGACCGATCGGTGGAGCCAGCGTATGTCACCGGGCGAGCAGCAACGCCTGGCCATAGGACGCGCCCTGTTGCAGCGCCCGGATTTCCTATTCCTGGACGAATCGACCAGCGCGTTAGATCCGGCGACCGAACGTGTAGTCTATCAAACCTTGCTGCGCGTCTTGCCCGCTTGTGCCATTGTGCATGTGTCGCACCGCCCGTCGCTGGACGAATTCCACGACAGGGTACTGCAGGTGCAGCCGGCCGAGTCAGGGGAGCGCATGCAACTGGTTGCGTAGCCGGAGCCCGCCGCCTGCAGCGACATCGTCGTTGCAATGTTTTGGAGGTTTGATTTTTCTTGCAAACGGGGCGTTACATTAAACCGCAATCTTTATGTTCTGCCTCGGAGAGTTTCCCTTAGCCAAGGGGGGGGAAATTAAACTGGCTAGAGGTGAACTTCCTAACCCTTGCACCTATGAAAGTTTGCAACCACCGCGCCAGACGCAATGGTAATGAGAAGGCCTGTCGAGGCCACGCATTAAATTACCAAATGGCATCGAATCCTCAGCACGTCAGTGGGAGAGGCTGCGTCAAGCCGCTCTCACGACGGATTTCACAATAATTGGGGGGCAAGTTCCAATCCCCTTGGGGACGCCAAAATAAAAAAGGCTCTGAGAAATCAGAGTCTTTTTTGTATTTCCAGTAGATATTCAAATATCCAGCGCTGTTCAACGCGCAACTTCAATTCTTTCGAAAAATGCCTGCACTCATTCTCGCCGATCTTCCTCGGTAAAATTTTTGATCACTGCATGTTCCGGAAGTGCATATCTTCTGGATAGAATTCATTTGTCCTGGTGCGCCATCTCGCATGGCACCAGTGCCGTTATGCTCAAGTTTGTGCCCGCACGGAGGGCGTCCTCCTGCGCGCTCAAGGTGTCGTCGAAGGGAACGTCACCATTACTCGCAAGCCAGACCTTGAATGGTCGCTGGCAAAGCCAAGGCTGACTTTTGCGCCAACTCGGGCGGAAATGGTCTCGACAATAGACAGGCCGAGACCAGAACCAATCTCACCGCTACCCAAGACCCGATAGAACGGATCAAACACTCGCGCCCGTTCTGCCTCTGGAATGCCGGGGCCGTTATCTTCCACCACTAGCGTGGTCACCTCATCGGCGGCTAATACCGACAAATCGACACGCCCGCCTGCCGGTGTGTAGCGGATTGCGTTGTCCACCAGATTTTTGACCAGGATGATCAAATCAACCTCGTCGGCGAGGACTTGGGCATCCGCGCCGCTCACGACGCCGATATCGATGCCCTTGACCTCGGCCAAGGGCATCAAATCTTCCAGCACACGCCGAAAGACCTGTTGTGCCGACACCGTCGTGCTGGGCATGCTTGCCGACGCTTGGGCTCGCGCCAGCGCCAACAGCTGATCCAGTAATGTCCTGCCGCGCTCGATCCCCTGGCGCAGCGTGTTCAGTCTTTCATGTGCGTCAACCGACATTTCTGTATCTGCAAGCCGTTCTGCCTGTAGCGACAGTGCTGTCAGCGGCGAGCGCAGCTCGTGTGCAGCGTCGACGATGAAGCGCCGCTGCGCATCCACTGACTGCTCCACGCGTTCCAAAAGTCGATTGATGGCGCCAACGAACGGCCGGATTTCAGCTGGCAATGGCTTGGAAGCAATCGGGTGAAGTTCCTGCTCACCGCGCTGATCGATTTCAATCGAAAGGTCTGCAACCGGCTTGAATATCTTGCGGACCAGGTCGGCCACGACCAGCAGCAGAATCGGAACCAGTATCAGGAACGGCATCAGGGTGCGCAGCGCGCTGTCTCGCGCGATTTCGTCGCGGACGGACGTCCCCTGAGCGACGGCCAGACGTTGGCCGGTATTGAGGGTTCTCACCAGCACCCGATAGTCTTCATTGCCGGCACGAACGGTTTGCATGCCATCGACCAGGTTTGTGGACAGAGCCAGCGGCGGGCGGGCATCCCTGTCGGGGCTGTCCGATGGGGGCGCAGTGAGCAGTTGCACAAAGACACGGGATTCCGCATCGCCGTCTCCCGCTCTGTCTGCATCGCTTTCCTGAGACGCGTTCAAGTGATGCCGGTCGAACAAGGTGGCGATTTGGCGCAACACATCGTCCTGTAACTCATGCGCTTCGTCGAACGCCGAGAAGAAAGAAAATATCCCGGCAATCAACGCAACGCTCAGTATCGCCAGCGACAGCCAGAGCGAGAGCCTGATCTGGAGCGAGCCTGTCACTCTCCTTTTGAGACCATCCATCCCGCCCCCCTGACATTCTTGATCGCCTCGGCTCCCAATTTCTTGCGCAAAGCATGAATCAGAAACTCGACTGCATTGCTTTCCACTCCCTCTCCCCAGCCGTATATTCGTTCCTCCAGTTCGCCGCGGGACAAAATGGCTCCTGGGCGCATCATTAAGGCTTGCAACAGTGCGAATTCCCGATGGGACAGTTGCAGGGCTTCGCCATTGCTGGCGCGTGCTTCATGCGTCGCCGGATCGAGGGACAGGATGCCGTTGCTCAGCACCGGGGTTGCTGCTCCTCCTTTGCGACGCAGTACCGCGCGCATTCTCGCAAACAGTTCGCTCATCTCGAAGGGCTTGAGCACGTAGTCGTCCGCGCCGCCGTCCAGCCCGCGAATGCGGTCATCCAACCCGTCGCGGGCGGTGATGATGAGCAATGGTACCGGGTTGTCTTTGCCACGGATCGAACTCAGTACGTCAAGGCCATCTTTTCCCGGCAAGCCAAGATCGAGCAATATGATGTCGTAGTGTTGACACGACAGCGTATTGAGGGCGGTTTGCCCGTTTTTTACCCAGTCGGCGGCATAGGATGCATCTTTTAGTGCGCCTTGGATCGCCGCCCCAATCATCGGATCGTCTTCAATCAGCAGTACCCGCATTTATCCTCCGGTGGCGATTGCGCGAATAACAGTGAGTCGCCGGGCAAAAATGGGAATACGGCGAGGCCGGTTTCGCAAAAAGATGGTGCTGGCCACAATCGGCACTCCAAGGATCCAGTTGTTGGCCAGTAAGGCCATCAAGGCTTGATCGCCGGATAGCCAACTGAATAGTCCGCCTGAAAGCATGGATGTTTTCTCCAAAACACCGCTAGAATACAAATCAATTCAGCGGCGGGTGTGTAACGCAGCCTGGGGTGCCGTTCGCGCTCTCACTGCACCGCAAGGCGTTTTTGTGCAACCGAAAGGTAGGTCACCAAACCGATAATCGTCACCAGAAAGATGGCACTTGTCCCGATAGCGCCGAGCCCAAGGCCGCCATTGCTCAAGGGCTGAGACAAGAGATCGCCGCACGAGGCGCCAAACGGGCGGGTCAGCACGTAGGCAATCCAGAAGCAGGTAATTGCATCAGCCTTGAAAACGTAGTGGGCAAACGCTGTGGCGGCGATCAGCCCGCCAAACAGGAGTGCGGAATTGGCGTAGCCCAAGCCCAATCCCTCGGCCACCCAGTCGCCGGCGGCCGTGCCTAGCGCGAACGTAAAGAGAATAGCCGCCCAGTAAAATCGCTCCCGTTTGACGCTATCGATAGCATAGATGGACAGCGTTTTTTCCCTTGCATACCACACTGCAAACGTGGCGATCAAGGCCGCGCTGAACACGCCGGTCGAAACCGCC